>JBGTIC010000124.1:0-4326 GCA_041745895.1 Gammaproteobacteria bacterium
GTGCATGCCCCAACAACAGCGCCAGCAGCTCCGCATCCTCCAGGCTCTCGGGGCCCCGGCGCGCCAGGCGTGCGATCAACTCTGCCATCAGGCTCATGGGTCAGCAGTAGAGCAGGCGCGCGGGCCAGCGGGCGAGCAGTCAATCTGGGGGCTGTTGCCGTATCCGGTCGTCTGCCTTCTATTGGCTTTAGCCGCGGCGCAAACGTAAGCTTCCGTGCGAAACCCTTGCAGGAGCCGTTT
Organism: Gammaproteobacteria bacterium; assembly: GCA_041745895.1. GTDB lineage: Bacteria > Pseudomonadota > Gammaproteobacteria > Steroidobacterales > PWYM01 > PWYM01. Next base: position 241 of record JBGTIC010000124.1, read on the forward strand.
TTGAGCGCCGCAACCCGTGTGCTTCTCGGTGTCACCGGCGGCATTGCCGCCTACAAGAGTGCTGAGCTCGTGCGTGCGCTGCGCGCGCGCGGCTGCGAGGTGCAGGTCGTCATGACGGCCGGCGCCAAAGAATTTCTGGGCGCTGCCACGCTGCAGGCCCTGTCGGGCCGGCCGGTGCGCGATGACCTGTGGGATGAAGCCGCCGAGGCGGCCATGGGCCACATCGAGCTGGCACGCTGGGCCGATGTGGTGCTGGTGGCCCCGGCCACGGCGCAGTGCATTGCGCGACTGGCCGTGGGGCTGGCCGACGATTTGCTCAGCACGCTGTGTCTGGCCACCGCTGCACCGATCTACCTGGCGCCTGCAATGAACCACCTGATGTGGACGAATGCCGCCACCCGCGACAACTGCGCCACGCTCACCCGTCGCGGCATCATGCTGCTGGGGCCCGGGGTGGGTGACCAGGCCTGCGGCGAGACCGGTCCGGGCCGTATGCTCGAGCCCGGCGAACTGGTGACAGCACTCCTGGATGCCGGCAGTCGCTCGACGCTGCTGGCTGGCAAGACCGTGATGATCACCGCCGGTCCCACCCGCGAGCCGATCGATCCGGTGCGTTACCTGACCAACCGCAGTTCCGGAAAGATGGGCTTCGCGCTGGCGCAGGCGGCACTTCGCGCAGGTGCCCGGGTGCGCCTGGTCTGCGGGCCGGTGCACCTGCCCACCCCTGCGGGTGTCGAGCGCATCGACATCGAGACCGCCGAGCAGCTGCACGCCGCGGTGCATGAACATCTCGCCGGCTGCCATGTGTTCATCGCAGCGGCCGCAGTGGCCGACTACCGGCCCGAGCACTGCCCGGATCGCAAGATCAAGAAGACCGAGGAGAAGATGACGCTGTGCCTGCAGCGCGCGCCCGATACGCTGGCCAGTGTCGCGGCTCTCGAGCAGCGTCCTTTCACCGTGGGCTTCGCCGCTGAAACCCACGACGTCGAGCACTATGCGCACCAGAAGCTCGAGAAGAAGCGCCTGGACATGATCATCGCCAACCGTGTGGGCGAGGGTCTGGCCTTCGACACCGACGACAACGAGCTGGTCGTGCTGTGGCCTGACGATGGTCGCGAGGTGTTCGCACGCGCGGCAAAGGCAAAGCTTGCCGATGAACTCATTGCCCTGATCGCTGCGCGCCTGGGCGGCCAGTGCGCGGTGACCGCAGCTTGAGCGCGGCGGCGGTGACGGTGCAGCTGCGCATCCTCGATGCCCGGCTGCACGAGCTGGGGCTGCCCGCGTATGCCACTGAAGGCTCGGCCGGGCTCGATCTGCGCGCCTGCCTCGAGGCACCGCTGACCCTGGCGCCGGGGGCTACCGAGCTGATTCCCACGGGCCTTGCGATTCATCTCGCCGATCCCGGTATGGCGGCGATGCTGCTGCCGCGTTCCGGGCTGGGTCACAAGCACGGCATCGTGCTGGGTAACCTGGTCGGGCTGATCGACTCGGACTACCAGGGGCAGGTGTTCGTGTCGTGCTGGAATCGCGGCCAGTCGAGCTTCGTCATCGAGCCCGGCGAGCGCATTGCGCAGATGGTGATCGTGCCGGTGCTGCAGGCTAGCTTCGAGGTGGTCGAGGCGTTCTCACAAAGCGAGCGCGGGGCCGGGGGCTTCGGGCACACCGGGCGGCGCTGAAGCGCATCGCAGCTGCCATGGCGCGAACGCCGCTCGCGCCGACTAGCGAACTCTGCTGCGACGCTGAGCCTGCAGTTCCTCGAAACGGCTGATGTCTTCGTCGAAGCTCGCCACCAGGCGCGTCTGCTCCTGGCGGCCATTGGCGAGCGTGCGCTCGTAGTTGAGCACCGAGGCCTGGGTGCTGGCCAGGTCGTTGGCCAGTGCGTCGGAAATACGCGGTGCATCCGCCTGGGTGTTGTAAGGCTGATATTCTTCGGCCAGCATCTCCAGTTCGTGAAGCTGGTGATAGAGTCGCTCCAGCGTGCCGGCCGTGACATCGAGCTGCGCCTGAAGCATTTCCAGGCGCCGGTCACGCAGCATGCGGATCTCCTCGACCGACATGTAGGTGTCGAGCAGTACGCGGTCGCGGCGCTGCTGGGCGATGCGCGCCTCCTGTGCTTCCGCCTCACGCTGCTCGGCGGCGCGCTCGGCATCGCTGAGCAGACCGTCGCGCGAACCTACCGGCACGCCGTGACGGTTCAGAACATCGCTGCGCTGCTCGGCGTATTCGGGGGGGACGCGATCGCCATAGTGCACCGCGCCCTCACTGTCCACCCAGCGATAGGTGGGCCCCGCCTGTGCGACGGTGCCAATCGCGACCAGGCAGGTCGCGGTCAACGCTAGGACGATAGGGCGCATCGACACTCGCTCTGAGTCTTCAGCCATTGCTAACCATAACAGAGGCCCGGGCGGCCGCCTACCGGGCCATTGTGCGCGCCGTCACGTCCGCGGCCGGCAAACTGCGACGCAAATCGCAGCCTGTGCGTCAGCCCGGCAGCCCCGAGCCTGTCTCGGCGACGCCGTAGCGGTTTCGGTAGCCCTGCACGGCCGCGAGGTGCGCGCCGTATTCTTCGGATTCCTCGAGGTGCTCGATGAGATCTTCGAGGCGTACGATGCTGCACACCGGCACTCCCAGCGTGCGCTCGACGTCCTGCACCGCCGAGCGGGTGCCCTTGCCGATCTCCTGGCGGTCCAGCGAAATGACCACGCCCGCGGGTTCCGCGCCATGCTCGCGGATCAGCTCGACGGCCTCGCCGATCGCGGTGCCCGCCGTGATCACGTCATCGACGATCAGCACACGGCCTTCAAGCGGTGCGCCGATGATGACACCGCCTTCGCCGTGGGTCTTGGCTTCCTTGCGGTTGAACGCATAGGGCACGTCTTCGTCGTGCTGCTCGGCGAGCGATGCGGCCGTCAATGCAGCCAGCGGGATGCCCTTGTAGGCCGGCCCGAACAGCATGTCGAACTGCAGGTCGGCATCGATGATCGCCGCGGCATAGAAACGGCCGAGCTTCGCGGCCGCGTAGCCCGTGTTGAACAGCCCGGCGTTGAAGAAATACGGACTGATACGCCCGGACTTGAGTTTGAACTCACCGAACTGAAGCACGCCGAGTTCCAGCGCGAGTTCCAGAAACTGGTTCTTGTAGGCTTGCATGGGCGCCTTGGTCGCGAGAATGTGCGGGTATGATACACGCGCAAGTTTCTGCGGTCAGGAGCTTAAGTCAGTTTCATGCGCATCATTACCCTCAATGCCAACGGCATCCGTTCTGCTCATCGCAAGGGCATGTTCGACTGGCTTTCCGAACAGCATGCCGATGTCGTGTGCATCCAGGAAACCAAGGCGCAGCAGCACCAGCTCACGGACCCGGCATTCCGCCCGCAGGGCTATCACTGCCAGTACGTGGATGCGCAGAAGCCCGGTTACAGCGGCGTGGCGATCTACACACGCCAGGCGCCGCGGCGCATCATCACGCAACTGGGCGTGCCCGAGTTCGATGCTGAAGGCCGCTACGTGGAGGCCCAGTTTCCAGGGCTTTCGGTGGTCTCGGTATATCTGCCCTCGGGCAGTTCAAGCGAGCTTCGCCAGGCGGCCAAGTACCGCTTTCTCGAAGCCTTCGCCGAGCACCTGCATCGGATGCGCCGGCGCAGGCGTGAGTATGTGCTGTGCGGCGACTGGAACATCGCGCACAAGCCCATCGATCTGAAGAACTGGAAGAGCAATCAGAAGAACTCCGGCTTCCTGCCCGAAGAGCGTGCGTGGATGGACACGCTGTTCGGTGCGCGCGGCTTCGTCGATGCGTTCCGCCTCGTCGACCCGCGCCCGGATCGCTACACCTGGTGGTCCAACCGCGGACGCGCGCGCGCCAACAACGTCGGATGGCGCATCGACTATCAGGTCATCACGCCGGGGCTGGCCGACAAGGTGCGCGCCGCGGACATCTACACCGGCCAGTGGTTTTCCGATCACGCGCCGCTGATCATCGACTATGACCACAGCCTCTGAGGCGGGTCCCAGGCCCGACCCGGGGCCTGATCCTGAGCAGGACCGGGGCGGGCAGGCGCCGGCACGCACCTGGCGCGAGGCCTGGTC
>JBGTIC010000125.1:0-2225 GCA_041745895.1 Gammaproteobacteria bacterium
GGCAGCCGAAGCACCGGCCGCGCGGCGGGCCTCCAGACGCAGGTCGCGCACCAGGCCGGTGAGTCCCCGCGACGACACCGCGATGCCGAAAAACTGCACGGCAGTGTCGGGCAGCTGGTGGGCCTCGTCCACGATCACGGCATCGGCACCGGGCAGCAACTCGCCAAAGCCGTCCTCCTTGAGCGCCAGGTCCGCCAGGAGCAGATGATGATTGACCACGACGATCTGCGCCTCCTGCGCCTGTCGCCGTGCACGCACGACATGGCAACGCTGATAGTCATCGCAGCGGGTACCCAGGCAGTTCTCGACCGTCGAGGTTACCTGCGGCCACAGGCGACTGGCCTCATCGATACCGGAGACCTCGGCGATGTCGCCGGTCAGCGTGCTGCGTGCCCACTCGCGCACATGCGAAAGCTCGGCGGCCAGCTCGCGGCTGCTCAGGCGCAGTTCGCCCGCATCGGCCAGCGCCAGGCGATGCAGACACAGGTAGTTTGCCCGCCCTTTGAGCAGCGCCACCGCAACGGGGCGGCCCAGCGCCGAACACACGGTCGGCAGATCACGTTCGTACAGCTGATCCTGGAGATTGCGCGTACCCGTGGAAATGATTACCCGGCGACCGGATGTCAGCGCGGGCACCAGGTAGGCGAAGGTCTTGCCGATGCCGGTGCCGGCCTCGATGACCAGGCTGCGGCCAGTGGCCAGCGCGCGACCGACACGCTCTGCCATGAGCTGCTGTTCGGCCCGGGGGGCAAAGCCCTCGACCGCCATGGCCAGCGGCGAGTCTGCGGAAAATTCCTGCACCCAGTCGTTCATCGGGGCGACACTATACCCTGCACACCGCCGGCGGGCCGCACCCGAAATTCCCGCAAGCGGGCCAGTTCGCTCCGCCAGCAGGCGAGAGACCGGGTCACCAAAGCGTGGACCGGTGCCAGCTTATGTGTACACAGAATGCGGCCTGCGTGCCGATGGGGGTTATAATTACGGTTTTTTCGCACCGGCTCAAAGCCGGCCGCCCGCTTCACGATCGAGAACTCATGGCCACGACGAACCAGGACCTGCAGACATGGGTGGACGAGGTTGCCCGCCTGACCCGCCCCGACCACATCCATTGGTGCGACGGCTCCGAGACCGAATATCAGGGTCTTGTCGAGCAGATGCTGGCAGGTGGTGAGCTTCTCGAACTCAATCAAGGCACGCACCCCGGCTGTTATCTGCACCGGTCGGACCCCACAGACGTGGCCCGCGTGGAGCACCTCACCTTTGTGTGCACACGCGAGCGCGACGATGCCGGCCCGAACAATCACTGGCTGGCACCCCAGGAGGCCCACGCGCGCATGGACAGCCTTTTTGAGGGCTGCATGCAGGGTCGCACCATGTACGTGATCCCCTATTGCATGGGGCCGATCGAGTCGCCCTATGCGCGCTGTGGCGTGGAGATCACCGACAGCCCCTACGTTGCCGTGAACATGCGTCTGATGACGCGGATGGGCGCTGCCGCGCTGGCGCGGATCGAGCGTGACGACAGCTTCGTGCGCGGACTGCACTCGATCGGCGAGCTCGACCCCGAGCAACGCTTCATCATGCACTTCCCTGAAGAGCTGACGATCAAGAGTTTCGGCTCGGGCTACGGCGGCAACGCGCTGCTGGGCAAGAAATGCCACGCGCTGCGCATCGCCAGCTGGCAGGCCCGGCAGGAAGGCTGGCTGGCCGAGCACATGCTCATCGTCGGCGTGGAGAGCCCGCAGGGCGAGACCCACTATCTGGCCTGCGCCTTTCCATCGGCCTGCGGCAAAACCAACCTGGCCATGCTGCTGCCACCCGCCTCGCATGAGGGCTGGAAGATCTGGACGGTCGGAGATGACATCGCATGGTTGCATCTGGATGACGAGGGTCAGCTGCGCGCCATCAATCCGGAGGCCGGCTACTTTGGCGTCGTGCCTGGCACCAACGTCAAGACCAATCGCAATGCCTACGAGATGATCGGCCGCGACACAATTTTCACCAACGTGGCCGTCACGGCCGACAACCAGCCCTGGTGGGAAGACAAGGATATCGGCGAGCCGGCGCTCGACTGGCAGGGCCGCGAGCACAACCCGGGAAACGGCAAAGCCGCCCATCCCAACTCGCGCTTCACGGTCGCCGCCCAACAGAACCCGGCGTGGTCGCCGCGCGCCGAGGACCCGGCCGGTGTGCCGATTTCGGCGATCGTCTTCGGCGGGCGACGC
>JBGTIC010000126.1:0-2060 GCA_041745895.1 Gammaproteobacteria bacterium
CGACGTCACTGTTCCGCAACTGGCGGGCGGTGAATTGCGCCTTGGCGTTGCCGTGGACGATCACGACTGGCAGATGGTGGTGGTCTATCGCGGCAAGCATTGCCCGATCTGCAAGACCTACCTCGCGGAACTCGAGCGCACGATGCCCGAATTCGCAAAGGCGGGTGTTGGCATCGTCGCCATATCCAGTGATCCGGAAGATCGTGCCCGCAGCTTCACGGACGAAATTGGCGTATCGTTCCCGGTGGGTTACGATCTGAGCGTGAAGCAGATGCACTCACTGGGACTGTATGTCTCGGAGCCGCGCTCCGAGAAGGAGACCGACCGTCCTTTCGCCGAGCCTGGCGTGTTCGTGATCAACGCCGACGGGCTGCTTCAGGTTGTGGATATCTCGAACGCGCCGTTCGCCCGACCGGATCTCGCCGGCCTCGCAAAGGGACTCAAGTTCATCCGCGACAACGAATATCCCATCCGCGGTCGCCTGGCAACCTGAACTCTCCACCCCCTTCGGGCCAATCGAGGTGAGGAGATGACCCTGAACGAAAAGCAGGAAGCGCTGTGCGATGGCAACGAGGCCGATTTTTCGGCACTCTCGGCGGTCATCCTGAACTGCACATTGAAGCGCCCCGAGGAGAAGAGCCACACTGATCTGCTGTTGTCCGTGCCCGCGGAAATCATGCGCCGGGCTGGCGTCGCGGTCGAGGTTATCCGACCAGCGGGGATGCCAATCGCCTTCGGCGTGCAGCCCGACATGACCGAGCACGGCTGGCGCGAGGACGCCTGGCCCGCGCTATGGAAAAAGATCGCGGCCGCTGAAATTCTGATTATGGGCACGCCGATCTGGCTTGGAGAGGAAAGCTCTGTCTGCCGCCTGATGATCGAGCGTCTCTACGCCATGTCGGCGATTCTGAACGACAAGGGACAAAGCAGCTTCTACGGCAAGGTTGGCGGTGCCGTGATTACGGGCAACGAAGATGGCATCAAGCATTGCGCGATGTCGATCCTCTACGCGCTCGGGCATCTCGGATACACAATACCACCACAGGCCGACTGCGGCTGGATCGGCGAGGCGGGTCCGGGGGCGTCCTATGGCGATGACGGCGCGGGGATCAACAATGACTTCACCCAGCGCAACACCACGATCATGACTTGGAACCTGCTTCACCTGGCGCGGATGTTGAAAGAGGCAGGAGGTCTGCCGAACCACGGCAACAACCGCGAGGCCTGGAAAGCCGGCTGCCGTTTCGGCTACGAGAACCCGGAACACAGGGCGTAGCGAAGGCCAGCGCGACCTAGCTGCTGCGCGTCACGTATTCCAGCACGCTCGCCGGCGAGACGAATGGCACGCCTGTGTGCTCGCTCAATCCTGAGGCGCAGGTCGCCACCGTGGATATTCCAAGGTCGCAGCCCTGAGGCATGGAACGCCTGGCAAACCGCGTCGCATGTTCATTGAGTTCCGGCACGAACATGCCCTTGTCGCCGGCATAGCCGCAGCAGGTCACCGAACCCAGCACAGCGACGGTATGCGCGCATGCGCCGGCCACCGCTGCGGTCATGGCCTGTCCGCCCAATCGCTGGGCCGAACAGTTGTGGTGAACGGCAAGCTGCGCCAGACGCTGCGTGATACGCAGATGCGGCAGGACCTCGCGGGCGAGGAACGCGCTGGCGTCCTCGACTGCGGGGCCGTCGTGGCATTCGCGCAGATGCTTCACACAGGTCGATGCATCCGTGATCACCGGCACCTCGCCGCCATTCGTGTGCGCCGAGAGCTGGTCGGCAAGCTGTGTGCCCAGCCGCAACGCCTGCTCCGGAAAGCCCTTGGAATGAAATGGCTGACCGCAGCACTGTCCCGTCAGCCGCTCGGGCACTATGACCTCGTAGCCGGCACGGGCGAGCAGGGTCGCCATTGCTGCCGGTGCCGGCAGCAGATCATAGGCAGTGGCGGGCGTGCCGAACACGCGCGTTGCACAGGCCGGAAAGTACACCACCGCACCGCGCGGCGCGGAAGTCGACATTGCCTCTGTCCCGCCAGGCTCGGCCGTGCTGGCGGGTGCGCCCGG
>JBGTIC010000127.1:0-2385 GCA_041745895.1 Gammaproteobacteria bacterium
CGAGTTTGCACTCGGCCCGACCGGCCACAACGCGCACTACGGGCCCTGCCGTAACGCCTGGCATCACGACCATATCTCCGGCGGCTCTTCCAGCGGCTCAGCGGTTGCGGTCGCAGCCGGACTGGTCTGCGGCAGCCTGGGCTCCGACACCGGCGGCTCTGTGCGCCTGCCCGCCTGCATCAATGGCATCCTGGGCATGAAACCCACCTATGGCCGGATCAGTCGCCACGGCACGATGGGTATTTCGTTTTCCGTGGACACACCCGGTCCGCTGGCACGCAATGCCCGCGACTGCGCGCGCCTGATGTCGGTCATTGCCGGCCACGACCCGTTCGATCCCCACTCCAGCACCCTGCCGGTGTCCGACTACGAACATGCCTGCGGTCGCGGTATCGAGGGGCTGCGTATCGGTGTGGCACGGAACTACTTTCACACCCACATCACATCCGACGTCCGGGACCTCATGGAAGCCAGCCTTGCAGCGCTGGAGAGCCTGGGTGCGAGACGCGTGGAGGTGACGCTGCCCGACCCCGATCACCTCACCGAGATCGGCCGGGCGGTGATTTACGCCGAGGCCACGGCGATGCACGAGTGCTTTCTGCGGGACCAGTGGCAGGACTACTCCCCGCAGGTACGCGTGCGTGCCGCCACGGGCCTCGCGATTCCTGCGATGAGCTATGTGCAGGCACTGCACCTGCGGCCGCAGCTGCTGCGACGCTTCGTGGCCGAAGTTTTCGGCCGCTGCGACGTTCTGCACGCGCCAACTCTCGCAATCCCGGTGCCCACGATCGCCCAGACGGATGTCGGCGGCGGCGAGGCGATGTGGAACGTCATCGCGAAACTCGTCCACTGCACGGGTCCCATCAACTATCTGGGTCTGCCCGCGCTGGCAACACCGGCCGGCTTTACCGCCAGCGGTCTGCCGGCGGGCTTCCAGCTCATCGGGCGGCCTTTCGCCGAGGCCCGCCTGCTGCAGGTGGCAAGCGCGTACGAGTCTGTCACCGACTGGACGCGCAGACGACCCGCGATTGCGGTCACCTAGCGCCCCTGTGCGCGCTTACCACTCGAAGCGCCGGCGCGGGTCACGCGCGGGCCTGCGCCGGGTTTCCCGCAAGCGCTCGGCATACTCCTCGTCGATCTGCATGACCCGCAACTCCCAGTTGGTGGCCTGGCCCTGGACACGAAACCTGAAGCGACCGCCCTGTTCGATCAGCACATCACCGCGACCGACACCCGCATGGCGGACGATGCGACCGAGAAACTCGTTGGTCGTCGCATCGTAGAGATAGACCTCAAGATGTGCCGGATCATGGTCGATGGCTGTGGGCGGCCGGCTCCACCATTCGATCACCCAGGGCGAACTCGCAGAGAAGACTTCGGTGTCGGTCTGACCGATGCCACGAAATTCGCGCAGCACGATCTCCAGTGCCGCCGCAGGCGTGGCCATCACCAGCGCAGCCAACAGCAGCGCAGCCGGTGACATTTTCATCAGGAACTCCCAGGGCGGGTGCATGCCGCCACGTGGCTGTTGAAAGTTTCGACCTCTGCGCGCGTGGAGAGTTGCCCGTCACCGTCAGCATCGAAGTCCTGCAGCAGCCGTTCGAGTCGCGGCCACGGGTCGGCACGCAGTTCATCCAGCGTGGCTTCCTCAAGTGCACCTGCCATGCGCGTGCGCGCGCGGCGCAGCTCATCGGTGCTGCGCCGCGCACGAAAGCCGTCCTGCGGCCCCGTACCTTCGAACTGCGTCAGCTGATCGATGGTCAATGTCAGCACCAGGTAGCAGTGCAGCGCGCGATCGTAAGCGTCCGCCGGCAGCAGCGCATCGGGCTCGACCGGCCCCTGCGAGGAAGGCCCGCACCCAACGACCCAGGCCAGCGCCAGTCCGAGCAGCCAGGCCTCAAGCTTCGGTCGCAGCAGGGGCTGCCGCAGCGCCGTGAAGGCAGGCGCACTGACCGTCACGGCCGTGTCTGACCGGCGCCCCGCACGACGTACTTGAAGCTCGTGAGCTGTTCCACGCCCACCGGACCGCGCGCATGAATTCGGCCCGTGGCAATACCGATCTCGGCGCCCATGCCGAACTCCCCGCCGTCGGCGAACTGCGTCGAGGCGTTGTGCAACAGGATCGCACTGTCCAGTTCGCCCAGAAAGCGCTCGGCCGCAGCGCCGTCGCTGGTCACGATGGATTCGGTATGACCGGAACCATGGTTGCGGATATGCGCGATCGCAGCATCCAGGTCCTCGACGACACGCACCGCGAGGATGGCATCAAGGTACTCGGTGCGCCAGTCGGCCTCCGTGGCCGGCGTCATGTCCGACACCAGCGCACACGCAGCCTCGTCGCCGCGAAGCGCGCAACCCGCCGACTGCAGGGCTGCCGCGATGGGC
>JBGTIC010000128.1:0-10323 GCA_041745895.1 Gammaproteobacteria bacterium
CCGGCGCCGGCCCCGCGGACCGGGGCGCGGCGAACGCGCAACGCTGGTGAGGCAGGCATTGCTGCGGCTGCTGCACTATCCGCAGCTGGCACTCCACGGGCCCGAACCTGCGTTCCTGGCCGGTCTGGACCGGCCGGGGACCGAGCTTCTGAGCGGCATCATCGCCGATGTCCGTGCCCGCCCGAAGATGAATTCGGCCATGTTGCTCGAGCACTGGCGAGAGCACCCGGAAGGCCGCCACCTCGGCCGCCTGCTCGACACTGAGCTTTTGGTCGACGAAGACGCCGCAAAGGCCGAGTACGCAGACCTCATGACCCGCCTGGAGGCCGAGGCCCGCCGCGCCCGGGTGGACGTGCTGCGTGAGAAGGGCAGCGCCCTGACGGAGGATGAAAAGCGCGAATTTCGCCGCCTGCTGGCCACCCGCTCTGATCCCTGAAGGGCTGCGAACTTCTGGAATCCCGAGGAATCAAAGCCTATAATTGCTCGTTTGCCCGCCCCTCCTGGGAGGAGTTCCGCCTTGTCCCAAAATCTCCCGCAGCTGCCCGACGCCCGCCAGTCTGAACTCAAGCTCCTCATTGCCAAAGGCAAGGAGCAGGGTTACCTGACCTATGCCGAGGTCAACGACCACCTGCCCAACGATATCGTCGATCCCGAACAGATCGAAGACATCGTCAACATGATCAACGATATGGGCATTACGGTGCACGAAAAGGCGCCGGATGCCGAGGAACTGCTGCTCTCCGACAACGCAGTGTCCAGCGACGACGACGCCGCCGATGAGGCCGCGGCCGCCCTGGCCACGGTCGACAGCGAGTTTGGACGCACCACCGACCCGGTACGCATGTACATGCGCGAGATGGGCTCGGTCGAACTGCTCACCCGCGAAGGCGAAATCCGTATCGCCAAGCGCATCGAGGAAGGCCTCGACCAGGTGCGCATCGCGCTGTCGCATTACCCGGGCACGGTCAGCGTGCTGCTCGGGGCCTATGAAGGCGTGCGCAATGGCGAAACCCGTCTGCAGGACATCGTGTCGGCCATCATCGACCCCAACGCTCCCGACGAAATTGCTGCGCCCACCGTACGCAGCGACGATGACAACACCCCAAAGAAGGACGCCGGCACCAAGCCGGGCAAGGCGAAAGCCGGATCCGACGATGATGACGACGAGGATGAGGATGACGACAATGCTGATCCGGTAGACACGGGTGCCGACCCTGTCGAGACCGAGACACGCATGGTCGCGCTGGCCGGCGAACTCAAGAAGCTGCTCGCCGCGCTGGACAAACACGGTGTTCGTCACGCAACGACCAAGAAGGCCCGTCAGGGCGTCACTGCAATTTTCATGGAGTTCAAGCTCGCACCCAAACTCTTCGACCTGATGGTCTTCGAGCTGCGCGAGACGGTGGGCCTGATACGTGCGCTGGAGCGCGAGGTCATGTCGATCTGCGTGCGCGACGCAGGGATGCCGCGCAAGGACTTCATCAACAGCTTTCCGAAGAACGAGACCAATCTGGAGTGGGTGGACAAGCACATCCGCGCCAAGCGCAAGCACTCCTCGCAGCTGGGCAAGCTGCGCGAGGAAATCGTGCGTCGCCAGAAGAAGCTCGCCAAGATTGCCGAACAGGCGCATCTGTCGATCGCCGAGATCAAGGAGATCAACCGGCAGATGTCCATCGGCGAGGCCAAGGCACGCCGCGCGAAAAAGGAGATGGTCGAGGCTAATCTGCGCCTGGTGATCTCGATTGCCAAGAAGTACACCAACCGCGGCCTGCAGTTCCTGGATCTCATCCAGGAGGGCAACATCGGCCTGATGAAGGCGGTCGACAAGTTCGAATACCGTCGTGGCTACAAGTTCTCGACGTATGCGACCTGGTGGATCCGCCAGGCCATCACGCGCTCGATTGCCGACCAGGCGCGCACCATCCGCATCCCGGTGCACATGATCGAGACGATCAACAAGCTCAATCGCATCAGCCGCCAGATGCTCCAGGAGATGGGCCGCGAACCCACGCCGGAGGAACTCGCCGAGCGCATGGACATGCCCGAGGACAAGGTGCGCAAGGTGCTCAAGATCGCCAAGGAACCGATTTCGATGGAGACCCCCATCGGCGATGACGAGGACTCGCACCTCGGTGACTTCATCGAAGACACCACCGTCGCCTCACCGGTCGATGCGGCCACGGTCGAAGGCCTGCGCGAGACCACCCATGCCGTGCTCGCCGGCCTGACGCCGCGTGAAGCCAAAGTGCTGCGTATGCGTTTTGGCATCGACATGAACACCGACCACACGCTCGAGGAAGTCGGCAAGCAGTTCGACGTCACGCGCGAGCGTATCCGGCAGATAGAGGCCAAGGCGCTGCGCAAGCTGCGTCACCCCTCGCGCTCCGATCAACTGCGCAGCTTCCTGATCGAAGACTGAAAATGACCGGACAAGCCGGCCTGCGACGCGGGCCGGCTTCACGGTTTCTTTGACGTACACCTGCCTGTCACGCGCGCGCAGCGGCGCTGTGACCGCCGTCACGGCAGCTTTCGGTGACTGTGGCTACCGTGAACAGTCATCCGGTCGCCATGCGCCCGGCATGACCGTGTCAGCCGCCGGGTTTGTGCATGTCCGTGTCCGCCACTGAAATCACTGCCACAGTACTGCAGGCAGCTGCGGTCTCAGAACGCCTGCGCGTGCTCATCGCCGCAGGTGATGGGACCACCCGCGCGACGCTGTCCCGACACATCATCAAGGAATGGCCGACAGCCACCGTGACGGCCTGCAACGACACGGGGCCGATGCTGGCACGCAAGATCCACGCGCTGCACAGCTATGACGTGATTCTGGTTGCCATCGACTTCGCGGCACGCAGCGACTGCTGGGAGGCCGGCGGTCTGACATGGCTGCGCCACATTGGCGATTCCGGTATTCATCCGCCCGTTGTCGTTGTCGCGGAATCCGGCAGCGAGTATTCGGCGGTGCAGACCATGGCCGCTGGCGCGGCAGACTACCTACCGCAGACATTGCTCACAAGGGAGTTCCTGATCAGCCGCGTGCAGGCGCTGCTGGGCGATCCGCGCGGCAACACCAGCGAGCGCATGCGCAATGCGCGGCGCACGGCTGCGCAGATGGGCCTCAACCCCTTCGGTTACCAGCTGATTGACTGCCTCGACTACAGCGGGCTTCGCGCCGTATTTCTGGCTCGCAGCCGCGAGCTCAAGTGCGACGTCGTGCTCAAGACGCTTTGTACGGACGAAGGTGCGTTGACCCTGGATCCCGAGTATCTGCGCTTTGCGCGCGAATTCAGCCTGATCTCGTATTTCGATCACCCGGCCGTGGCCGGCATCTTCGAGTTCAAGGCGAACCGTCGCTACTGCTACATCGCCATGGAGTATTTCGCCCGCGGTGACCTGCGTGCACGCATGAGCAAGTCAGTGACGCAAAGCGAGGCGCTTCGCCTGTTCAGCGCGCTGCTCGACTCACTTGAGCTGGTGCATGAAGCCGGCATCGTACATCGCGACCTCAAACCCTCGAACGTGATGCTGCGCGACGACCAGCGCGTCGCACTGATCGATTTCGGACTGGCCCGGGAGCTCGATGATTTGACCGAACTCACTGTCGCTGGCGAAGTCCGTGGCACACCCTATTACATGAGCCCGGAACAGGCACAAGGTGAGCCTGCGGACGAAAGAAGCGATCTCTACAGCGCCGGCATCGTGCTCTTCGAACTGCTGACCGGGGAAAAGCCCTATCGCGGCAACACCGCTGCGGCCATCCTCGAGCAACATGTCAGCGCACCCGTGCCCATGCTTGCCGACGGCGCGAGCCGTTTCCAGCCGGTGCTCGAGCAGCTGCTGACCAAGTCGCCGGATGCACGTTTCCAGCGCGTCGGCGAGCTTCGAGCAGCGCTCCGACCCTTACTCGATGTGAGCTGACCACAGGCCTTGAGTGCGACAGCTGGAAATTTTCCCGCTCCGGCGACGCCGTTCAGTCCGTACCCGACGCCCCGCGAAAACGCTGCCGGGCGCAAGCTCCGGCCACAGCTGCGCCAGCGACACCGAACGTCCGTTGCCCTGCACGACGCGGCAGTGACTGCGTCGCAACAGACGGGGCTCGGGCACGCCGCAGGAATGGGCGATCATCCCGACGTCACGCTCGATCGATTGGGCATACTGGCTGACGCGCACAGCCTTGACCTGGGGCACCAGTCCTCGCTGCAGTCTGCGGTTGTGTGTGGTCACGCCGGTCGGGCAGGTATTGCGATTGCACTGCATCGCCTGGATGCAGCCCAGCGCGAACATGAAGCCGCGCGCCGAGGCAACAAAATCCGCACCCGCACACAGCGCCCACGCGACTTCCGTCGGGTTGATCAGCTTGCCGCTGGCGACAATGCGTATGCGCTCGCGCAGACCATGCTCGGACAGAATGTCGACGAGCTGCGGCAGCGCCTCCTTGAGCGGCAGGCCGACATTGTCCATCAGCGCCATCGGTGCCGCCCCGGTGCCGCCATCACCGCCATCGATACTGATGAAATCCGGAGCAGCGTCCATGCCACGCTGCCAGATTTCCTCGCACATCGCCATGAGCCAGCCCGTCTCGCCGATGCAGGTTTTCAGGCCCGTGGGTTTGCCGGTGACGCGCCGGATGCGCTCGATCATGTCCAGCAGTTCGCCGGCATTACTGATTTCCGGGTGGCGGTTGGGACTGATCGAGGGCTGACCCTCGGGAATGTGCCGGATGGCGGCTATTTCGGCGGTAACCTTCGCCGCCGGCAGGATGCCGCCCTTGCCGGGCTTGGCCCCCTGGCTGAGCTTGAGTTCGAACATCCGCACCTGCGGATGGGCCGCGATCTCCGCCAGGCGTGCGTCGCTGAGCAGGCCATGTTCATCGCGCACACCATACTTGGCCGTGCCGATCTGGAAGACGATATCCCCGCCGCCTTCCAGGTGGTAGGGCGACAGACCACCCTCGCCGGTACTCATCCAGCAGCCGGCCAGACGCGCACCGTTGGACAGCGCCAGCACCGCGGGTCTTGAGATCGCACCGAAACTCATGCCGGAAATATGGAACAGCCGATCGGTGGTATAGGGCGTGGCGCAGCCTGGCCCCAGCGTCACCGGCCGCGTGGGTGCTGCATCCTCGGAGAGCGTCGGGAAGGCTGTGTTGAGAAACATCACGGTCCCGGCCGGACGCAGATCCCGCGTCGAGCCGAAAGCCTGGGTATTGTCGACGGCCTTCGCCGCACGGTAGACCCACGCACGCTCGGCGCGGTTGAACGGCATCTCTTCGCGATCCAGCGCGTAAAAATACTGGCGGAAGAATTCGCCCAGGCGTTCGAAGAGATAACGGAAGCGACCGATGACAGGATAGTTGCGCCGGATCGCATGTTTGGTCTGCGAGACATCGATGATGAACATCACGATGATCGCCAGCACCAGCACGCCGAGCAGAAACACGAACAGCTGGCTGGCCAGGCTCAGCAGCTGTGCGGCCAACCCCAGCGTCGATTCGCTGGCACCGGCGGGCACACTGGCAGCGCCTGCGTTCAGACCGTCACTCCGGATTCAGGGGCCAGCGCCCCGCCGGCGCCGCGCATCGGCAGCGCCTGGTCGGCAAACAGCGCATCGACGTCCGCCTGGCTGGAGGTCTCGAGCGCACGGCGCACCGTCCATGGATCCAGGTGCCCTGCGAAACGCGAGATGAAATCGAACATGTAGTTACGCAGCACGGCCTCGCGGCGGAAACCCAGCCAGGTCGTCACGCGCGGAAACAGGCCAGCAGCATTCAGCGCCACCAGACCGTCGTCGGCAATGTCCTGCGCCATCGCGGCCACCACGCCCACGCCCATCCCCAGGCGCACATAGGTCTTGATGACATCGGCATCGCGGGCCGTGAACACGACATCCGGCACCAGCCCCTGGCGGGCAAACGCGCTCTTGAATGATGACTCACCCTTTTCGGAAAACACGTAGGTGACCAGCGGATAGGCGGCGAGATCCTGCAGCGTGGGTGCACGACCCAGCCGGGTCAGACCATGGTCTGGCGGTACCAGAATGACCCGGTCCCAGCGATAGCAGGGCAGGCGCAGCAGCTCGGGAAACAGGCGCTCACCGCCGGTGGCGATGACGAAATCGATCAGGCCGCTTTCCACCATGTCGGCGAGCTGCTCGGAGGTGCCCTGGTGCAGGCTCAGCGAGACATCCGAGTAGACCTCCCTGAACGCGGTGATGACGCCGGGCAATACATAGCGGGCCTGTGTGTGGGTGGTGCCGATCGACAGCACACCGCGGCTTTCCTGCTTGAGGTTCTGCGCAATGCGCTGGATGTTCTCCACCTCGCGCAGGATGACGATGGCGCGTTCCACCACCTCCTGCCCCTCGACGGTGATGCCCGTGAGGCTCTTGCCGCGACGGGTGAACAGCTTCAGGCCCAGCTCGTCCTCGAGCTGACGGATCTGCTTGCTGACGGCAGGCTGCGAGGTGTGCAGACGCTCAGCCGCGGCGGTGATGTTCAGGCCGTTCTCTGCCACGGCCAGCACGTACCTGAGTTGCTGGAGTTTCATATCCCGCCATTATCCCCCGCGCTGGCCAGTTCTGCACGCCGCCCGCGGATCACAAGGGCGTGCGCACCTGACCCAGTATCAAGATGGCGGCTGCGTTCCAGCCTGCATGCAGCAGCATCGCCGGCGCGACACTGTCATGTCGATCACGGAACCCGCCGAACACGAGGGAGGGAATGAACACCAGTGCGCCATGCAGCGGGCCGTGCGCCGGCACATGCGCCAGCGCGATGGACGGCTGGCGGCAGGACATTTCAAGGAGCCGTTCGGCCTCGAGTACGCAACCAGTTCGCGACGCATCACTTTCATGGAGCGCTCAGCGGCTTCTGACGCCTACAAGGTCAACCGCGAGCCCGGCATCATGTACGAGACCATCCAGCCGAACTGGTACGGTGCATTCGGCTTCTTCGGCGGCGGTACCGCGTTCAATCGTGACGTCGAAGAAGGCTGGGCGCTGTCGGGCCGCCTGACGGGTGCGCCATTTCTTGATGGCACCAACTACATTCACGTCGGCGCGGCTGTAAACCAGCGCCGCAACGCCGTGAACAAGGCCACGAACACCTTTGAGTCGGTACGTCTGCGTACCCGTGAAGGCGCGCGCGCCATCGACGCACGTTTGATAGGCCGTGATGATCTGGAGGGCGTAAGCAAGTTCACGCGCTACGGCCTGGAACTGGCCGCCGGTATGGGTCCATGGTCCATGCAGGGCGAGTACATCCGGGTGGACATCGACCTGGATCGTGACGCCATGCTGCGTGCGGACTCTTCGCACAACACACCGGCCACTTCGCTCACGCAGGACGGATGGTATGTGCAGACCAGCTATTTCCTGACCGGCGAGCACAGCAACTACCGTGCTTTCTCGGGCGACTTCGGCAGGGTGTCACCCAACCAGAACTTCTCGCTTCGCGATCGCACCTGGGGCGCCTGGGAAGCCGCGCTGCGCTACTCGGTGGCCGACTCACTGGAACACACACGCCCGGGGCGTGGCCAGAAGCTCGAGCACTGGACCGCCGGACTCAACTGGTACCTGAACCCCGAAGTCATCTTCAAGTTCAACGTCATGTACCTCGAGGGCGAGCGCGACGTGTTCAAGGATGACGGTTGGGTCTACGGGGCCCGGTTCCAGTACGAATTTTAAAGGCAGGCGCAAGGAGATCTCCTGATGAAAAAAATCCGACTCATATCCGCGGTAAGCGCTGCCCTGCTTGCTACCAGTGCCCTTGCCGATCTCGGCAACGGCGATTTTGCCGAGTTCGACCAGCCCGCCGACGGCGCGACCTTCGGTTTCGACAGCGGACAGGCCGGCCCACCGGGCTGGTTCCTCACCACCTCGTTCGACGGCGGCACTCTGAGCTTTGCCGACGAAGGCGCAGCGACTGGCCGCGGTTATTTCTCGTTCAATGATCTGGTCGGTCCCGTCCCGGGCGACGCCGGTTTCGGTGCGACCAAACTCGAACAGTGCATCCCCATCGATGCGACCCAGACGGTCTCGATCGGCTTCTCGGTGTTTGCCGACGTTCCCGAGCCCACCTCGGACCTGCGGACCCGCGTGAATCCGAATTTCTACGCCAATCGCGAAGACTGCCTGCTGGATCTGATCGAAGACTCCGGCGGGCGCAGACTCGCCGGTGGCCGTGACAATGTCGATTTCGACCATCGCTTCGGCGGCGGACAGGGCCAGACCTGGTTGAGCTTCTCGGTAGACAATCCACCCAGCAACCCCGACGGTGCGTTGCGCTTTGAGGTTGACGAGCTGCCTGAGGGTACGACCTACATGAACCTCAGTATTCGCGGACGGGATCGCTCCGGCATCTCACCGCCGCCGGAGGTACGCTTCGACGATATCGTCGTCACCCAGGGCGGCTCTTCGGAGAACCTGGTCGTCAATGCAGGTTTCGAGCATGCGCCGTTGTTCGACGGCTCGCCCATCGTGGGCAGCAGCGGCTGGGTCATCGGCCGCGACGGCGATCCCACGGCACGTGCCGCGGTCGGTCCGCAGGACTTTGCACTCTCCGGCGGAAACGTATTCTATTTCGAAGATCTCGCAGGCGGCTTCGGCTCAAGCCGGCTGGACCAGTGCATCCAGCTCGACGGAGAAGATATTCAACCCTCCGTGTTCGCCTACACGGCCTCGCCCGATCCCGACCTGGGCGTGCGCCTCAACGTGGACTTCTACGCAAGTGACGACTGCAGCGGGGATGCCACCGGTGCGCTGCGTATCCGTGAGGACTTCGAGCTTGATATCGATCCCTCAGCTTGGGTGGCACTGACGGCAGAGGAAATCCGCGGCGCTGGCGAATATGCCGATGCCGGATCCATCCTCTTCAGCCTGCGGGTTCGCGACCGCACGGGCGAGGGCAGCGTGCCGGGCGCGACGCCACGCACCGTGTTCTTCGATGATGCCAGTGCAGTTGCGGCGATCGCCACACCGACGTTCTCGCCGGCCCCGGGGTCGTTCGTCGAATCGGTGACCGTGACGCTGACTTCAGCCACGGACAATGCGGTCATCTACTTCACGCTGGACGGCAGCACGCCCGATGACACCTCGAGCAACGTGCCCAGCGGTGGCACGGTCGAGATCACCTCGACGTCGACGCTCACGGCACGCGCCTTCCTGGATGGCAATTTCTCTGCTCCTCGCAGCGGTGATTTCACCATCACGGCTCCGCCCCCACCGCCGCCCCCGCCCCCGGCGGAACTGAGCAGCGGCTGCAGCATTTCGGGTCAGCCTTCGCCGCTGGATCCGACGCTGTGGGTGCTCGCGGCACTTGCCGGCGGTGGGCTGCTGTGGCGGCGGCGCAGGGTGCGGCACGGCTGACCCTGTTGCCGGCGGGGTCGCCCGTCAGGCCAGAAGGGTCAACCTGAGACCACGAAAGCCCGTCGACGCGCTGCGCCGATGGGCTTTTTTTCTCGAAATCAGTGCTGGGGCGCGTCCGTCAGCTCGCGCTGACGGCTGGCCTTGCCCACGGGCTTGGTCTTTTTTCCCTTTATCGCTTCGCGGCAGTGGCCGTAGAAGGCATCGGCAAGGCTTGTGTCCCTGACGCCGGCGGGCGTCATGAACACATACTCCTGGTGAATGGTCGGGCGAAACGGCACCAGCACGATGCCAGTCTCGACATAGCGCTTTGCCAGCAGATCGCTGACGAGTGCGATGCCCACGCCGGCACCGGAAAACGCACACGCGGCGCCGACATGATGGGTCTCCAGCCGAATGTTCGGACGTACGCGCGCCTCGCGAAACGCCTCCTCGATGCGCATGCGCGTCTCGCCACCGCGGCCGATCAGGATCAGGGGCTCACCGTCGAGATCGGAAGCACCCAGCGAGCGCTTCCCGGCAAGCCGATGTCCCGCGGGCACCGCACATACGGTCGTGGCCACCTGCAGAGGCCGCACGGTAATGCCTGGATGCTCGATGGGCAGTTTGCCGAATCCACAATCCACGCTGCGCGTGGAGACCAGGCTGATGATCGAGGGTCTGCTTCGAGAGTCCAGCGACAGCTGGACCTTGGGTCGCGACTCCATGAAGCCTGCGATGATGCCGACCAGCGGTCCCTCCGCAAAACTGGGCACAGCCACGACGCGCAGGTGACCTGCGTCCAGTTGCTGCATGTTCTCGGCGAGTCGGGCGATCCGATCAAGGCCAAGAAACGCCAGATCCACTTCCTCAAACAGCAACATGGCCTGCGGGGTCGGCACCAGCCTGCCCTTCTCGCGGTGAAAGATTGCGAAACCCAGTTCCTGCTCGAGCTGTGCCAGCAGCCGACTGACCGCAGGTTGA
>JBGTIC010000129.1:0-21253 GCA_041745895.1 Gammaproteobacteria bacterium
CATAGTGGTCGGCGGCCTGAGGTGCGTTGAACCGCAGGACCGGTGCGAGCACCAGCGAATTACTCAGTCCATGCGGGATGTGGTAGTGGCCGCCGAGCGGGTAGGCCAGCGCGTGCACCGCTGCCACAGGTGCGTTCGCAAAGGCCTGACCTGCGAGCATGGCGCCGAACAGCATGTCGCCGCGTGCGGCGATGTCGTGCCCCTTATGCACGGCGTTGCGCAGGCTGCCCGCCATCAGTGTGAGCGCCTGGCGGGCCAGCATGTCGGAATAGGGGTTCTTGCGGTGGCGGCTGGTGTAGGCCTCGATGGCGTGCACCATGGCATCGATGCCGGTGGCGGCGGTCACCGCCGGTGGCAGGCCGAGCGTGAGCTCGGGGTCCAGGATCGCCGCATCGGGCAGCAGCTGCGGCGACACCACGCCTGACTTGGTGGTCTCGCCGGTGGTCACGATGGAGATTGGCGTGACCTCGGAGCCGGTGCCGGCGGTGGTGGGAATCTGCACCAGTGGCAGACGTGAGCCTCGAACCTTGCCGATGCCGTACATCTCGCTCAGCGGCTGCTCACTGATGGCCAGCACGGCGATGAGCTTGGCCACATCCATCGAACTGCCGCCACCCAGGCCGATGACGGCATCGACGCCCACCTTGCGCGCCTGGGCGGCGGCGTTGAGGACCACGGCCTCCGGAGGATCGGCCACGACATCGCTGAACAGCGTTACCGCAAGCCCGGCCTTGCCCAGCGCCGCCTGTACCGGCGCCACGACGCCTGCCTTGAGCAGGCCCGGGTCGGTGACCAGGAGGACGTTCGTCGCGCCCAGGTCACGGACGATCTCGCCCACCCGGGCCGCCGCACCTTGCGCAAAGATGACGGAGCGCGTGGTCTCGAAGCTGAAAGCGGACATGGTTGCAGGTATTCTCCTGTTAGATCGTGTGCATGTGATGGTACCGCGATGGCCTTGAGCGAGGCGAGGCGCTAGGCTGGAACGGCCGCGCAGGGGACATGTGATGAATCCCATCGTCTATGCCATTCCGGTGTTCCTGGTCACCATCCTGGTCGAGGCCTGGGTGGCCTGGCGTCGTGGTATCCCCACCTACGATGTGCCCGATGCGATCACCAGCCTGCAGTTCGGCGTGCTCAGCCAGATCGCGGCGACCTTTACCCGCGTATTCACGCTGGGCGTGTACGTGGTTGTATACGAGTACGCACGGCTGTTCGAGCTGCCCGTCGATGCCCTTTGGGTATGGGTGCTGGCCCTGGTGTTCTACGATTTCATTTATTACTGGGTGCATCGGCTCGGACACGAGGTCAACCTGCTATGGGCAGCCCATCAGGTGCATCACTCCTCCGAGTACTTCAATCTGACCACCGCGCTGCGCCAGACCGCCACCGGTGCATTCACCACCTGGCCGTTCTATCTGGTGATGGCCTTGCTGGGCTTCCCGCCGGTCGTGTTCGCTGTCGCAGCACTCATCGACCTGCTGTATCAGTACTGGGTGCACACCGAGCTGGTCGGCAAGCTGGGCTGGGTGGATCGGGTGTTCGTGACGCCGTCGAACCATCGCGTCCATCACGGCCAGAACGACTACTGCATCGACTGCAACTACGGCGGCATCCTGATCCTGTGGGATCGCATGTTCGGCAGCTTCGTCGAGGAGCGCGACGAGGAGAAGGTGGTCTATGGTGTGCGCAAGCCGCTGGCGAGTTTCAATCCGGTGTGGGGCAATCTGAACGTCTATCGCGACCTGTGGCAGGCCTCGCGCGCCGCGCCGTCGTGGGGTGAAGCGATCGGGCTGTGGTTTGCCTCGCCCTCGGGCGGGCGCGAGCGAATTGAGCACCTGGATCTCGCCACTGTCCGGCGCTTTGATTGCGGAACTCGGCACCGCGTACGCCTGTATGCGATGAGCCAGTACGCCCTGCTGATCATTCCGACGATGCATTTTATTGCTGTTGCGGGTTCACTGTCGCCGGGGGTTCGTGTGGGTTATGCGCTGATGATTGTGGCCTCGGCCCTGTGCATTGGCTGGCTGCTCGAGGAGCGGCCCTGGGCCCGCACGCTTGAGCATGTGCGCTGGCTGGCGGTCCTGGTGCTGGTAATGGCGCTGCCGGCAACGCAGGCATGGGCTGTGCCGGGCAGTCTGCAGGTCGTTGTTGCGTGTATCGCAGCGGCCAGCCTCATCGGCGCGCAGCAATGCACGCGGCGGTATCAGCCGGCGTGACGTCGCATCCCGGTTTCGACGGTACGACCTGGCCGGGGCTGAATGGACGGCTGGCGGGTTGGGCGGGTATCATCGAGGGCCGTCCGGGCCAGCCCCGGACCCCGCCGCAACATCTACGCGCCCGTAGCTCAGTTGGATAGAGTGTTGGCCTCCGAAGCCAAAGGTCACTGGTTCGAATCCAGTCGGGCGCGCCATTCAGCCAGGGCTCGCTGCAGCGCCTTGTTATGCGCCAGTCCGTTGCACGTCCGTAGCGCCTGCATACCCATCACTTGCACCGAAGCGCATGGTGCCAGCTGTTGCAGTCTCGCGGCGGTGCGTTGGGTCATAGAACGGCACGAAACCCCGGAAGTCGTCGCACTACGTTGGCGAGCGGAAAGCTGATGACAATCGCGAGTACCGTGACCGCCGCAAACGAGGACAACGCCGAAAGGCCGCTGCCAGCAAAGGCGAACTGGAGCGCGACAACGACTGGCAAGTGCAGGATGTAGACAGCAAACGAACTCGCCGCCATGGTCTGCAGGGCGGAGCTGCTGCGAGTTTGCTTCTCCCGGAAAAACGTCAGAAGCCCGATGCACAGGCCGGTGCACATCGCGGTCTCGAAGAGCGCCCAGCAGAAAGGAGGCAAGCCAGCTCCGCCCACGGCGAAATAGGAGGCCTGCGCTCCGCCGGTCACAAGGAAGACGATCGTCAGGCTGATGCCGACCGCCAACCAGACGTAGCCAGTCCGGGTCGGCAACTGGCGCAGCCAGTCATGCCGGTATGCGGCAATTCCGGCTGCGAACCAGGCAACGTATTGGGGGGCGCGCGCCGGCTCGGCCTGGATGAAGCCGAGCACGGCTACCCAACTGTCTAATGGATACCAGATGCGTATCAGAAAGGTCGCCCCTGCGACCGCCAGGGTGAACAACACCAGGGTTCGATGCCCAGGCGCCGACAAGAAGGAAGCGGGAGTCGGCCGTCCACTCCACTCGGCCAGCCGGCTGAACGCCGCGTAGATCACTGAATAAACAAGCAGATTTTCCAGGAACCACAGGTGCCCGAACTGAAGGTCGGGCCAGGACGGGCCACTCCAGTCGGGTGGGCGGGTGCCGAATCCAAGAAACACGCTCGCGTAATAGTTGAGAAAACTCAGTGGCGGGTACTCGCGGTAGTTGGTGTAGTACACATACATCAGTCCCGGGATGATGGTGAGCGTGCCCACAAGCAGCGGAATGCCGAGCCGACGAAGCCGCCCGCGCACGAAGAGCCACGCGCCTCTTGCATCGCGCGCAGGAGGGACAAGATACGCAGAGATGAAGAAGAACAGGCTCATGAAGAAAGTCCCGTTGATCAACGAGAACGTCGCCAGCGCCTCGGCTTGCGGCTGCCTGAGGACGTACCACCAGTCGCTGGGTCCGTAGGCTTGGGCCGCGTGGTGGGTTACAACCAGTACGATCAATGCAATGCGGAGATTGTCGAGGTACGCAAGACGCAGGCGACCCGGCGATTCCACGGACGCCAGGGAGTTCTTTTTTCCCGCCATGGTGTAGCTCCGATCTGTCACTTCGTCCAACGAGCTTGTAGAAAAACCCGCGGATGCGGGAGTGTGTACTGGTGAGTCGTCGGGCGGTGAGTCATGACGAGGTTGCGGTACCTTTTAGTGCAGGATGTCGAAGAAAGCGCCGCTTTATTGGGTGTTCTTGCATTCTCAGCCTCGCACTATCCGAACTGTGCACCGTATCGATGAATCTTCAGAAAAGAAATGTGAGGTTGCAAATATGTCGAAACTGACATATACTGCCCTGCGTGAGCCCGAAACACAAGCCATTGGTTTGGACAATGCGAGCAAGTAAAGGAAAGAAATTGACTGGCGCTGGTTGGGAGGTTGGCGACGCAACGGACTTCCTTGGCCTTTCTCCCGAGGAGGAGGCCTACATCGAACTTCGTCTGAAACTGGCGGACGGCCTGAAGGCGCGGCGGTCGCGTAAAAAGCTCACACAGGTTGAGCTCGCCAAGAGTCTTGGCTCAAGCCAATCGCGAATCGCGAAGATGGAAGCCGGAGATCCAACCGTGTCCGTGGATCTGTTGGTCCGCTCACTTATTGCGCTTGGTGCCGACACTCGGGACATTGCCAAGATCATCGCAGCGCGCTAGGCAAGCGACCTAACTACAATTAGACGGCCGAAACGCCGTGATCTTTTGCCGCACTCTTGCCGAATAATCCGGTTGAGCCATCGAGCGCCTGAATAGCCTTGAGGTGGAATCGGATATATTACATAAGGATCGGGTCGTGATATGCAGCAGAAGCGGCGGCTCGCCGACGCGGTCCGAGAGCGTATCCGTGTCGCGCACTATAGCTATCGAACCAAGCAGGCGAATTTTGGGTGGATTGGCCGCGCTTTCAGCCATCAAAATGATAGACATCCTCGCGAATTGCCTGGACCGGAAGTTCAGGCGTTCCTTAATCATCTGGCAACGGAAGCGACGCATTGCGGCCTTGAGGCAGAGCCCGCACCGTCGCCGGTCCGTTTTCTGCGGCTACGGACGCGTCAGCGCTTCATCATGGCATTTCCAGGCGCGTTTTCGGCGTGACGCCAGGTCAGTATCTGCGCACAGTGGAAATCACGCATGTGCGGAGGCGCACCGACTATAGAGGTGGGTGAATCTTCAATTGCTAATCAACGGCTCGGGATCGCGCGCGATCTAACCAAGGCCCGTACATCAGCACGGATTCTTCAACGCGTTTGCGCCGGATGTCCGTTCAACACAGGAGCTGCGATGAAGGGTCTTGCGCAAGATGGTTCCGACCTGCTGCATAACTCGGTAAGTGCGAAACCAGGTTGTGCGTGCGTCGCGAGCCCGGTGCGCAGTTCGCGACGTGTGCCCCGGCACATCGGTTTCATCCCGGACGGAAACCGGCGATGGGCGGTGCAGCACGGCCTGCGCAAAGACCAGGGGTACTCCGAGGGCATCGAACCTGGGCTGATGCTTTTCGAAGCGTGCAAGACGCTCGGCGTCGAAGAGGTGTCGATCTACGGATTCACGCAGGACAATACGCGCCGCCCAGCCGATCAGGCCAACAGCTTTCGTGCTGCCTGCGTCGCTATCGCGCTGGAGATCTCGCGCCGAGGTGCCGCCTTGCTGGTCCTCGGCAAGCAATCCAGGCAGTTTCCTGCCGAGCTGGCGGCGTATCGGATTCGGCGAGGCACCGGCATCAAAGTCAACCTGCTCGTGAATTATGACTGGCAGTGGGATCTGGATGGCCTGAAGAATGGCGGTCTGCACTCGGCCGATGTCTCGCGTCTGGATATGGTCGTCCGTTGGGGTGGCGGTCGGCGTCTGAGCGGGTTTCTGCCCGTGCAGTCGGTCTACGCGGACATCTTCGTGCTGGACGCGCTCTGGCCAGACTTCCGCATGCAGCACCTTGACGATGCCCTGGCGTGGTTCGGCAAGCAGGACCGCACCCTTGGTGGCTGAGGTCAGCGTGCAAACGTAGATTCGCGCTTGCATCTAATCCGATATCGAACTATATAATACGATATCGAATTAGATGAGATTTCCATGTCCCTGTCCCGCAGAAAGTTGCTCGCCCTAATCGGGGGCGGAACAATTGTAGCTGCCGGCGGCGCCGCAACCGGCTTTGCAATCACCCGGACGCCCCGCCGTGCGCTCGCTCCCTGGGGATCTGCTGGCGGCTACGATGACGTGCGCCTGAACGCCCTGAGTTTCGCAATTCTCGCGCCGAACCCACACAACCGGCAGCCTTGGCAAGCCGAAATCGTCGCGGGCGACACGGTGCGGATTTTCCGGGACGTGACGCTGAACCTTCCGTACACAGATCCCTACGACCGGCAATTGACTATCGGGATGGGATGCTTCCTGGAACTTATGAGTATTGCCGCATCCGCGAGCGGCCACGCGGTCGAAGTTTCGCTGTTCCCCGATGGCGAAAGCCCGGGAGCGCCGGTGGCCGAGGCTGCTTTTGTGGCCGGCGCAGCGGTGCCGGATCCACTGGGCACGGCGATCCTCGAGCGACGATCCTGCAAGGCGCCTTTCAGCGATCGGTCGGTCGCGTCCGAACAGGTGCGTGCCCTCGACACTTTCGCTCGGGTCGTTACTGATCCCGCAGTTGTCGCCTCCATCCGCGCCCTCACCTGGGAAGCGCACATGGTCGAGGTGATGACACCGCGCACCTATGGCGAGAGCGTGGACCTGATGCGCTTTGGTCGGCGGGCGATCAATGCGCAACCAGACGGAATCGATCTGGGCGGGCCTTTCCTTGAAGCACTGATGCTCGTCGGCGGGTTGACCCGGGAAGGGCAGGGCAATCCCGGCAGTGCCGAGTTCCGCCAAGGTGTCGAGATGTACCGTCGGATGCTTCATGCGACGCCCGCCTATGCCGTCGTTACGACGCAAGGCAACACTCGACACGACCAGATCAAGGCAGGCCGCCGCTATCTTCGACTGAACCTGGCCACGACCCAGCTTGGCCTTTCGCTGCATCCGGTCAGCCAGTCGTTGCAGGAATACCCCGAGATGGCCGAGCACTATGCTGCCGCGCATCGTCTGCTGGCCGGTCGCGGCGAAATAGTTCAAATGCTGGCGCGCCTGGGCCATGGACCCAAAGTGCCAAGAACGCCACGCTGGCCGCTTGCTGCCAAGCTGCGACAGCCGTGATCTTGAAATGACGACTGAAAACCCCGGGGCAGCACCCGCGAAGGCATCGGGTGACGTCGACCTTTTGACGGCCTTCGCGGTTTTCACCGAGGCGAGCATCGTTGCGCAACTCACCTCCACGTTACTTGAGTCGCGCTTACCTAAAGGAATGGTTACCGCCCAATTCGGGGTGCTCAACCACCTCTCCTCACGTCCCGCCGGGGGAACGCCGCTTCAGCTGGCCAGCGCATTCCAGGTGCCCAAGACTTCGATGACACATTCGCTAGCGGCTTTGGAGCGCAAAAGACTGGTCGAAGCGCTGCCCAATCCTGACGACGGCCGCTCGAAGATTGTCCGCATCACGCCCGCTGGTGCGCGTTTCCGCGGCGAAGTTATCGAGGCGTTGGCACCCGTTGTGGCTCACACGCTGTCTGCGCTCGACCCCGGAACGCTTGATAGGCTACTGCCCTTGCTGCGCCATCTGCGGATAGTTCTGGATGCTGCGCGCAACTGTCGCGCAGAGCGCCTTGAGTGATTCGGAAAGCTTATCTGGTGCGTGTTGAAGTGGACATTCCATCGAGTTGGGCTTTCAATGCTCACATATTCCGCTAGCCGGTTTCAGGAAACAGCCGTGATCACAGGTTCCTGTCTATGTGGTTCAGTCCAATGGCGCTTCGGGGGCACTCCGGATAGCGCCACCGTGTGCAACTGCACAGCGTGCAGGCGATTCGGCACACTCTGGGCCTACGACTACGAAGACGAAGGAATCAAGGTGTCCGGCAGTACAGTCGCGTTCGCACGAGGTGATTCCCTGACTTTCAACTTCTGCCCAACCTGCGGGTGCATCGCGTACTGGCGCGGGTCGGAAGTCGACAAGGCAGGTCGGCGACGCATTGCGGTCAACCTTCGCCTGGCTGAGCCCGACTCGGTGGCAACCATACCGATCCGTCACTTCGACGGGCTGGACACCTTCGAAGACCTGCCGAGGAACGGCAAGTGCGTAGCAGACTACTGGTGTTGAACGCATCGTCATCCCATCACTGACTGAGGCCTGGCGGCAATGGACGACTTCAACATCCGCATTGCAATGTCAGAGGCCGACCTGCGGCTGATCAGCCCTGTTCTGCTGCAACTCAGACCGGCATTTACGGAAGCAACATTGATTGCCCGGATCACGGAGCAGCAGGCAGACGGATTTCAAATTGCCTATGTGCAGTCTTCGGGCTCGGTAGCCTGCGTTGCAGGCTATCGAGTCGGCATGAAGCTCGCCTGGGGCAAGCATCTATATGTGGATGACCTGGTAACGGCCGAGGCTTTTCGTTCTACAGGTGCCGGGGCCCGCATGATGGCATGGCTGAAGCGCCACGCGGTCGAACACGGCTGCAAAGAGCTGCATCTTGACTCCGGGGTCCAGAGGTTCCGCGCCCATCGCTTCTATTTGAGAGAGGGCTTCAATATCGCAAGTCACCACTTTTCCCATACAGACCTGGCCTGATATCAGCCGGTATGATGTTCCGTCACGGTTGGCTGGCTTCTACACCACCGCGAAATTTCTGCTGGATCGCCGTATAGTTCTTACGGGTGGGGCTTCGCTACCTGGATGAAGGAGGAGAAGCGCCGTGACGCACGACCACCGGGATCCACCGATTACAGAGCCTTCAGCGTCCGAGCCGAATCGCTCGGAGCGCGACGGCGCCCTGCGCCGAAGGGCCGAGTCCCGGACCGGTGAAGATGTCGATCCGTGGGGCGCCGGCGGCGCACCCATGTCGGTGGACGAAGCTCAGAAGGTGCTGCACAACCTGAAGGTCCACCAGATCGAGCTCGAGTTGCAGAACGATGAGCTGCGCCGGGTACAGGCGGAACTTGCGGCATCCCGGCGACGCTATTTCGAGCTCTACGATATGGCTCCCGTGGCCTATCTCACGATCAATGAAGCGGGATTTGTCCTCGAGGCAAATCTTGCCTGCGTCCCACTCCTGGGGGTGGAGAGGTCCCCCATTGCAGGCCGCCCTTTCACCCAGTTCATTCGTCCCTCGTCTCAGGATGCCTATTACCGCCATCGCAATACGGTCGTCGAGGCCGCAGAGGCGCAGACTTGCGAGCTCGATATGCAGCGTGCCGACGGGAGCGGGTTCGTGGGACGGGTGACCTCGACGCCGGCTACGGGGCCGACGGGCGAGCGGGTCAGCCGGGTTGTGGTGAGCGATGTGACCCAGCGCAAGGCCGAGGAGGACCAGCGGCTCAAGCTCGAGCAGCGGCTCCAGCAGGCCGAGAAGGCCGAGAGCCTTGGCCGCATGGCCGGGTCGATCTCACATCATTTCAATAACCTTCTGACAGTGGTGATCGGCAATCTGGAGCTGGCGCGAAGCGAACGCCCTACGCCCGCAGAGCCTGACGACGCCCTCGCTGATGCGCTTGCCGCCGCCCGTTCGGCTGCCAAGCTCAGCACGACGCTGCTGGGCTATCTGGGCCAGACCCGCAAGGAACAAGGGCCGCAGGATCTGTCGGACATTGTCCGGCAGAGCCTTCCCATGCTGCGTGCCGCCATGCCCGTGGGAACCGAACTCGACAGCGATCTACCTTCATCAGGATTGACGGTTCGCGCCAACGTGGAACAGATAAGCCACGTCCTCCAGAACCTGGTGACCAACGCGTGGGAAGCGGCGCTTCCGGGTCGCGGGTTGATCCGAATTTTCGTGCGGGAGGTGCATCGCAACGAGGTCCCGACTACTGAATGCTTCCCGCCGGGGTGGAGCCCCAGGCAAGAGCGCTACGCAGTCGTGTCGGTCACGGACCGGGGACCGGGGATTGATCAGCGTACCGTCGAGCAGATCTTCGATCCCTTTTTCAGCGACAAGCAATATGGTCGCGGTCTTGGGCTTTCAGTGGCGCTCGGGTCCGTCAAGGCGCACGACGGAGCGATTTGTGTTGTCCACCCTCCGGAAGGCGGGACCACCATGGAAGTGTATCTTCCGCTCTCCGACCAAGAGGCACCAACCGCCGTGCTTCCTCCGGTCGCGCGCGCGCCGCGAACGCAGAGGGGTCTGGTACTGCTGGTGGACGACGAAGGAATGCTGAGATCCGTGGGCGCCCGCATGATCTCGCGCCTCGGATACGAGGTCGTTACGGCGGGCGACGGTATCGAGGCGCTCGAGGTGTTCGACGAGCACGCCGACCGGATCGCCTGCGTCGTCTGCGATCTGACCATGCCCGGGATGAACGGGTGGGCCACGCTCGAAGCCCTCCGGCAGCGTTGCCCCGGCCTTCCGGTGGTTCTGACCAGCGGCTTCGACGAGACCCACGCCAGAGCCGGAGACCACGCTGAGCAGCCGCAGGTCTTCATGAGCAAGCCCTGGAGTCAGGCCGGGTTCAAGTCCTCGATAGAGCGGGCGATCGGCTGAGTCAGGTTCAGCGTGTCAGCCGGGACAGTATTCCTAGGGCCCCTGTTCATCAGGGATCACTTGCATCACACGGCCTGCGCAGGCACGCTCGCCAGCCGATAGCCGCGACATGGCCATGCATATATGTCAATCTGTTACCCGCACCTGCTTTCGCCACTGGATCTCGGTCATACCCGCCTCGCCAACCGGGTACTGATGGGCTCCATGCATACCGGCCTGGAAGACCGCGCGTCGGATTTCGAACGCCTTGCGCGCTATTTCGCCGAGCGAGCGGCAGGCGGCGCGGGGCTCATCGTGACCGGTGGCATCTCGCCCAACATTGTCGGTTGGCTCAAACCGCTGGGTGGCAAATTAAGCGCGCGTCGAGAAATCTCCAGACACCGTAAGGTGACTGCCGCGGTGCATGGCGAGGGCGGGCACATCTGCATGCAGATCCTGCACGCGGGCCGCTATGGCTATCAGCCCTTGCTGGTGGCCCCATCGCGGCTCAAATCACCCATCTCGCGCTTTACGCCGCGCGCATTGTCGAGCGCCGGGGTGGAAAGGCAGATAAGGGATTTCGTGCGCTGCGCGCAACTGGCCCGTGATGCCGGCTATGACGGCGTCGAGATCATGGGCTCGGAAGGGTATCTGATCAATCAGTTCATCGCGGCACGTACCAATCATCGCAACGATGAATGGGGCGGCAGTTTCGAAAACCGCATGCGCTTCCCGGTCGAGATCGTGCGCCGTACCCGCGCGGCACTGGGCCCCGACTTCATCCTGATCTTCCGCCTGTCGATGCTCGACCTGGTCGAGGGCGGCAGTACGTGGGAGGAGGTGGTGACCCTGGCCAAGGCGATCGAGGTCGCCGGCGCGTCGATCATCAACACGGGCATCGGCTGGCATGAGGCGCGCGTACCGACCATCATCACCAAGGTGCCCAGGGCTGCGTTCACCTGGGTCACGGCGCGGATGAAGGGTGAAGTCGGCATTCCGTTGATCACCACCAAT
This sequence comes from Gammaproteobacteria bacterium, assembly GCA_041745895.1. Lineage (GTDB taxonomy): Bacteria > Pseudomonadota > Gammaproteobacteria > Steroidobacterales > PWYM01 > PWYM01. The sequence continues at coordinate 11,246 of JBGTIC010000129.1, forward strand.
CGCATCAACATGCCCGATCAGGCCGAGGCGATCCTCGCGCGTGGCGATGCCGACATGATTTCCATGGCGAGACCCTTTCTCGCCGATCCGGAGTGGGTGAACAAGGCCCGCGGGAATCGCAGCGACGAGATCAATACCTGCATCGCCTGCAATCAGGCCTGTCTCGATCATGCTTTTCAAAACAAGATCGCATCGTGCCTGGTCAATCCTCGCGCCTGCAGCGAAACCGAGCTCAACTTTCCACCAGCCAGCGTGGCCCGGCGCATCGCCGTGGTGGGCGCAGGCCCGGCTGGTCTTGCCTGCGCTACGCTGCTGGCACAGCGGGGCCACAAGGTCACACTGTTCGAGGCCGCTGCCGAGATCGGTGGCCAGTTCAACATGGCCAAGCAGATTCCGGGCAAGGAGGAATTCCACGAGACACTCCGCTACTTCCTAAGGCGCATCGAAATCACCGGTGTGGATCTGCGCCTCGATACACGGGTAGATGCCGGCATGTTGAGCGGCGGTGCTTTTGACGAAGTCGTGCTGGCCACCGGAGTGGTGCCACGGGATCCGCGTATTCCGGGTCAAGACCATCCCAAGGTGGTCAGCTACATCGATGTGCTGAGCGGTGGCGTCGAGCTTGGCAGGCGGGTAGCGGTGATCGGCGCGGGCGGGATCGGCTTCGATGTCTCGGAGTACCTGGTGCATCAAGGCACGCCACCGAGCCTGGATATCGACGCATTTCTGCGCGAGTGGGGCGTGGATAAATCCCTGAGCCACCGCGGCGGTGTCGAAGGGGTCGCGCCCGACCCGGAGCCTGCGGCTCGGGAAATCATGCTGCTTCAGCGCAAGGACGAGCCGCTGGGCAAGCGTCTGGGCAAGACTTCGGGCTGGGCGCACCGCGCCGGCCTTCGGGCGCGTGGCGTGCAGATGATTCCCGGCGCCAGTTACCGACTGATCGATGATGCCGGCCTGCACATCTCTATCGGCGACCAGTCGCGCGTGCTCGTAGTGGACCACATCGTGCTGTGCGCCGGTCAGGAGCCGCGGCGCGAACTGCATGCGCCGCTAAGCGAGGCGGGTGTCAGCGTGCATCTTATCGGGGGCGCCGATGTGGCGGCCGAGCTCGATGCGAAGCGGGCCATCGAGCAGGCTGCGCGCCTGGCTGCGCGGCTCTAAATTTTGGAGAGAATCATGATTGCCGTCGCAGCACGGCGACTCGTGAAGAACGTTTGCCTGCAGACCCTCCCGCTCGAGGACGAAATAAGGCAGCTGAACCACAAGAGCAGTGCGACCCGGGCTTGCATTGTGCCGATTGTCTGCGGAGAGACAGCATCGATGGACAAGCTGGCGCAAAGAACGTACCGTCCGGATAGGGTTGAGGACTAACAGGGGCAAGTGTCATTTTCCCCGTGTAGACTTCCACTGGGTTTCTGCATCCAGATAGCGAAGAAAGCAACTGCATGAATAGCTCCAAGATACTGATTGCCTTGGCTTCAATATCTTGCATCCTTGTTGTGTTGCTCCCGGCGTACGCCGACGGGGAATTGCGGGTCGAGCGTGACAGTGGCGCTTTCACGGAAAGTCTGCACATAGACTACAACGATGAGCAGCGCGCATTGCGGCAAACCGGTCAGACCGTCCGGAGGCAGTTCTTCATGCAGATCTATGCCATGGCGCATTATCTGGAAGGCGCACCGCTCGATTCGGGCGAGTCGGTCTACAGCGCGATCATTGAATCTTCCGGTATCAAGCAGATCACGATGGTCTTTTTGCGTAATTTGAGTGGCAGCCAGATCAGGAACTCTCTGTCATCAAGCCTCAGGTCCATCGCCAGCGAAGAGCGCTACGCAGTTATGCAGCCTGATATCGACAGATTCATGAATGCCATTGATGACGACGTTCAGCGCGGCGACGAGTTCGTGCTGCGTTGGTATCCCGATGGGACAATGGAGTCGATTTATCAGGGAAGCAGGATCAGCTTCATCAAGAATGCCGAGCTTGCCAGATCGATGTGGACCATCTGGTTCGGCGAGAAATCCGTGGTCGACAGAGCAGCATTGGTTGATCGTCTGTAATTGGTCGATGAATCCCGCAGCATCGCAGAAAATGTACTCGACACGATTCCTGTCAATACACTCGCCTATGCGTTACGGTCATGAAGACCATTAAGGGCGAATTGGCTCTGGGCCGGTTCCTTGTCCCGTATCGGGTATACGGAGAGGCAGCCGAGACAATTGTATGCATCAGTGGTGCGAAGCAAACGATGGCGGCGTGGCGTTCGTTTGTCAGCCACTTCGTCTCGGATTACTCTGTCGTTGTGTTCGATCTTCCCGGCCAGGGCCGTTCGCAAATCATCTCCGGATCTCCCGCCGTAAGTTTCGATGAGCAGGTCGAGGTACTGCATAGTGTGGTCAAGTCGACCAACCGCAACGGCGCTGTGCACCTGGCTGCCGCGTCGTGGGGAACGATCATCTCTGCCGCGCTGGCAGCCCGTCATCCGGAACTGGTCGATAAAATGATTCTCGGCAGCTTTGGCGCAAAGCCGAGCAAGGCGGTCATTGAAGTGATCAAGGCTGGGCAAAGATTGTTCGACGGAGACAAGACCAGCGAAATCGCACCGTTGATGATCGAAGTGTTCGGGCAGTACATTCCTGAATCGCACAAAAAGCAGATGATCGATCAGTTTCTCCAGATGAGCCGCGAGCAGTTTCTGAGCTTCTATGAGCACTGTTCTTTCATAGAGCAGGCGACAGATATCGCAGAATTCGTCGATCTGGGCAACATCAAGGCATCGACTTTGATCGTGACCGGTGAATACGATTCCATCCTTGATGTCACCGACATCGAAGCGGCGTCCCTGCGCATCCCCGACTGCGAGTTCAAGCTCGTCCCCGGCGCGGGGCATTTCCTGCACTGGGAAAAGGCCGACATACTGCACATTTACAGTGACTTTCTGGCGCGCTAATCGACCTCGATGTGCAGTTTGAAGCTTGCTGCTGTTGACGCTGTTTCTGTTGTCGACAAGACAGAGTTTCAGGCCGATTATTTCCGTCCTCTCCGGCCTCTTGTCATTAAGGATCTGGCAACAGCGTGGCCTGCGGCGGCAAAATGGACGCCGGAGTTCTTCAAGGAAGTTCACGGACACAAGGAGGTCAAGGTCTACGACGCCAGCTTCGTTGCCGCAGGTCGCAATTACATGTCCGGCGTCAAAAGGCTGGCGCTACGCGACTATATCGACCTCATCACGACCACCGAGCAGGATCTTCGGATGTTTCTGTACAACATCAGTTTCGAGATCCCTGAACTGCTTGAGGATATCGATTTTCCTGATCTGGTGGACGGATTTTCGCGGAATTTTGTCTTCATGTTTTTTGGATGCAAAGGGTCGGTGACTCAGATGCATTTCGATATAGATATGTCGCACGTGCTGCACACAACCATCCGTGGCAAGAAGACAGTCTATTTATTTCCGTATGAGCAGGCGGAAAACCTGCATCGCTTCCCGTTCACCTGCAGGAGCTACGTCGATATAGCCAGGCCGAACTTCGATGAGTATCCGGCGCTGCGCAAGGCGCAAGGGTACAAGACGACGCTGAACGCTGGCGAGTCGCTGTATATACCAAGCGGCTACTGGCATCACTTCGTCTACGATGAAGCTGGCTACTCCGTCTCCCTGCGTTGCAGCAACAGAACCTGGATGGGAAAACTTCAAGGCTTCTACAACCTTGCTGTGATGTCTACCATCGATCGCATCATGAACAAACTGTCTTCGCAAGCGTGGTTTGAGTGGAAAAGGCGACAGGCATCAGTCCGCAGGTCGGCGAGTCGCTGAATCCGCGCTGGGGCGCACCATTGACAGCGGCTGAGGGCCTACAGCCCCGAGGGTACCTCTGGAATTCGCGCGGCAATGATCTCCTGGCGCGCCCGGCTGATGCCGTAGATCACCCGTTCACCGGGCCGGCTTCGGTCCCATGCCCAGGCCTGTCCCTCGATGGGTACATCGATAGTGGTGACGTACTCCAGCGTCACGCCCTGGCGCGGCAGCCGCAGCACGTAAAGCTCGCGGGCGTCATGGCCGGTAACGTAGAGCAGTCCGTCATCGCCCCAGTCACCGCCCGAGGAGGCGCTGCGGCCCCAGGTAGCGATCACCTGCGGCGGAAACAGCCACGACTGCAGCATCTGCCAGCGCTCGTCGTACTGCCCGAAATAGGTCCAACGCTGATCGAAGCCTGGCGTCGTACCGCTGTCATTGTAGTTGGCGAAACACGCCCACCAGTAGCCGCGGCGGCGAACCGCCCAGGTGAGCGAGCCCAACCGGATGCCGAAGCTGTGACTCGACACCGGCTGCAGTGTGCCGGCATCGTGAATCTCCAGCGAGCTGGCCATCGGCAGTTGCGGGAAGTTCGAATGCGTCAGCACCAGTTGACCGTCTTCCACGTAACCGGCATTGAAATGAATGATGGGCCCGCCGCGCAGGCCGATCCACTCGGCCACGCGCTCACCGGTGTTCTTGCGGTGCTTCACCAGCGCGTGATTGCCGATGCCATAGAAGTGCTCGGCGTCGACGGCCGCTGCCTGATTGGCTTCCATCACCTGCCAGCGGCCGAGCTCACTGGCCACGAGCCCGTGCTTCGTGAGCGCAGGCTCAGGCGCGGCCGGTAGGGACTCGAGCCACTGGCGATAGGCTGCGCGCAGGGCGGTCGGTTCGGACTGTGCTGCAGACACGCCCGCCACGCCCGCGGCAGCCGCTCCGGCTGCGCTGGCCATGCCAGTGAGCATGCGACGGCGCGAGATCGACTGGCGCATCTAAAATCTCCGGGTGAGTTCGAGGCTCCAGGTCCGACCCGCCAGCAAATTCTGGCTCACGCCTGGGTCATAGCCGAAGTTATTGGAGTCCAGCGGCGGCGCCTCGTCGGTGAGGTTGGCGATCGCCAGCCTCACGCGCGTGTCACGCAGCAGGTTGGGTGCGTCGGGTGCGAACCGATAGCCCACCGACATGTTGTAGGTGATCACCGGGTCGATCACTCTGCGGTAAAGTGTGCGGCCGGCGGTGAAATGCGGCTCGATATACGACGGCCGACCGAGGCTTTCGTAGACCGCCTCGGTGGTGGTGGCCCCCGAGTCGTGCGTCTTGCCGACGTGATAGATGCCAAGGCCAGCGTTCCATCCGCCTTTGCGCCAGAACAGGTTTGTGGTGCTGCGCCACTTCGCCGCACCGCTGGCGTAGAGCTGGTTGTTGATGGTCGGTGCCAGGTTTGCGGGCGCAAGCACGGATTCCGAGCGGGAGAGGTAGCTCCAGTTCGAGTCGATCACGAAGTCGCCCCAGGCCAGCCCGGGCAGTTCATAACGCAAGCCAAAGTCCACGCCGCTGTGCTCGCTCGTGGAAAGGTTCAGAAACGGCCTGTCGCGTCGGAAAATCCGGCCGGCGGCCGCGACGGGGGCACCTGGATTGGCCGCGTTGTAGGCCTCGAATGCGGCGATATCCTCCGGGGTCAGCGCGAAGCGTCCGACATCAGGATCTCCGCGATAGCTGGCGGTGCCGCTGCCCAGATCGATCTGGTTGATCGGCACGCCGGCAGCCAGCTGCGACTGGGTGTAGGCCAGCAACAGCGCCGTGTCGCTGGCGTTGATCTGTGCGACGCTGCGCTGTCCGAGCAGATTGCTGCGGCGGATCCGCCAGATGTCTGCGGTCAGGCTGAGTCCCGCGGCGAACGGCACGTCGACCACAATGCCGAAGGTGGTGCCCTTGGACTCCTGGGCCTCCAGATCAGGGTTGCCGCCGAAGTAGGTCCGCATCACGTAGGGTCCTTCGTTCAGGAACGGATTGCGGTAGGTGTCGATATCGCCGGCGCCGGCGGTGATGGTCCAGCGCTCGCTGGTGTACAGCGCGGCCAGGCTGGGTGCCATGAAGCCCTCGTTGTAGGAGCCACGCAGCATCACCCAGGGTGAAGGACGCCAGTTGGCACCAATTTTGGGTTTCACGGTGGTACCGAAATCGCTGTAGTTCTCGTAACGCGCAGAGGCGGTGATCTCGAAGCTCGAGACCAGCGGCAGCGCCCGGTCTTCGTCCACCAAGGGGACGAGGACCTCGGCGTACACGCTGGTCACATTGCGGTCACCGAAAACATCCGGCCGCGGCGGGTGGAGCAGGAAGTCGTTGTTGTTGGGATCCAGCCCCGACTCCGGAGGGTTTTCGCCGCTGAATGGTGGGCGCACGTCCCTCAGGTCTTCGCGACGGTGCTCGACGCCAGCGGCGGCCATCACCTCGCTGCCCCAGAGGGTAAAAAGCTGACCGGTGGCGCGCAGGTCGGCGCTGGCGATCTGGCTGCGAGCGCTGCGTGCGAACACGTCGCTGAATGAATCCACCACCGAGGCGGGGTTGGTGTAGGGCTGACCTGCGACCACAGCGCCGTCCTCGACCCGGAAGGTGTAGCCGAAGGGGTTGTATGCGTTCGCGTCGCTGCGTGCGATCGCCGCCTGCAGCAGGCTCTCGCGTACATCCGGGAAGGCCTCGTCGCTGCCGTTGACCTCATTGAAAAACAGTGAGGTCTCCCAATCCCAGGTCTGGCCCAGACTGCCTTTCAGCCCGACGGCGGCGCGCAATGCGTCGTTGTCGGTCTCGATCGTCTCAGCATCGAGGTCGGGGAGCGTGAGCTGCGTCAGACTAATGGTGCTCGGCGTACCCACCAGGCGTGGCGTGCCGTCGGCGTTCGCCTCACCGGTCGGGTGGAAGAACCTTGATCCGTAGGGGTTGTAGGGACTGTCCACCGGCATGACCATCAACAGGTCCGAGGTTGGCGCGTTCAGGGCCAGCGGTTGCCGGCGCATCGTGGACACGGCCGTGTAGTAGCCAAGTTCGGTGAATGCGGTGATGCGATCGTTCAGATCCAGTTCTCCCGCCAGGTAGGCATTGCCGCGGCGTACCCGCGGTGAGGCGAGTCCAAACTGATTGAGATCGGTGAAGAACTCGGGGTTGTTGGCGCGGCTGGGGGCCACGGTGGTCAACGAAGGCACACCGTCCACAGGGCGGAAGTAGTTGTTGGCCGTGGCTGTGCCGATGCGGAAGGTCGGCCATTCGCCGCGGGCCGAACGACCATCGAAGGGTCCGCCGGGGTTGTTGAACGGCGGTGGCGCGCGATCCACGTTGAACGATGAGCGGCTGAAGTCACGATCCGAAAGTTCGATCGCGTCGCGGTAGAGCGCATCGACGGAGCCGATGAAGCGGCCGCGGTCGTTGGCGAAAGTGGAGCCAAAGGTCACGCCTGCCTGGGTGCTGTTGCCTCCGCCGGCTTCCGGGTGGCCGTAGCGCAGCGTGGTCTCGATGCCCTCGAACTCGCGCTTCATGACGTAGTTGATGACGCCGCCGACGGCATCCGAGCCGTAGATTGAGGATGCCCCGTCGCGCAGCACCTCGATTCGCTCGATGCCGTAGGTAGGAAGATGGTTCACGTTGACGGCCTGCGACAGACCGGCCGTCATCGGGTTGATCGCCAGCCGGCGGCCGTTCATCAGCACCAGCGTCGCGGTCGCACCCATGTTGCGCAGATTCAGATTGGCGTTGTCGCCGCGGGCGCCGGAGGAGCCCAGGCGCGTTTCGTTCTCCGGGAGATTCACCACCGAGGGCAGGGATGTCAGCAGTTCCACCGGCAGTACGGCGCTGCGCACTTCCATGGCGTCCTGGTCGATCACGGTCACCGGCACCGTGCGCTCCATGTCAGCGCGCCGGATGTTCGAGCCGATGACGACGAGTTCCTCGAGCCGCGCCGTCGAAGGTGCTGCTGTCGCGTCGCCTGTCTGTGTCTGTGCGCTGGCGGTGCTGGCCGCGCCGAGGAGGATACCTGCTACCGCGTGCCCCACTGTGCTTCTGAAGTACCTGCTCACCGACCTGTTCATGCCTGCTTCCTCGCGCGCAATTAAAAAGAAAGCGCGAGCATCCGCGACATGCATGTCGCGGCAATGACGTTTTTGTGTATGGCCGGCGACATTCGGGTTAACGTTTTGTGTGCACCCCGCGTTGGATGTCGCTGCGTCGTCTCGATTTATCCAAAACTGACATGCGGGTTGCATGCTGCCTGTCTTTCGGTACGACCACTCTCAAGACTTTAGTCGCGCAGGGCCAGCGCGACGTCGTATACGTCCGGGACCACGTTGCTGAGCGCTCTGCCGATATCCTCTAAAAGCGCAGCCTGAGGTGCATCGTCGACTGAGAACTCGGCGATCAGGCCGCCCTCGGTTCCCTCGTGCAGATACACCAGCGCCTGATCGTGCTTGCTGCTGATCGATTCGACCATCTGTCTGAGGTCCAGGACATGTTCCTCTTCCAGAGGGGCGTGGCTGTAAACGTGCGCTTTGACGTGCATGGCGAGCGGCTCCGGTCAGTGCAGGGATCAGCCGCAGGATGGGCGCAAATGGTGACACCGAGATGTCAGGGTGCGGTCAGGCTTGCCCTCACGTACCTGTGCTGGCAGCGTAGCGGCGCCGACGTGGCAACACCGTCCGGCAGCTGGCCACTCAGCTGTGATAGCCTCGACGGCGAACATGGAGGTGAACTGATGCGTATTCTGACCTTGATCCTGCTGGCGGTATTCCTGGCTGCGTGCGGACGCGACGCCGCGAATACGCCATCGTCGTCGGCATCCGATCGCAGTGACACCGCACCCCTGTCGGGCAGCGATCCGCAGGTCTACTTCGTCAACCTGCAGGATGGCGATGTCGTCTCCTCGCCGCTTCGCATCGTGTTCGGCCTGTCCGGCAAAGGGGTGGCGCCAGCGGGGATCGACGTCGATGGTACCGGCCATCACCACCTGTTGATCAACACGCAACTCGATGCCGATCGCATGGGCCAGCCGATCCCGGCCGATGACCAGCATGTGCACTTCGGTGGCGGGCAGACCGAAGCGGTGATCGAACTGCCCTCCGGCGAGCACACGCTGCAACTGGTCCTTGCCGATGCCGCGCATGTGCCCTTCAGTCCGTCGATCGAGTCCGAGCGCATCACGATCACGGTGCAATGACGCCGGCGGCGCTCATCGCACTGGGCGCATTCCTTGCGATGAACTTTGCCGCATCGGCCACAGGTGCGATCTTCCGGCCCGGCGAATGGTACGCAGCCTTGCGCAAGCCCTGGTGGACGCCGCCCAACCTGGCGTTTCCGATCGTCTGGTCGACCCTGTTTATCGCCAACGCGGTGGCCGGATGGCTGGTGTGGCAGGCGGCCGGGTTCGCGGCCCTGCCGGCCCTGCTGCTCTACGTGGTCAGCCTGGGTTTCAATGCCGCGTGGTCGTTTCTGTTTTTCGGTCTGCGGCGCATGCGTTGGGCGCTGGCGGAGGTGGCCCTGCTCTGGCTTTCGATCGCTGCGGTGATGGTGGCGTTCTGGCCAGTTCGCCCGCTCGCGACCCTGCTGATCGCGCCTTATCTTCTCTGGGTCACCATCGCCGCACTGCTGAATCTGCGCCTGGTGCAGCTCAATCCAGTGCATGCGACGCAGGCGTGAAAAGGCGCAGGCCGACGATGCCGACCCGCGCCTGAATTTCAAGACCTGATGCGCTTCAGCGCACGATCATCTTGCCGTTCATCGCGCCGAAGTGCCCCGGGAAAGTGCACACGAATACGTACTCCCCCGGCGCGTCGGGGGCGGTGAAGCTCACGCTGGTGGTCTCGCCGCCGCCGATCATGCGGGTGAAGGCGATGGCGCGATCGCGCATACTCTCGGGCAGGTAGTCGTTGTCCATTGCCCCGCCCTGGACCATCACTTCGCCACCGAAGGCCAATGCCGTCTCGCCCTGCTGCAGAATGACCACGTTGTGGCCCATGACCTGCGCCTGCAGACGACCCTCGTGGACCAGTGTCAGTTCGACCTGCTGACCGGCATCCACGGCGAATTCGCGAACCGTGTACTGCATCTGGTCGGTGCTGCCAATGCGTACATGCGCGACGCCGTCCGCATCGACACTGACCGCTTCCGCAGCAGGCACTTGCTCAGCAGGTGTGGCAGCGGGGGCGGGGGCGGGTGCCGGGGCCGGC
>JBGTIC010000130.1:0-2177 GCA_041745895.1 Gammaproteobacteria bacterium
GGAGATGCAGAAACAGTCGCAGCGCGGACGCCGGGACGGATAGCGTTTCAGCCTCCTCGCCATCGTCGTCAAGCAATTGAATGCGGATGCTGGACCGCGTGCCCAACTTGTGGGCGGCTAACCGGCGGCTCGACTCGCGGGCAACGAGGCCCGACTGCTCGAGCAGGCGGATGCCCTCGCGCACGGTCGAGCGGTTGACGCCGAACTGGCGTGCCAGTTCAGTCTCGCTGGGCAGCGGGTCACCGGCGCTCAACGCACGGCTCAGGATCTTGTCCTGGATGGCCGTGCAGACCTGCTGGTAGGCAGTCTCGGTGCGCAGGGGAGCGAACAGTGCGGTCATGCAAGCTTTCCTGATTTGACGGACAGTCGGATTGTCGGACAGAATAGCGGCAATTGCCAGCGCCGTCACGGCAGGGGATCACATGCAGGATTTCGACTTTGGGCTGGGCGAGGACATCGCGATGCTGCGCGAGTCCGTTCATGGTTTCGCCAGCACGCAGATCGCACCGCTGGCCGCCGAGATCGATCGCAGCAACGAATTTCCGCGCAAGCTCTGGCCGGCGCTCGGCGAGCTTGGTCTGATGGGCATCACCGTCTCCGAAGAATACGGCGGCGCAGGGATGGGCTACCTGGCGCATGTCGTGGCCTGCGAGGAGATCAGTCGCGCCTCGGCCTCCGTGGGGCTGTCTTATGGCGCGCATTCCAACCTGTGCGTCAACCAGCTGCATCGCTGGGGCACGGATGCGCAGCAGCGCCGTCATCTGCCGCGACTGCTCAGTGGCGAACATGTCGGCGCGCTGGCCATGAGTGAGACAGGCGCGGGTTCGGATGTGGTCGGTATGCGCACGCGCGCCGAACACCGCGGCAATACCTGGGTGCTCAACGGCAGCAAGATGTGGATCACCAACGGCCCGCACGCTGAGGTGCTGATCGTCTACGCCACCATCGATGCCAAGGCCGGCAGCCGCGGCATCACGGCCTTCATTGTCGAGCGCGGCATGCCAGGCTTTTCCACCGCGCAGAAGCTCGACAAGCTGGGCATGCGCGGCTCGGATACCTGCGAGCTGATCTTCGAGGACTGTTCGGTTCCCGAGGCCAATGTCCTGGGCGAGCCCGGTCGAGGTGTGGAGGTGCTGATGTCGGGGCTCGATTATGAGCGCATCGTGCTCGCCGGTGGCGCGCTGGGCATCATGCAGGCCTGCATGGATGTGGTCGTGCCCTACCTGCGCGAGCGCCACCAGTTCGGTCGCCCGATCGGCGATTTCCAGCTGATGCAGGGCAAGCTTGCCGACATGTACTCGACGATGAACTCGTGCCGTGCATACGTCTATGCCGTGGCGGGTGCCGCCGATCGCGGCCGGGTCACGCGCAGCGATGCCGCCGCGTGCATCCTGCTGGCCTCCGAGAAGGCCACGTGGATGGCACTGGAAGCGATCCAGGCGCTCGGCGGAAACGGCTATATCAACGACTACCCGACGGGCCGGCTGCTGCGTGATGCCAAGCTCTACGAGATCGGCGCCGGGACCAGTGAGATCCGGCGTATGCTCATCGGCCGGGAGCTGATGCGGGAGGCCGGTTGATGCCTGGGCATTACTACGAGGAATTCAGCGTCGGTCAGCGCTTCGAACACGCGATGCGGCGCACCGTCACGGAAACCGACAACCTGCTGTTCACGACACTGACCCACAATCCCGCGGCACTGCACCTGGATGTCGAATACATGCGCGACACCGAGTACGGCAAACCCATCGTCAACAGCGTGTTCACGCTGGGCCTGATGGTCGGCATCTCGGTGGGCGATACCACCTTCGGTACGACGGTGGCCAATCTGGGTTGGGACGAAGTGCGCTTTCCCAGCCCGGTGTTCATCGGCGACACGCTGCGGGTCGAAAGCGAGGTGCTGGAGATGCGCTCGAGCCGCTCGCGCCCCAATGCCGGCATCGTCACCTTCCTGCACCGGGCCTGGAACCAGCGCGATGAACTGGTCGGCTCGTGCCGGCGCTCTGCGCTGATGCTGCGCAGCCCGGCGGCAGTCCAAGGCTAGCCGAAGGAAGCCTCGCCCATGCAGGTCATCGCAAGCCAGCTGGATATCGCCAGCGACGAAAGCCAGGCCAACGCCCGCTACCACGCGGCCCTGGCCGAAGACCTGCGCGCCACCGCCGCACGCATCGCCCAGG
>JBGTIC010000131.1:0-1715 GCA_041745895.1 Gammaproteobacteria bacterium
GCGCTGACCATCGCCGATCCGCTGTCAGGCCGTCCGGTGCAGCGTGTGCTCACCGGCAATGATGTGCGCGCGGCACTTCGCCTGATGAGCTACGCCCCGGAGACGCTGGCCCTGGTGCCGCTGCTGCTGTTCGAGGCCGCAGCCGGCCACCTCGAGCCCATGCGCGCGCAGGTCGAGCTCGTGCTGGGCGACCTCGAACAGATGCTCGCCATCGGCATGCATAACGCCGTGGTCTGCACCGAGGACCTCCCGTTCGTCACGCTGGATGCGGAGCTGCGCGAGACGCTGTCGGCCACCTACATGGGCGCCCATCAGCTGGTGATGCTCGAGCAGATCTGTCGCGCCTGGCCGGCGGGCCTGCTGGATGACGACCTGCATACGCCGCTGCGCACGGACGTGCCGGTACTGATTCTGTCCGGAGAGCTCGACCCGATCACGCCACCGGCCTATGGCGACCAGGTGCTGGCGCATCTTCAGCGCGCCCGCCACGTGGTGGCACCGGGCCAGGGTCATGGCCTGGCGCATCGCGGCTGCGTACCGCGGCTGATGGATCGATTCGTGCGCGATGCGGATCCGGAGAGCCTGGACGCCGAGTGCGCCCTGGACATGCGTGCCGCGCCGTTCTTTCTCGATTTCACCGGGCCTGCGCCATGATCGAAGTTCAGGGCATCAGCAAGCGCTTCGGCCAGGTGGAGGCGGTGCGTTCGGTGAGTTTCACTGCGCGCGACGGGCGCATCACCGGCCTGCTGGGTCCCAACGGGGCGGGGAAGTCGACGACGCTGCGCGTGCTCTACACGGTCCTTCGCCCCGATCAGGGCAGCGCACGCATCGGTGGCCACGACGTGCGCGACTCGGCGCTGGCCGTGCGCCGCGTCATGGGCGCGCTGCCCCATGGCGCGGGACTGTATCCGCAACTCACCGCGCGCGAGAACATCGCCTATTACGGTCGGCTGCACGGCCTTGCCGGCGCGGCACTGAAAAGTCGCGTCGATGGCATCATCGACCTGCTGGAGATCGGCGAGTTTGCCGAACGTCGAACCAAGGGCTTCTCGCAGGGGCAGCGCACGCGTGTGGCGCTTGCACGCGCATTGGTGCACGACCCGCAGCATGTGCTGCTCGACGAACCCACCAACGGGCTCGATGTGATGGCCACACGCGCCTTGCGCCAGCTCATTCTGCGCCTGAAATCCGACGGCCGTTGTGTGCTGCTCTCCAGCCACGTGATGCAGGAAGTCGCGGCCCTGTGCGATGAGATCGTCATCGTCGCCCATGGGCAGGTCGCGGCCACCGGCACCCCCGATGAATTGCGCCAGCGTTTTGCCGAAAGTGACCTCGAAGAGGTCTTCGTGCGGGCGATCACAGCGGTGGCGTCGCGCACATGAGTCGCTGGTGGACGGTCGTGCGCAAGGAGCTGCTCGACAACGCGCGTGATCACCGCACACTCGCCTCGGCGCTGGTATTCGGCCCACTGTTCGGGCCCATCATGTTCGCCCTGCTGATCTCGGTGATCATCAACCAGACCGTGGCCGACGTGGACCGTCCTCTGGACCTGCCGGTCATCGGCGCCGAGCACGCCCCAAACCTGATCGCCTTCCTCGAGCGCAACGGCGTGCGGGTCCAGGACGCTCCGGCAGACCTCGCGGCGGCGCGCGAAGCCGTCCGCGCCGGGCACGAGGATGTCGTGCTGCTGATCGAGCCGGCCTACGGCGAGCGCT
>JBGTIC010000132.1:0-6459 GCA_041745895.1 Gammaproteobacteria bacterium
CCGCGCTGGCGCGACTGCCTGAGCCTCTTCCCGATGGTCTGCAGAACGAGGTCCTGGCGTTGCAGGCCCAAACGTGGTTCATGCTCGGCGATCCCGTTGCCGGCGTGCGCTCGATGATGGCGCGGCAGGCCTGGCTGGCACCCGGGGAGGCCGCACTGCTGGACCACCAGCGGCTGATCTGGCGCGGCCTGCAGACCTCGGGGAACGCGGTATTTGCCGCCGCCCGCGAAGACCACGACGATCGGGAACTGAACGGCTGGCTGGCGCTGGGCGTGATCGCGGTCAATGCCGCGCGCAATCCGTTCGGTGTCGGTGAGGCGATTGCGCAATGGCGGCAGGACTTCGGCGCGCATCCGGCCAATACAATGTTCATCGGCGAGGTGCTCGCAGCTTACCGCAGTCTGCTGGACTACCCGCAGCGTATGGCAATGATCCTGCCGCTGTCCGGGCGCCAGCAGGGCGTGGGCCTGGCGGTGCGCGATGGCTTCATGGCCGCTTACTTCGAACAAGCCAGCGACGCCGGGCAGCGCCCGGTGATCCAGGTCTACGATTCGGGTGAACGCGCGATCGCCGAGGTCTACCAGGAGGCGGTCATCGATGGCGCGGATTTCATCGTCGGACCGCTGCTGCGCGAAGAGGTCATGGCCATCGAGTCGCTGGCCGGTCCTGTCGCCACGCTGGCACTCAACCAGCTCGCCGACGATGCGGTGCCGCCGGCCAACTTCTTCCAGTTTGCACTGGCGCCCGAGGACGAGGCCGAGCAGGTGGCTCAACTCGCCAGCCTGCGCCACGGCGGGCGCGCGGTGGCGCTGGTCCCGGACGACGACTGGGGCCGTCGCCTGCTGGCAAGCTTCAGTAGCGCCCTGAGCGCCCAGGGCGGGCGGCTCATCGAATATGCGAGCTACGACACCTGGGAACAGGATTTCTCCCAGCCGATCACGCGCATGCTGCAGCTCGATCAAAGCGAGGAACGCCGTCGCCGGCTTGCCGCGCTGGCCGGCACACGACTGGAATTTCAGCCACGGCGTCGACAGGATGCCGACTTTTTGTTTCTGGCTGCCCGCACACCGCATGCACGGCTCATCCGGCCGCAGCTGCGGTATTTTTTCGCAGGCAATCTGCCCACCTATGCGCCCTCCGCAGTTTTTCAGCCGGGCGGCGGTGTTGACGGCGATCTGAACGGCATCATCTTTCCCGATGCGCCATGGCTGCTCGATCCCGACGAGAGCATGCAGCGTCTGAAGTCACAGATCGAGGCCGCCTGGCCCGGCCGCGGCGATCGGCTCGGCCGGCTCTATGCGATGGGGTTCGATGCTTATCGTCTTGTGCCGTTGCTGTTCTCGACCACTGCGCAAGCCGGCATGCCGGCCATCGACGGCATGAGCGGCAGGCTCACCCTCTCGGCGGACGGGCGTATTCGTCGCAGCCTGGCCTGGGCACAGTTTCGCAGCGGCCGACCGGTGGCGCTGAGCGTGCCGCAGCGTGAGTTGCTCGAGGTGCCCGAGCCGGAAGCAGAAGTGCGACTCGAGGCTGCAGAAGCTGGCACCGGCGCCGCGCGATGACCGACGGCAGCCGCTGGGAGTCTCTCGCGCTGGCGCACCTGCAACGCCACGGGCTGCAACTCGAGCGGCGTAACCATCGCTGCCGCCTTGGCGAGATCGACCTGGTGATGCGCGATGGTGCCACGCTCGTCGCAGTCGAAGTGCGCTACCGCAAGACGGCCAGCCACGGCGGTGCCGCCGCCTCGGTAACCCCCGCCAAACAACGCAGGCTGGTGTCGGCGATGCGCCACTACCTGATGACACGCAACTGCGAGCTGCCTGCCGTTCGTTTCGATGTGGTGGCGCTGTCGGGGCATCCGGAAACACCCGACATCGACTGGCTGAGGTCGGCTTTCGACGCAGGCGCCTGACTACGCTGACGGCATTTCAAGGAGACCCGCGCATGGCACGCACCAGCCCGATGATTCGCAGCGCGCTGTTCGTGCGCGATCTGGCCGCCTCGACGCGCTTCTATCGCGATCTGCTTGGCCTTGACGAGGTCTTCTTCGAAGGCGATCTGAGCGACGGCAACGCGTGGCGGCTGCTGGGAATGCCGGCCGACACGAAGACCCGCGCCGTCATCCTCAAGGCACCTGGTCCCGGCGTCGGCATGGTCGGGCTGTTCGAATTACGCGACCCTGCCCCGGCGCCTGTAACCCGCAACGATGCGTGCGCAAATCTCGGCGAGGCCTGCCTGGTCTTCTACTGCAACGACCTGACCCCTGTTCACGCGCGCCTCGAGGAAGCCGGCGGCACCTGCCTTTGCCCGCCGCTTCATCTTGAGGTCCACGGCCAGGTGAAGCAGCGGGAGATGACGCTGCGCGATCCCGATGGCGTGATGATCAACCTGATCGAATGGGATCTGACGCGCGGCGACACCCCGGAGCACGATCGGGGCCTGAGACGTGCCCCAAGCCAGTAGGCGCTGTGCTATTTCACGACCTTGAGATGCGCCCGGCGATCGTCGCCGGGCGCGGACTGATCATCCGGGCCTGAGTCTTCGCCGCCTCCGGGACCGCCGGGTCCTTCGGGTCCCGTGCCGTCGTCATCGGTGAACAGCATGCCCTGACCGGTCTCGCGTGCATAAATGCCCAGCACGGCGGCCATCGGTACGTGCACGTGTCGGGACTGACCACCGAAGCGCGCATTGAACGACAGCGACTCGTTGCCCAGGCTCAGGCCCTGCGTGGCGCTCAGGCTGACATTGAGCACAATGCGCCCGTCAGCGACCAACTGGGCAGGCACCTCGACACCCTCCTGGCCTGCATCGACGACCACGTGCGGCGTCAGCGCGTTGTCCGACATCCACTCGTGCATGGCGCGAAGCAGATAGGGTCGTCGTGAAGTGCTCATCAGGCCGGCTGCCAGATCGCAGGCGGCCCCTAGAGCCGGAGTTCCTGCTCCTGCTCGGTCAGGCTGTGCTGAAACGACGGCCGCGAGAAGATCTCGTCCATGTAGCGGTGAATGGGCTTCACCTTGGGCGGCAGCTCGATGCCGTAGGCCGGCAGGCGCCACAGGATCGGCGCGATACTGCAGTCGACCAGCGAGAATTCATCGCTCAAGAAAAACGGCTTCGCTGCGAAAATCTCAGCGCTCGAGACGATGCTCTCCTCGAGGATCTTGCGCGCTCTGCCCGCTTTGCGGTTGTCGCTTGCCGTGGAGATCTCGTCGGCCAGGCCGTACCAGTCCTTCTCGATTCGAAACAGCGCGAGCCGAAACTGCGCGCGGGTCACCGGGTCCACAGGCATCAGCGGCGGGTGCGGAAAGCGTTCATCGAGATACTCGATGATGACGCGCGAGTCATACAGTACAAGTTCGCGATCCACCAGCGTGGGCACGGTGTTGTACGGATTGAGATCGAGGAGGTCCTCAGGCAGGTGATCGCCATCGACATAGACGATGTCGATGTTGATGCTCTTCTCGGCCAGCACCAACCGCGTCCGGTGGCTCCAGGGACAGTTGGCCCTCGAGAACAGTGTCATTGGATATCCAGGCCTGCAGGCGGGATCAGCGTAGGCATGATCGCCCCGAGCCGGCAGCTCACTTGACGTCCTTCCAGATCTCGCGTTTCAGCAGCCAGGCAAACAGCATGAACACGAGCAGGAAGGCAATCACCTTGATGCCCATGCTGCGGCGCTCGAGCTGGATGGGCTCGCCGATATAGTCGAGGAAATTGACCAGGTCGCGCACGGCACCATCGAATTCCTCAGCATTCATGCTGCCCGGGCGGATCGACTCGAAGCGCTCGAACGCCCCCGCCTGACCGTCGCCGTTGCTGTATACCGCCCGCTGCAGCCCCTGGAGCTCCCACAGCACGTTGGGCATGCTGGTCATCGGCAGAACCTTGTTATTGCTGGCGCCATTTTCGTCGATGTAAAAGCTGCGCAGGAAGGTATACAGATAGTCGGTCCCGCGTGCGCGCGACATCAGCGACAGATCGGGTGGCACCTTGCCGAACCAGTTGGCCGCATCTTCGCTGGGCATCGAAATGGTCATGGTGTCGAACGGCCGCTCGCCCGTGAACATCAGGTTGTTGACGAGCTGATCTTCAGACAGCTGCAGGTCGCGTGCGATGCGGTTGTAGCGCACATACTGGGCGGAGTGACAGCCCAGGCAGAAATTGACGTACGTGCGCGCGCCACGCTGCAACGAGGCAATGTTGCCTACGTTGTTATTGGCGCGCTCGAGCGGTATCTCCGGTGCCGCGCTGGCGGTGGCGGGCAGCAGTACCAGAGCAGCAGCAAGGGCGACGAAGAGCTTACCCATGGAACACCACCCGATCCGGCACCGGCTTGGTTTTCTCCATACGCGTATACACCGGCATGAACACGAAGAACGCGAAATACAGCAGCGTGAAGATCTGCGTGAGCAGCAGGTAAATGCCGCTGGCGGGCATCAGGCCCAGCCAACCGAGCATCACGAAGCTGATCGTGAAGGTCGCCAGCGCCACCTTGTACTGCCAGCCGCGGTAGCGGATCGACTTGACCTTGCAGCGATCCAGCCAGGGCAGCAGGAACAGCACGAACACCGCAGCACCCATCAGAATCACGCCGCCGAGCTTGTCTGGCACGGCGCGCAGAATTGCGTAGAACGGCGTGAAGTACCACACGGGGTGGATCTTCTCGGGCGTGACCAGCTGGTCGGCGGGCTCGAAGTTGGCGTATTCGAGGAAATAGCCGCCGCCGGTCGGGGCGAAGAACACCACCGCCGAAAACAGGATCAGGAAACCGATGATGATCACCAGATCCTTGGAGGTGTGGTAGGGGTGAAAGGCCACGCCATCGAGTGGCACGCCATCGGCACCCTTTTTCTCCTTGATCTCGATGCCGTCGGGGTTGTTCGAACCCACTTCGTGCAGGGCCATGATGTGCAGCACCACCAGAAACACCAGCACCAGGGGCAGCGCGATGACGTGCAGCGCAAAGAATCGGTTCAGTGTGATATCGGAGATGTAATAGTCACCGCGGATCCACTCGACCAGCGTTTCTCCCACCACGGGGATCGCCCCGAACAACGAAATGATGACCTGCGCGCCCCAGTACGACATCTGACCCCAGGGCAGCATGTAGCCGAAGAAGGCCTCGGCCATCAGCGCCAAATAGATCAGCATGCCAAGCACCCACACCAGTTCGCGCGGCTGCTTGTAGGAGCCGTACATCAGCGCCCGGAACATGTGCAGGTAGACGACGATGAAGAACGCCGACGCACCGGTCGAATGCAGGTAACGAATCAGCCAGCCGTAGTCGACATCGCGCATGATGTATTCGACCGACGAGAACGCGTCGCTCGACGAGGGCTTGTAATTCATCGTCAGAAAGATGCCGGTGACGATCATCAGCACCAGCACCAGCATCGACAACACGCCGAAACCGTACCAGATGTTGAAGTTCTTGCTGGCGTAGTACTCGGTGACATGTTCACGCATCAGTTTCTGCAGGGGAAACCGGGCGTTGATCCACTCGTTGAAGCGGCCGGCCGCGCCAAGCCGCCGGGACATCTCGGGCTGGCTGGTACTCATTACGCTGCTCCCGTATCCGATCCGATCAGAATTGTACTGTCGTCCATGAACATATACGGAGGCACCGGCAGGTTCGTCGGTGCCGGAACACCGGCGTAGACCCGGCCGGCAAGATCGAATGTCGAGCCATGACAGGGGCAGAAGAAACCGCCGCGCCAGTTGGGACCCAGATCGGCCGGCGCGACTTCGAAGCGATCCAGCGGCGCACAGCCAAGATGGGTGCAGCTGCCGATGATCACCAGGAATTCCTCACGCACGGAGCGATGCAGGTTGCGCGCGAAGTCAGGCTGCTCTGACTCGCGCGACTCGGGATCGCGCAGGCGCTCTGAGACCTCGGGCGCGCTGAGCGAGGCGAGCATCTCCGGCGAGCGTCGCAACACCCAGATGGGGCGGCCGCGCCATTCGATTCTAAGCAGGCCGCCGACCTCGAGTTTGCTGATGTCCACTTCCACCGGCGCCCCGAGGGCTTGTGCCCGAGCACTCGGTCGCCACGACGCCAGGAACGGGTAGGCCACGAAGCCGGCCCCGGCCACGCCGATCAAGCCCGTAGCGATGCCAAGAAAATGGCGCCTGTTGGTGTTCGTCTCGTCCGTCATCTGGCACTCCATGTCGACGACCCGGTGCAGGCACACATGCCCGAGGCAACACGATTCGGATCGACCATGCGCGAAAGCTCCCTGGAACCCGGCGATTATACACAGCCGGAAAATCCGGTGGCCAGCGCATGCAATGCGCCGGGCACGGCGCTATCGTACGCGCACTTGAGCCTGCGGAGACCGACCGGATCCGCAGGGCCGAGGTCGCCATTCACGCCCGTGGAGACCCCTGATGTGATTCGCCCAGCAGCCGTGCTCAGATTCGCCGCGCAATCGATCGTCGCCGGCCTCGCGGTGGCCTTCA
>JBGTIC010000133.1:0-1639 GCA_041745895.1 Gammaproteobacteria bacterium
CCGACATTCCCCAAGTGGGCTGCCGTATGACAGCATGGTCGCCTGATTTTGCCTGCCGATCAAGCGTGACGTGTGGCGGACGGCGCGCCGCCTTCATCAGACCGCTCGGATGGGTTCGAAGCGGACCGTGAATGCGCGTCACCTTGGTCATGCGGCCACGTTTTGTCGCACGGAGGACAGACCTATCTTGCCGCTTTCGTTCGGTTTTCGCCAATTTCGCGGTCACGCGCATAGCGGCGGCGCTCGCAATCGGTGGATGGCGGCAAGGATGGCCCTGACCATTTGGCCAGTCACCGCGACCTCGGCCAGTTGGAAGGTGATGGCGCGGGCGTGGCGCACCACACGGGCGCCGATCTTGATCAGTTTCAGCTGCAAGCTGGTCAAAGACCAATCGGCCATGGCCTCGGGCAATTCGATGCAGCGCAAGAAGGTCGCCAGATTGTAGGCCAGCGCATGCAGTTGCAGCCGCACCTCGTTGTCGCGGAACCGCTTGCAGGACAGGCGCGTCCAGTGGAAGGCGTATTTACCTTCCTTGATGTACTGCTCGGCGGTGCCGCGCTGATTGTAGAATCGCACCACCCAATCCGGTTCCATCGGCAGGTTGGTGACGATGAAGCCCACGCGGGGGAACAACTCGCCCGGATGCCATTCGATCTTGGCAATCACCCGGCGCTCGTCCTCCCAGCTCTGCGCCTTGTAATGGAAATCCTCAAAGAACCGCTTGACCTTGGTTTGTGAGGGACGCCCCACAGGCCGGGTCAGCCGGTGCGCGATCTTGTCGCGCAGGACGGCATTAGCGGGCAGTCGGATGGCATAGAAATAGCCTGCCTCTTCCAGCCGCGCGTAGATCGCAGGGTTGGCATAGGCGGCGTCGGCGCGGAAGAAACGCATAAGGTAGCGCTTGGCATACCGGGCGATGACGGGGTTGAGGACGTCCCGCCAGCCATCGGCACTGTGGACGTTGCCATTGCGCAGGGCGCAGCGTTCCAGCATGCCGAACTGGTTGAACAAGAAATTCGGGTGGTAGCAGGTGCAGTCGAAGTGCCCGTTCCAGGCAGACCCTTCCTGATCGCCATGGGTCGGACTGACGGAGCTATCCATGTCCAGCACGATATACTTCAGCCCCGTCCGGTCGTGGAACCGGTCGATCCATTGGCCGTTCAGGTCGGCCAGCGCCGCCCGGTTCTCGGGCATGGCCAGCGTCTCGGTCTCGAACCGCCCCATCTGCGAGGCCGAGGCCGCCTGCGCATCGACGGCACGGCCACCGACAACCTGGCGCATGACGGGATCGAGGGCCAGGCGATCGGCATCGTTGACATCCTCGTATCCCGCCAGCCGCCCATAGACCGATTGCCGGAACAGCCCGTCGAGCCGATGGACTGTGTTCTTGCCCCGGCGGCTGTCATTGAGCTCACCCGACGCAAGATCAGACAGCCCGAGCGCGTCATCCAACTCGCGCATTACCAGAAGACCGCCGTCGGAACTGAGCTGCGTGCCACGAAATTCCAGCCGCACCCGGCGGTCAAAACCAAGCCGCCCATCACCTGTTTCGCGTGCACCCTCTGGGTGATCCATAATCCGCCACCTTCAGCCCGATTAACATGCTGAAATATAACACGTTACTGGCAATCGGAGGTGC
>JBGTIC010000134.1:0-2410 GCA_041745895.1 Gammaproteobacteria bacterium
GGCGGACACGGTGGCGTCCACATCCGCGTCGCCCGGCGTCTCGGGCGCGGGGTCACCGCAGCCGGCGAGCGCGAGCACCAGCGAGACCAGGAAAAAGGCAGGTATGGGGCGGCTCGCAGACATCGTCTGGCTCCTGGCGAAAGTGCGTGGACCAAGTGCAATGATGCGGTGAGCGTATGCCTACAGCAACCACCACAGCAACAGCGGCAGGCTGGCGAAAGACAATACCGTGGAGATCACGATCAGCCCGGCGACCTCCTCAGGCGAGCGTCGATACTGTTGTGCGAGCAGATAATTGAAAACCGCTGCCGGCATTGCCGACTGCAGGATCACCACCGCGCGGGCCACATCCTCGAGGCCCAGCAGCGTGGCCACCAGCCAGCCGGCTGCGCCGCCCCCCGCCAGGCGCAGGATGGCAAGCCAGATGGTGCGGCCCAGCGTGCCGACGCGGATGCTCGCCAGCGACACGCCCAACGTGATCAGCATCAGCGGTATCGTGATACCGGCCAGCAGGTCCAGCGTGTTGTCCAGCCAACCGGGCAACGGAATGTCGAACAGCTGCACCATGGCTGCGATCAGTGCTGCGTACAGAATGGGCGTGCGCAGCATCTCCCCGACCATGAGGCGACCGGCGGTGAGATACAGGCCGAAGGTGAAGTGCGCAAGCGTATTGGCGACGAAAAAGCCCAGCGCCAGTGCAAGCCCCTCCTGACCGAAGGCGAACAGGGCCAGTGGCAGCCCCATGTTGCCGGCATTGCCGAACACCATCGGCGGCAGGAACACGCGGGTATCCATGTGCAGGGCGCGCAGCAGCAACCCGAAGACGCTCACCGTCAGTACCAGGACCAGCCAGCAGGCCAGGCCGATGACTGCCAGTGCGGCGGTGTCCACCTCGGCACGGCCGATGGTCGAGATGATCAGGCAGGGCGTACCGATGTACAGCACCAGCCGGCGTACGAACTCACCGTCGTAGCGATGACCACTGCGCGCCCAGCCGTAACCCAGGCCGGCGGCGATGAATATGGGTGCTACGATGGCACCGAGTTGGGCGATCAGGGCGACAGCCAAGGGCGCTCCTTCGCACGCGGCCATGCGCGAGCACCGGGACGCTGCGCGGCATCTTCACGCACGCCTCGGGTATCATCGCGGCCAGGCAAACAAGGGAATCTACCATGAGCGACACGCCGCCGACGCCGGAACCCTACAGCGCGCTGGCCCTGCAGGTCAGCACCGACTGCGTCAACGCCGTCAGCGACCCGGCTGATGCGCGGCAGATGATGATGGCAAGCATCAAGCGCATCGGCGCAAAGCTCAAGAGCAGCAAGGGCTTCGTGCGCCAGTACAACGGCACCGATGTGAAACTCGTTGTGCTGCCGGAATATTTTCTCTCCGGCTTTCCGATGGGCGAGGATGTGCCGACCTGGATCGCCAAGGCCTGCCTTGATCCGCAGGGCGCCGAATACGATGCGCTGGCGGAGCTTGCGCAATCGGCCAATGTGTTCCTGTGCGGCAACGTGTACGAGACCGACCGGCATTTCCCCGACCTCTACTTCCAGTGCTGCTTTGTCATCGATCCGATGGGCCACACGGTGCTGCGCTATCGCCGGCTGATTTCGCTGTATGCGCCGTCGCCCTGCGACCTGTGGGAAAAATATCTCGACATCTATGGAATGGAAGGTGTATTTCCAGTGGCCGACACCGAGATCGGGAGGCTTGCTGCGATTGCCTCCGAAGAGATCCTTTACCCGGAAGTCGCCCGCTGCCTGCTGATGCGCGGCGCCGAGGTGCTGCTGCACCCCACCAGTGAGGTGGGCAGTCCGCAGTTAACGTCCAAGGATATCGCCAAGCGCGCGCGTGCCGTGGAGAACATGGCTTACGTCGTGTCGACCAATTCCGCCTCACTGGACCAGATCCCGTTCCCGGCCGCCTCGACCTCGGGCATGAGCAAGGTTGTCGACTACTACGGCCATGTGCTCTCGGAGGCCAATCCCGGTGGCGAGAGCATGGTCGCGCACGGCCTGATCAACATCGGCAGCCTGCGCGCAGCGCGCAGGCGCACGGGTTTGACCAACATGGTCTCGCGACTGCCGCTGCAGGTCTTCGCGCAGAGCTACCGTGACATCGTGTTTCGCCCCTGCGGTCGGCTCGGTCAGCCCGATGGCAGCTACCGTGTGCCGGGACGCGGCGAGATGACCGCCTGGCAGGAAGCCGATATTGCCGAGCTGGTGAAGCGCGGCCTGCTCTAAACCCGATGGCACCTGCCTGAGCCCGGTTGGCGTTGCCTGCGGGAGGTCTTTGGCGGAATGGCTCCCATCGGTCCGCTTTATTTACGCCAAAGACCACCCGCAGGCAACCCCAACCCGGCTCAGGCAGGTGCCAACGGGTTTAGAGCAGGCCGCGCATCACCAGC
>JBGTIC010000135.1:0-3937 GCA_041745895.1 Gammaproteobacteria bacterium
TTCGTCGTGCAATTGGCGGGATCGGGTGGCTATTTGCCGACGCAGCGGGCAACAGAAGGCAGAAGCTACGGCGCCGTGCCCGCAAGCACACCGGTCGGGCCGATTGGCGGCCGCGAATTGGTGGAGTGGACCGTTGCCATGATTAACGAACTGATGGCCGAGGAGTTGAGCAGTGCGGCACGCGAAGTCGTTCCTGCACAGTGACGCGTTGGTCCGCTTGTTCGCGTTCAAGGGCACGACACCGACTCACTCGTCAAGCGCCACGTATAATCGACCGCCACGATCATGACCCACAGGCTGGCGCGATGGATAAACAGCAGTTTGGACCGACCTCCAGCAGTCCGAAGTCCCGATGGCCGGTCGTTGTGCGTCAAATGGGCCGGTCGATCTTTGATCCGATCTGGTCTGAGCGTGAGCACGTGGATGCCAACAGTGAGCTGATCTATGTGTTGCAGGGGCGGGTCCGGATCGAGACGCCCAGATATACATTGAATGGTCGATCCGGTGACACCTTGTTTACACCGGCCAACATGCCCCACCGAGATGTGTTCCCATCCGGCACGCTCTTCGAGGTTTATCTGGTTCAATTTGAATGGGCTGACGAAGCTGCGATGCTGCGGCAGATTCACCCGTTGGAGCTGACCCGAGCAGCGAGCCGGTCGCACGCGAGATTCGGTCGCGCGTTTGAGCAACTGTACGGGGAATTTGTGAACGTGCTGGCTTATCAATCAACTATGATGTCGATACAGGTCAGTCAGATCCTATACGAGCTGTTTCGCGCAGCCGCGATGAATCAACAAGCCGCAGGCGAATCATCTGAACAGGCCACGACTGGTCGTCGCAGTCAAATCATGCATCGAGCGCGGCAATTGATCGATGAGCGATTGAATCAGCCTATCAGCCTCGATGCGCTGGCTGAGGCGATCGGCATCAGCACTTACTATCTTTCGCGCGTGTTCAGTCAGGAAAGCGGATTCACACTTTCAAGCTACATCATGCAGCAACGCATGAACAAGGCCCAGAAGCTGCTGGCTGAAGGCGACCGGTCGATCAAGGAGATCGCCTTTGCCACCGGCTTTCGCGACGGTCACTATTTCTCGCGGGTGTTTCGCGGCCATTTCAACGTCTCGCCCAGCATCTATCGCCGACAGATTATCCGCTCTTCATAGCCGAAGAACGTTCGTTACCCTTTTGCATCCACACAACGCCGATCGCAGGAACGGCTTCCAACTGCGTCAGGGTCATGTTGGGTTGTGAGCTCCAGGCGGCAATGGGGTACCACGTGAGGTCAATGGCGACGCGAAGAACGTGGCGCTGGCCTCCCGCCACGCCAGCGCGCAGTTCCAGGCGCATGTAGGAAGCCGCGTTATCACCTCTGTTGAGTGACATCCAGTTTCGCGCAGCGCCTGAGCTGATGTTGGACGATTCTGTCGTGCCCGTCGAATCGACGTGCGGCAGGAGCGAGCAATGGCGAAGCTGGACCAGGACGAGGTGAAGTGCGCGATGCTGCTGCAAGCCAAGGGTCAGAAGGTTCGGACGATCGCCCGGCAACTGGACGTTGCGGAGAGCACGCTGCGTTGCCGGCTCAAGCGTGTGCGGTCTGAGACATTGGACGGTCGCAGCCGGCAACCCTCGGTATGCGATCCCTTTGCGGCGCCGATCCGGCAGTGGATGGAGCAGCAGGTGCTGCGCCACGTGGACGGCCGGTGGGCGTCGGTGAAGGAGCTGCATCAGTTGCTGGTACACGCCGGCTACGCCGGCAGCTACCGTGCGGTGCTGCGTTACGTGAGCCGTCGTCGGCCGGTGACGCGTCGTCGGCCGGTGCGCCGGGTGGAGACGGCGCCGGGCGCGCAGGTGCAGGTGGACTGGGTGACGCGGCCGGTGTGCGTGGAGGCCTTGGGTGGCGTGGTGGCGCTGCACGCGTTCGTGATGACGCTCAGCCACAGCCGAATGTGGGCGGTGATCTGGAGCCGGAGCCTGGACCTGCTGGCGTGGCTGAGTTGTCACAATCAGGCGTTCGTTCGCCTCGGCGGCGTCACCCTCACCGCGCGGATCGACAATCTCAGGACCGGCGTGGCCAGCGGCGGCGGTCCGTGGGCGAAGCTGCAGTTGGGCTACGCCTCGTATGCCCGTCAGATGGGCTTCGCGGTCGATCCCTGTCGGGTGCGTCAGGCCAGCGACAAGGGCAAGGTCGAACGGCGGGGGCGCGATCTGGCATGCCTGCCGATCCGTCCGGAGGAGCGGTTCGAGGACCTGACCCACCTGCAACAGGTGACGGACCAGCGGGTACACACGCGGGCACTGCAACTGATCTGCCCGGTGACGGGACAGAACATGCACACGAGCTGGCAGGCGGAGCGAGCGTCGCTGCTGCCACTGCCCCAGACGTTGCCCGAGCCGTTCGACGTGGAGGTGACGCGTCCGGTCCACGCCGACTGTCTGGTGCACTTCGAGGGCCGGCAGTACAGCGTGCCGTTCCTGTATGCGGGCAGGACGGTGCACGTGCGCGGCGGCGCCGGGGTGGTGAGCGTCTGGTACGACGGCAAGCGGCTGGCTGAGCACGTTCGCGGCACAGACTGCCGGCTGCTGATCGACCAGGGGCACTACGAAGGGCCGGGCGACGAGCAGGTGATGACGCCGGCGCCGCTGGGAGCCTGGGGCCGGCGGATCGTGCTGCCGCGCAGTTGGGAACATGGCCAGGCAAGCCAGGTGGCCGGCCGCGGAATCGATCACTATGAACAACTGGTGAGGGCAATGCGATGAGTCGCACAAGTGATCTGGAACGCAGCGAGAAGCTGCTGACGCAACTGGGCTGGACATGGGCGAGCCAGCGACTGGCGGAGCTGATCGAGCAGGCGGTGCGGCAGAAGCTGAGCCTGCACGCGTTCCTGGAACAGGTCGCCGATGCCGAGCATGAAGCGCGGGAGGCCCACCGCGTCACCGGCTGGCTGAAGCGGTCGGGCCTGCCGGTGGGCAAGACGCTGGAGAACTTCGACTTCACCTTCGCCCACGGCGCGGACCGGCGGAAGGTGGAGCTGCTGGCGACGTGCGAGTTCGCCACCCGTCATGAGACGGTGCTCGTGCTGGGACCCAGTGGCGTGGGCAAGACGCATCTGGCCGCGGGATTGGCGGTGAGAGCGATCGCCAACGGCTTCAGCGTCTGGTTCGTGTGCGCCGACGAACTGATCGAGATGCTCCGCCGCGACGAGCAGGCTTCGGCCTCCCGCATCCGTCAGCGGCGCTACTTCACCGCCAAGATACTGGTCATCGACGAACTGGGCTTCCAGGCCCTGGACCGCGGCGACGCTCACCGGCTGTTCCGGCTGATCAATCACCGCTACGAACGGGCCAGCACGATCATCACGTCCAACAAGAGCGTCCGCGATTGGCCGGCGATGCTGGCCGGCGACGAGGCGCTGGCAACGGCGATCCTCGACCGTCTGCTGCACCACTGCCACGTGCTGTCGATCGACGGAGCAAGCTACCGCCTGCGTCACCTTGAAAGCCAGTTGGCTCAGGGGCAATAAGGTCGGCGTTCGCTGGGCCCGGCTCCAGGGGCTCCGGCTGCGCCTCCGCCCCTTGCGCCGGGCCCAGCGATCACCACAGCTGCGCGAAGATAGGTGTCACTCCCCTGCGCGAAACTGGGTGTCACTTGACAGACGGTCGCATCGATATCACCATGGCGACGGTTCAGGCAGTGCTGGATGGTGCTGATCCATCCATCCTATATGGGGTCGAGATGAGTTCAGAGCTGTCGCCCGTGTTTTCTTCGACCCTCAATCATCTCGAGGGCATGAGCATGGAGCACCAGAAGCAGATCCTCGATACTGTGACCAGTATGATGGAGGCGAAACACCAGACCAGTATCCAGTTGGTCCAGAACATCGGCAACTTGAGCTTCCTGGCCCTGATGGAAGACTCTCTCGACGACACCGAA
>JBGTIC010000136.1:0-21893 GCA_041745895.1 Gammaproteobacteria bacterium
CCGGGCTGGTGATCCTGTTCGCCACGGCCCTGCCGGGCGGTTCGGCCTGGCGTTCGCCCACCGGCGACATCACCGCGTTCAACGCCCCGCTGATGCAGTCGATCGTGGCGCTGATATTCCTGCTGTTCCTGCTGCCCGCCGGCCTGACTGATGCCCTGCAGCATCGGATCCAGCGCCGAGGGGACGAAGTTGGCCGAGAACCCGCCCGAGACGCCGGCGAACGCCGCCGCAATGCCTGCCAGCGGATGACGGCCAGCGGCGAAAAAAATCACCGCACCCAGAGGCACCACCAGCACATAGCCGGCATCCACGGCCGTGTGCGAGATGATGCCCACGGTAATGAGCATCGGCGTGAGCAGCCAGCGCGCCGTGAACGACAGCAGCGCACGCAGCGCAGCATTGATGAATCCGGTGTGCTCCGCCACGCCGATGCCCAGCATGGCCACGAGCACAACTCCCAGCGGATGGAAGCTCACGAACGTGCCGACCATGTCGGCAAAGAACTTCGTGATTGCCGTGCCGGCCAGCAGGTTGTTGACCACCAGCGGCTCGCCACTGCGTGGATCGATGGTCGTGAAATTCATCGGCGCCAGCAGTGCAGAGATCACCCATGTGATCAGCATCAACAGCAGGAACAGCACTGCCGGATCCGGCAGCTTGTTGCCGATGCGCTCGATCCAGTCAAGCGCGCGAATCAGCCACGTGCGCTTCATGGCTGACTCGGGTGCTGCGTCGATGCCGGGGTCGCTCATGTTCAAGGCTCCCTGTTGCCGTGGTGCTGCGCGCTCAGGGCCGGACGTGGTGGCGCGGCGGGCCCAGTATACCCGTCACGCCGCAGTGCTCTACCCGGCATTTGCAGCGTGTATGATTCGAGTCGCCGCTGAGGACTATGAAGCGGTCTTTCGGGGAGAAAAGGTCATGCTCATGTCAACCAGATGGTGGAGTGTCGCCCTGCTGGCCGCGGCCATGACAGGAATGGCTGGTTCCGTGACCGCCGAGATCGTCTGTGCCTCGGATGAGCAGCAGCAACAGGTCCGCGCGTACTACGCGACCAGTCCCGGCGTCGTGCCCTCGATCGCGTCGCGGCGGCTGGGGTTGCCCGAGGCGTTGCTGATCAGCGCCCTGCCAGCCGAGCAGGCCGTCATGACGTCCGGCGCTGCATTTTATGAGGTCTGGGCCGAGATGGCCGACTGGGAACAGGCCACCTTCATGATCATGAAGGGGCTGAACGTGTTCGAGATTGTCAGTCCCATCGGCGCGGGGGCGCCTTCGCAGACCAGCCAGTACTGGAATATCGAGTACGTGCATCCGGTACGCGGGCATCTGCGGCCCGATCTCTACGCTGGCGTCGCTGCGGTGGTCCTGCCGCGCGAGGCCGACGGCGTCACGCTGCGCGGCGTTCTGGTTTTCGATGATGCGGGCGATCTGGTGTTCGGCGCGTTCATCTCCGGTGACGGCCCGCCACCGCCTGACAGCGAGATTGCGAAATTCGACCGGGTGATGGCGATGATTCGTGAGAAGCCTGCACTCTGCAGGGGCAGCTGATCAATGCGCAGCTATCGCGGTCGCATGCGTTATCTCACCCGGGATGGTCACGAGACCGGCAGGGAGTTCTTCAGCGTCACCGTGCATCCTGATGGCAGTCGTATCCTGCGCGCGCAATGCGAGATGGACGAACGTGCGCTGATCCGTGACGTGATCCTGGCCGTGGATGCGCAGTGGCGTCCCGTGGATGCTTTTGTGCGCCTGACTGTTGCCGAGGTGCGCCGCGGCTCGTCGTGGTACCTGTTCGGATCGCATCACGCGGAGTGCGAAGGTGATACGGATGTCGAGGGGCGGATCTCCCAGCTCTGCGAGACGACCGAACCCGTACAGTCGTTTGGCACCCATTCGCTGCACAACGATGCGTGGACGGTAGGGCGGCTGCGGCAGTGGACGGGCGAACCGGGCACGATGCCGCTCACAAGCTTCACCACCTCGACGACGCCTGATGGCAGCACGGGCCCCAAGCTGATCAGGCGTGGCCGCGGCACCTCGCAGATCACCGACCTCGGCGAGGAGGGGGTGTCGGTCTCGGCAGGCGACTTCACCGCCCGGCATATCAGCATCAGTGTGCCCGGCGTGGATGACTTCGACGTCTGGGCGGCTGGCGAGGACTGCGTGCCCGTGCGCCTGACATCGGATGGACTGGACCAGAGCTACGAGCTCATCGCGCTGGAGGGCGACTGGCGCTAGTTCTGGCCAGCTCCGCTAAGGCGCTGCGCCGCGAGCATTCCGGCGTTCACGCTCGGCGAAGATCTCCTGCATCGTGGCGCCCAGCTGGGGACGCTCGGCGGGCTTGAGTTCAATGAACGGCGAGGGATGTTCTGTCGCCCAGATCTTCCATGCGGGCTCGCCTTCCTCGATGGTGTCTATCCAGCGGCTTTCGCCCTCGGCGCAGGTCTGGATTGTCCGGAAGTACATGATGCGCCCCGGCGAATCGGGCATGCGCACCAGCATGGTGAAACGTCCCAGCCGGTCAGGTGGCAGCGTGCCGCCGGTCCAGATCACCTCGTCAGCCACTTCCGTGATCAGTGTGCCCCCGTCACCGCGTATTGGCGTATCAAGCTTGCGTGTGACAACTTCCAGATCCCAGCCTGGCGTGTCCTCGGGTACGAGGATGTCGATACCTTCCGGGATCCGCACGCGAAGGCGGGTCGTTGGCGAGGCCCCGCAGCCGTGGGGAACCACCAGCGTTACGTATTCCTGGTAGCCCGCAGTGCCCTCCATGTTCTGCAGGATCACATGCGCGTGCGCAGCGGTCGCTGCGAGTGCAAGACCCGCGACAAGGGAAAGGCAGGAGACAGAACGCTTCATCATCGTGGATCCTCGAAATGGACGGCGGCCGAGCCGTCGCGAACTGTGCCACGAAACGCCCGCGATCGCACGTGGGCTCATCACGTGGGCTCATCATGTATCCGAGCGGGCCGCTTCATCATAGCCGCCCTGGCCGGCCGTCCGTGCCCAGGTGCGGAACCCGGGAGAGGCATCCACCTCGCCCCTCAGAATGACTTCCTTCCAGACGCGCGCAGCATCAACGAGCCGCGGCACGCCCGAGGGCAACATCGTCAGCGTGACCGCTTCGGCGATCTCCTGCTCGGGTACGCCCTGTGCATAGGCTGCAACCAGCTGCCAGGCCAGCCCATCCCAGGCATCCCGGCTGATCAGCACCACGATGGCGATCAGGTGCGCCAGTCTCGCGGGCAGCGGCGCCGCCACCCTTCGAAACGCTGCGAGCCATGCGCCGCGGGCCTCGAAATCCGGCAGATGTGTCTGCCAGTGCTGTGCGACAAACGGCCAGCAGGCAAAGCCTGAGGTCAGCGCGGTTAGCGCCATGACGGCCTCGAAGCTTGCCATCGAGCCACCCTGTTCACGAAAGCGCGCAACATGGTGCGAGGCCACTGGCTGCTGGTTGACGGTGAGGATCGCCAGCCACAGGGCCTCGTGATCGTGGCGCGAAAGTGTCCCGGGCGTGAGCGCAAAGGCGGTGTAGACCTCATCGTAGCTCTTCAGCATCGCTGGAGAGGTCATCGCCAGAAGACCATGATGGGGCAGCAGGTAACCGCGGCGCTCACGGATGAGTGCCAGCTGGTGGGCGAGTTTGTCGGAATCGGGCGGGTCGACGTCGGGCATGGCCTTGAGCTTCCGGTGATTGCGGTGTGTCCTGAATTCCTGCTGGTCCGCGCTTTTCGTAACCAGCGCCGCGGCCGCACGCTTTAGGCTTGCGATCCCCGAGCGCAGCGTCATAATCGTATCTCATCTTCTCACCGCGCCGCGTTTACTGGCGTCCCGCTGTGCAGCAAACGGGCCGAACGCGAGAATGGGCAAGTGACGCGTCTGATTGAAACCGTGTTGTGCGTCGGCATGCTTGGATTGGTGGCGTGCCCGCCCGGGGCGCACGCCGCACCGCCGGCCTATGCCGTCGAGGCGGTCGAGTTCGACGTTGCAAATGCCGGTATGCCCTGGCTGGCGCCGCTGAGCGGTGGCGGTGTGGTCATGAGCTGGACCAGGCTTGTACCCGAGGGGCCGCGGCTTGAGCATGCGCGCTACCTCGACGGTCGCTGGAGCCCGCCGGAGGAAATCGCCCGGGCGCAGACCGGCGAGCAATGGTTCGTGAACTGGGCGGATTTCCCGTCCATCGTCGAACTCGACGACGGGCGCCTGGCTGCACACTACCTGGTCTCCAGCGGCCCTGATGTATTCGCCTACGATGTGCATGTGGCTACGCGCAGCGCTGAGGGGGCGTGGCAGCCCTCCATCGTTCCGCACCGGGATGGCACGCCCACCGAGCACGGATTTGTCTCGCTGCTTCCATGGCATGAGCATGCGCTGAAGGCGATCTGGCTGGATGGCAGGCATACGCATGCCGAGCAGCCTGGCCACGGTGATCCGATGACGCTGCGTTCGGCGGTCATCGACGGTGACAGTCTGGCCCACGAAAACGAAATCGACGCTTCGGTCTGCGATTGCTGCCAGACCTCGGCGGTGCGACTGCCCGGCGAAGGTGCGCTGGTCGCCTACCGGGGACGCTCGGGTGAGGAGGTGCGGGACATCACGGTTGCGCGCTTTCGCGATGGTGCCTGGTCGACGCCGCGCGTGGTCAACGAGGACGGCTGGGTGATTCACGGTTGCCCGGTCAACGGTCCCGCGCTCGCTGCTGCCGGCCAGCGTATCGCGCTGGCATGGTTCACGCTCGCGCATGATGAACCGCGCGTCAATGTCGCGTTTTCCGGGGATGGTGGAGAGGCGTGGTCGGTGCCCGTGCGTATCGACGACGGGCAGCCGCTGGGCCGTGTCGATGTCGTGATGGTCGATGACGACCACGCGCTCGTGAGCTGGATCGAGCGCGGCGAGCGCGAGTCGCGCATCCGCGTGCGCACCGTTGCCGCGTCCGGTGAACTGGGTGACGCGGTCACGGTGAACGGCCACGCAGGTCTGGCGAGCCGCGCGAGCGGCTTCCCACGGATGGCGCGGACCGGTCACGGCGATGTTCTCATCGCCTGGACGGTGGTAAACGAAGACAGGCGGCACATCGAAGTACGTCGGCTATGGAGGGCAGCAGCATGGGCGCAGACGGGCTCGGAAGACCCCTCGCAGGTCAGCTCGCGCTGATAACGGGGGGCGCTCGAGGGATCGGTGCCGCCACCGGTCTTGCGCTGGCGCAGGCGGGTGCGACGGTGTGGCTTACCGATGTCCTGGAGTGCGATGAGGCCGTCGCTGCGGTGCGCGAATCGGGCGGTCAGGCACACGGCCGCCCGCTGGACATCCGTGACCGCGAAGCCTGTGCCGGTATCGTCGAGGAGATCATGGCCGCACACGGACGCATCGATGTGCTGGTCGCCAATGCCGGAGTCTGCCCGGCGGGCACGGTGGCCGGCGACTGGGCACAGTGGCAGCGGGTCATCGACGTCAATCTCAACGGTACCCAGAACACCATTGCCGCCGTGTGGGGGCCGATGTGCGCCCAGCGCCGCGGGCGCATCGTCATCGTCAGTTCGATGGCTTGGTACCAGGGCGGCGTGATCGTGGGAACCGAGTACAGCGCCTCGAAAGCTGCACTGATCGGCATGACCCGGCACATCGCGCGCAACGGTGGCCCGCACGGCGTGCTGTGCAATGCAGTGGCGCCGGGTCTGATCGATACCGACATGACTGCGGAGTTTCCGCGCGGCGACCTGGATGCAATCCCCTTGCGCCGCCGCGGCACGGCCGAGGACGTCGCGGGTCCGATTCGCTTTCTGTGTGGACCGGACTCGGCCTACATGACCGGCTGTGTACTCAACGTCACCGGCGGGATGGTACTGGCCGCCTGAGGGGCCAGATCACGCGCACGACGCTAGCGCCAGGTCTCCCGCAGCCGCTGCCACTCCGGAGTGTCCGCATAAGCCTGAAACAGCGCGATCACATGCCCGTCAGGGTCGACCACCCCGGCCTCCAGGTAGCGCACCGCGGGCACGCCTACATCCGCCGGCACCATCCCCGCGATCGGCCCGATCACCTCGTAGCCAGCCTCACCTACACGCTCGAGAATCTCGAGCAGGTGGTCGGTCTGAAACAGCACCGTCGAGGTGCGTGGTTGCTGCTGAACCTGCCAGTCCATGTCGGCGACTTCCGTCAGGCCGAACGCACGGATCTCGTCGGAGGTGTTGAACGTGGCCACTCGTCGGCGAGCATCAGGCGCGTAGCCGAACATTGGCTCGGCCAGTGGATCAGGGCGGCGGTCGAAGTTCGGTGAGATTGCATAGAGCTCCAGCCCGATCAGATCTGCATAGAAGGCCACCGAGCGCTCCAGGTCGCTGACCAGCAGCCAGCCCCGCTTGAGCCGCAGCAGCCGGCCGGCCAGCGAACCGATGGCCGGGTCCTGATTGAAGCTGCCGTCGCGGATGAACGGGGCCTGCGTCAGCAGCTCTTCGCCGATGGCTGAATCGTGTGCCAGCAGGGCGTAGGTACCAAGCCACATCGCAACCGCTGCGGTGCCGACACCATACCGCGGCGCGCGTAATCCGACCTTTCGCCTGTTCATACGACCCCCTGGCAGTCCCCCGTCCTTGCCGGGATGGTCGGCTGTTTCGCCCGCCTTGGCAATGGCGCGTCAGCACGACTCCCCAAAGAAGAATTTCTCGTCGCCGAACGCAGGCTCGAGCTGATCGAGCCAGGTTGCCTGCTCGTCGTAGCGGGCGAAGAACGGACGCTGCACCCAGTCCGGGTTACGACCTTGAATCATGCGCAGGACGATGAGCTTCTCGCCATGAATCTCGGTCACCCCCTGAATCTCCACCTTGCCGGGCTTCGCGCTCATCGACGGGCCGCGGGCGGTGCGGCCCAGTCCCGAGAGTTGCTGCATGGCATCGCGATAGATCTGCCAGGCCCGCACCAGCGGGACCTCGAAGTAGCGACGCGCACCGGTATCGCGTTCCACGAACATGTAGTAGGGCACGACGCCCAGCCGTACCTGGGTGCGCCACATGCGCGCCCAGTCGTCGGCGTTGTCATTGATGTGGCGCAACAGTGGTCCCTGGCTTCGGATCACGGCACCGGTATCGCGCACGCGGCGGATCGCTTCGCGGGCGATCGGAGTTTCGAGTTCGCGCCAGTGGTTGTAATGCGCCATCAGTGCCACGTGTTTGCCGGCACGCACCAGCCTTTCGAACAGCCGCAGAAGCTGGTCGCTGTCGGCATCGCTGACAAACCGGTAGGGCCAGAAGGTCAGCGCCTTGGTGCCGATGCGGACGGTCTGGATGTGCTCGAACTCCGGTGTCGTAAGCGCCGACAGGTAACCCTCGAGGTGATGGGTCTTCATGACCATCGGGTCGCCGCCCGTGACCAGCAGATCGGAGACCTCACGGTGTTCGCGCAGGTATCGATGCAGCGTTTCGGCCTCGCCCAGCGCGAAGCGCAGGTTCTTGTCGCCGACGAACTGTGCCCAGCGGAAGCAGAACGTGCAGTAGCTGTGACAGACCTGACCCTGACTGGGAAAGAACAGAACCGTTTCACGGTACTTGTGCTGCAACCCGTCGACTGCCTCGTCGTCGAGCGCCGGGACATTGAGCTCCATCTGGCCGGCCGGATGCGGATTGAGATCACCGCGCAACCGGGTCGCAAGCGTCCTGATCTGTGTCCGGGTAGGCTCGCCGCGCAGCAGCGTCGCCATACGAGAAAAGGCCTCGGGCTCGAGCATTTCACGTTGCGGAAACACCAGCTGGAAGATCGGATCGTCAGGCACGCGGGCCCAGTCGATCAACTCGTCGATGACATACTCGTTGACACGGAATGGCAACACATTGGCCACGACGCGCATATCGAAGCGCATGTCTTCGGACAGCCCTGCGAGCTGGGTGATCTGGTCCAGCTGGTGGTGGGTGAACACCTTGAAGGCGCGCGGTTCGACCGACTTGAGGTGGCGTATGTCAAGGGCTTTTTCCATGTGCTTTTCGCTCTGTGCTGTTGCGCCGGCCGGCCAGGAAGCGCCTGAGGCTTTCTGCAGGTCTGGGATCGGGCGTCTTACCCCGCGTTGCGTCGGGCTGCGGGATCAGGGCGGCGTTATGAGCTCATGGCCGCAAGTCAGGGCTGTAGACTTGAGCTTCGGTGCCGCGAACAACGACGTGATCCACCCTAAGGACACATCGCGGTAGCGTTACAGTCACGCAACGTGGCGTAATGCAAACGCAGTAGGTCAGCATACCGGCTGGGAAGCGGTCTGGCCACCCGCGCGGTCCCTCGGGTGGTCGTCGCGGGTCGTGCGGCTTGACGCTCCGTCCGCCTGTGCTAGGCTCAGCGCGCGCATTTCCGCTGTATCCAGACAGGAATCAAGCCATGAGTCTGACGCGAGTTCTCGTTGTTGCTGCCGCCGCCACCGTGGGGCTGGGGGTCGCGCTGGCCGACCAGCCCTTCTCCAGCGAGCTGGGTGCCCGTCAGGGGCAGTTCAAGCTGATGGCATTCAACATCGGGCCGCTGGTGGGCATGGCTCAGGGCAATATCGAATACGATGCAGCGACCGCACAGCTTGCTGCCGACAATATCGTCGCGCTCGCCGCCCTGCATCAGTCCCGGCTCTGGCCTGAGGGCTCGGATAACGACAGCATCGACAATACCCGTGCCTTGCCGTCGATCTGGGAAAACACTGAAGACTTTTCGGCAAAGTTCGATGATCTTGGCAACGCGGCGCGGGCAATGCAGGAGGCGGCAGGCACTGATCTGAACGCCCTGCGGGCTCAACTGCGCACTCTGGGTGGCGCGTGCTCAGCCTGTCACGA
Source organism: Gammaproteobacteria bacterium (assembly GCA_041745895.1). GTDB lineage: Bacteria > Pseudomonadota > Gammaproteobacteria > Steroidobacterales > PWYM01 > PWYM01. The sequence goes on from JBGTIC010000136.1 coordinate 8,793, forward strand.
GTCGTATCGGCAGCCTGAGTAAGACGCACCGGCGGCTGCGCGATAGCGTGCACGCCGTCGGGCCGCGCGAGGTGTTTTGAGCATGCGCCGCGTACTCACCGCGAGCATCTTTGTCGCGGGGCTGTCAATCGCTGTATTGGCCTGGGCGTCGCGCCCGCAGCCGCTTGCCGCGTCGCAATTCGACGGTCTGGATGGCGACGCCGATCGCGGTGAGCAGGTGTTCTGGGCCGCCGGCTGCGCATCTTGCCATGCAGCCGACGGCGCACGCGGCGATGAGCGCCTCGTGCTCGCCGGCGGACGCAGCTTCGACAGCGAGTTCGGTATCTTCCATGCGCCCAATATTTCCACGGATCCCGACTACGGCATCGGTACCTGGACACTTGCGCAGTTCGGTAATGCAATGCTGCGCGGCGTGTCGCCCCAGGGCGAGCATTATTATCCTGCGTTTCCCTATACGGCCTACGCGCGCGTCAAGCTGCAGGACGTTGCCGATCTGAAGGCCTATATGGACACCCTGCCGGCGTCCGACCGGCCCAATGACGCCCACTCGCTTGGCTTTCCGTTCAATCTGCGGCGCACGGTCGGGCTATGGAAGCGGCTGTTCAAAAGCGATGCGTTCGTCGTGAATGACGAACTCAGTGAACAGCAGCAGCGCGGGCGATATCTTGCCGAGGCGCTCGCTCACTGCGGCGAATGCCACACGCCACGCAACGCCCTGGGCGGTCTGGATGCATCGCGCTGGCTGGCCGGGGCGCCCAATCCATCAGGGCGCGGTTCCATTCCAAACATCACGCCGGCGAAACTGACCTGGTCTGAGCGCGAGATTGCAGGCTACCTCGCCAGCGGTTTCACACCGAGCTTCGATTCCGTTGGCGGCTCGATGACGGCCGTGGTCGACAGCCTTGGCCGCCTGCCGGCTGAAGATCTTGCCGCGATTGCCGCCTACCTCAAGGCCGTCGCGCCCAGCGAATAAACCGATACGCCGAATTGCGCTGATCCATGCAGTTTCGTGCATGGCCATCGCCCGGCAAACGCTCCAATCTGTGTATCGGGCAGCGGCTTCCTGTCCCGTAATCCTCCATGGATGGAGACGCCAATGCACAGACGTCGCGAGAGCCTGCAACTGGATTGTCCGCTGGAATCGGCTTATGCCGCTGCCGTTGTGTGTCACTGGCCCACGCTGGCGGTCGAGAGTATCGTGCGCGTGCGTGCCGGCCAGCGCTATTTGCGCCACGAGGGGCGTACGGCCCGGCACGGCCGCATTATCGATGCCCAGCCGCCGACCCTGTTCGTGCTGCGCGAGCTTCTGGTTGCGTCGTTGCCCGTCATGCGCATCTACCTGCGCTATCGCTTTGAACCGCGCGGTGGTTCCACGCTGCTGCTGCTGGAGACACGCCTGACCCTGTTCGCCCCCGCGCGCATCACACCCTGTGTCTGGCAGAGCCGCGTCACCGAGGAGAACCGCTATCGTCTGCAACGCACCCGCAGCCTCGCGGAGGCTGGTGGGCTCGGCGAAAATAAGACCAGTGATGGCCGCGGCCCGGAGCGCGGCGCACCGTCCTATCTGGCGTAGTCGGGCGCCGGCACCACTGGCAGCACCAGGACTTCGAACTCGGAGATCCCCTGGCGCAGCGGAATGATCTCCTGCTGGTAGCGCTCGGCATACCAGAACGACTGCGCGGCCTGAAGGCATGGGAACTGCGAGATCACCACCCCGCGACCGCGCGGGGGCTCGCCCTCGAAGACCTCCAGTGTCGGCGAACGGGCGACAGGATAACCGCCGTTATCAGGGTAAAGGCCCGATTCCAGCAGTGCCTGCGAATAAGCGCCGAAGGCTGCCCGGTCGCTGATGGTGCCGAACACCAGCATCATCACCGGTGCATCGCATCGCGGGCGCTGGTCACCGATGCGCAGGAAGCGATAGCCCCCTGCCGTCGGTCCCCAGACCTGCGTGCCGTCGGCGTCGAAGCCACGGTCCCAGTTGGTCATGAAATCGGCCGTGAGCACTGACTGCGAGACGGCGTAGCGCGCTCCCCGGTACGCGTTGCCGCATTGCGCGCCCGAGGTCTGACCCTCGAAGCGCTGCGGGCCTGTGCGCACGATGGTCACGTCACATCCCGCCATGGCCTCGAGCGAATCCACGTCGATGTCGCTGAGTCGGGTCGTGTCCGACCACGCGCCAACGTAACGCTCTGGATTCGGCAACTGGTGACCCCGGGCCACGATACTGCCGTCCCGGGCAACGTGCAGCCGGATCATGCGTTGCCGATAGGGGGCCTGGGCGTCGCCCAGCCAGTTCTCGACATACAGCCACCGCACGTCGCCGTCGTCGCCGGGTCGTTCGGCGATGTGCCAGGTAGCCACACCGTAGCGCGAGTCGCTGGCCGCCTGGGCGGCCGAACTGAAGCTTCCGGTACGCAGTTCGACGTAGGTCTCGAGTGTCTCGCTGGCGTGCAGGGGGTGGGTGAACAGCACGGCGATCAACAGCGTCGCGAATGCGCGCATGGGGCAACTCCGGTGGCATCCTGGTCCGCAAACCTAGCGGTTCGCGGCCCCGGCGTCCATACCGCTGCGCCGTCGGGGGATGAAACACTAGGCGATCGTGGCGATTTCTGGCAGCGTGTCGGTCCGCGTTGCCGCCGGAGCCGTTGCCGAATCGTGCTGTCAGGTCCCCCCGATGCACACGCGATTGCCTGCATGCTGCTGGCCGTCGTCGCGCTTTATCTGTTCTCCCGCGACCGCATACCGCTGGAAGCCACGGGGCTCGGAGTTCTCATTGCGCTGCTGGTAGGTTTCCAGCTGTTCCCCTATGAATACCGGGGCGGGATCTTTCCGGCGACGAGTTTCCTGGCCGGCTTCGGCAACAATGCGCTGATCACGATCCTCGCGCTGCTGATCTGCGCCAAGGGACTCGAGGCGACGGGCGCACTGCAGCCGGTCGCCCAGCTGCTGGCGCGCAACTGGGGTCGCTCACCGCGATTGTGCTTCCTGGCCACGCTGGTGCTGGCAGCAGGCTTGAGCATGTTCCTGAACAACACGCCGCTGGTGGCCATGCTGCTGCCGATCCTGGTGACCGTGTGCATGCGCACCGGCGTGTCACCCTCGGGGGTGCTGATGCCGGTGGGATACGCCACCATCATTGGCGGCATGTCCACGACCATCGGCACCTCCACCAACCTGCTGGTCGTGGGTATCGCTGTCGACCTGGGCCTGCGCGAGTTCCAGATGTTCGACTTCTTCCTGCCGGCAGTCATTGCCGGGTCCGTGGCGATCCTGTTTCTGTGGCTGCTGGCGCCAAGGCTGGTGCCGCCGCGCACACCGCCAATGCCCGACACCTCGCCGCGGGCGTTTCGCGCGATGTTCAGGATCATGGACGACAGCTTTGCTGCCGGTCGCAGCCTGATGGAGGTGCTGGGCCGCACCGACAATCGCATGCGTATCGAGCGCATCGAACGCGGCGAGGGTCTGCGCCTGACGCGCCTGCCCAGCCTGCGCATCCAGCCGGGCGACCGGATTTTCGTCATCGACACTCCTGAGAACCTCAAGGAATTCGAAGCGCTGCTCGGCACGCCACTCTACGGCGGTCCGGCGTTCGGCCAGCGGGTCTCCCAGGGTGCCGAGCTGGAGGCAGGCGGGCAGCGCCTTGCCGAGGTGGTCGTGCGACCGGGTTCGCCGCTTGACGGCCAGCGCCTGGAAGATACCGATTTCCTCGCACGCTATCGATTGCTGCCGCTGGCGGTCCATCGGCCGCGCGATCAGCCCGGCGCCGATGCCACTGGGGCGCTGGAATCAGGCCAGGTGCTTCGGGGCGGTGACGTGGTCCTGGTGCAGGGGACACGCCGGCATATCCGCGACCTGCAGCGCACGGGGCGGCTGCTGGTACTGGACGGCCAGATGGATCTGCCGCAGACCGAGCGCGCACGCATTTCAGTGCTGATTGTCGCAAGCGTGATCGTGCTGGCGGCGTTCGGCATCCTGCCGATCGCGCTGGGGGCGGTCTGCGGTGTTGCAGCAATGTTGCTGACCCGCTGTCTGAACTGGGAACAGATGCGCGAGGCGCTCGACCGCAGGCTGGTCATGGTTATCGTGGCAGCACTCGCGCTTGGGCACTCCCTGTACATCACCGGGGGCACCGACTTCCTGGCCCAGCTGTTCGTCGCCTCGGTCGGGGGCCTGCCGGTGGCGCTGGTGCTGGCAGGGCTGATGCTCACATGGGCGCTGCTCACCGAACTGGTGACGAACAATGCCGCAGCGGTGCTCGGCGTGCCCATCGCGGTGGCGATCGCCCGCCAGTTGGGGGTCGATCCCGAGCCCTTCGTGCTCGCCGTGCTGTTCGCCTCGAACATGAGCTATCTGACGCCCATGGGCTACCAGACCAATCTGCTGGTGCTCTCCGCCGGAGGCTACCGTTTCAGTGACTTCCTGCGCATCGGCATTCCGCTTCAGATCATCGTCTGGCTGACCCTGTCGGTGACACTGCCGCTGCTCTACGACCTCAGTCCCCTCGCCGCCACGGGTGATTGAGGGGCCGGGCGGCTCCGGCGGGGGGGTATACTGTTGTTTTGGCCGGCAGCCCGGATTACTGGATGCGCGTTTTCACCTGCACTTGCGGGAATCGGTTGTTCTTCGACAATGACTGCTGCATGGCATGCGGACGTCGGGCCGGCTTTGTGCCTGACATCGCTGAGCTGGTGGCGATAGAGGGCGATGACACCCAGGGCTGGCAGGGGCTGCACCCCAGGCTGCGTGGGCGGCGCTTTCAGCGCTGTCGCAACTACTCCCACGAGGAAGTCTGCACCTGGATGGTGCCGGTCGAAGACGATCACATCTACTGCCAGGCCTGCCGGCTAAACAAGGTCATCCCCGATCTTACCCAACCGAACTATCGGCGCTATTGGGGAAAGATCGAGGCGGCGAAGCGTCGCCTGATTTACGGTCTCAATGCCCTGAATCTGCCCGTGCTCTCCAAGCAGGAGGATGCCAACAAGGGCCTGGCATTCGCCTTCATGGCCGATGCCGAGCCCGAGCTCGAGTTCAGCGACCAGCTTGGCGAGCACTCGCGGGTACTCACCGGGCACAACCAGGGACTCATCACCATCAACATCGCCGAGGCCGACGATGTTGTGCGCGAGAAGATGCGCCGCTCGATGGCCGAGCGTTATCGCACGCTGCTGGGGCACTTTCGCCACGAGATCGGCCACTACTACTGGTTGTTGCTGGTGCAGGATTCAGGCCAGCTCGAGCCCTTTCGCGCGGTGTTCGGCGATGAGCGCAGGGACTACAGCCAGTCGCTGCAGCATTACTACGAACACGGCCCGGTGCCGGACTGGTCTGCGCATTCCATCAGCGCCTACGGCTCGTCGCACCCATGGGAAGACTGGGCGGAGACTTTCTCGCACTATCTGCACATGGTCGACACACTCGAGTCGGCGGCGCAGCTCAAGCTTGCGCCGATCGATCCGACGGATCGGAGCCGCGACGGCATGCAGCGCTGGGTCGCCGCGTGGATGGAGCTCACCGTCGCGCTCAACGAGCTCAACCGTTGCATGGGTCATCCTGATCTCTACCCCTTCGTGCTGTCGAAGCAGGCACTGGAGAAGCTGCAGTTCGTGCACGACGTCCTCGGCGGCGCCAGCGGACGGACGCGCCTGCAACTCGCCGCCGTAGGGGCCGGCAGCCCGGAACGTTGAGGCAAGCATCGGCCACAGCGGATGCACCGCGCGCGTGACTCTGGTAGCGTCGCGTCCCATGACGTTTTCCTGGGAAGATTATCCGGTCGCCGGTCATTGGGACGAACTGGTGCGCCCCGATGGTCGGGCTCGCGCAGGTGCAAGCCGGCTGTTGCGCACACTGCTGCGGCTGGACCCGGACGAACTGGCGCTGCGCCAGGGCGCGGCGGATCTCGCGATCAAGGCCATGGGCATCACCTTCACGGTCTATCACCAGGAAGAAGGCTCGATCGACCGTGCCTGGCCGCTGGATATCATTCCGCGCATCATCGCTCTGCGCGAGTGGCAGCGGATCGAACGCGGGCTGGCGCAGCGCGTGCGCGCGCTCAATGCCTTCATCGACGACGTCTACCACGATCGCGAGATCGTCAAGGCCGGTCACTTTCCGGCTGCCTATCTCGAGAACTCCGCCAACTATCGCCCGCAGTGCCAGGGTGTCTCTCCGCCGCTGGGTATCTGGGCGCACATCTGTGGTTCTGACCTTGTGCGTGCCGCCGATGGCACGGTGTACGTGCTGGAAGACAATCTGCGTGTGCCCTCCGGCGTGTCCTACATGCTCGAGAATCGCAAGGTCATCAAGCGTGTGTTTCCCGAACTTTTCGAGAAGTTCGCGATCCAGCCGGTCGATGATTATCCATCGCAACTCTTCGATACGCTGGCGGCACTCTCGCCACGGCCTTCCGACTATCCGGAAGTCGTCGTGCTCACGCCGGGCATCTACAACTCGGCGTATTTCGAGCACGCCTACCTGGCCCAGCAGATGGGCTGCGAACTTGTCGAGGGCCGTGACCTGGTGGTGGCCGACGACGACTGCGTCTACGCCCGCACGGTCGAAGGCCTGACCCGGGTCGATGTGATCTACCGTCGTGTGGATGATGCCTTCCTCGACCCCGAAGCCTTCGACTCGGGCACGATGCTCGGCGTCCCCGGCCTGATGCGAGCGTGGCAGCGGGGCACTGTCGCACTGGCCAATGCCCCCGGTGCGGGGGTGGCCGATGACAAGCTGGTCTACACCTTCGTGCCCGACATGATCCGCTTTTATCTCGACGAAGAGCCGCTGCTGCCCAACGTGCCCTCGTGGCTGTGCGCGGATGCAGAATCGCGGCGCTACGTGCTCGAACATCTGCATGAGCTGGTGGTCAAGCCCGTCAACGAATCGGGCGGCTACGGCATGCTGATCGGTCCGGCCTCCACCCGCGCCGAGCGTGATGGATTCGCCTCGCAGATCCGCCGCCACCCGCGAAACTACATCGCCCAGCCGACCCTGGCGCTGTCCACGGTGCCCACGGTCATCGGTGATCGCATCGAGCCGCGGCATGTCGACCTGCGACCGTTCATTTTGTCCAGCGACCGCGTGCACGTGACGATGGGCGGGCTGACCCGCGTGGCGATGCGCAAGGGTTCGCTGGTGGTGAATTCCTCGCAGGGCGGAGGCAGCAAGGACACCTGGATCGTGGGGGCCGGCTGAGATGCTCTCGCGCGTCGCGGAGAATCTCTACTGGCTGGCCCGCTACATGGAGCGCGCCGAGAACACTGCGCGCCTGATCCAGGTCAATGCGAACCTGATGCTCGATCTGCCGGGCGGGGTAGCCACGGGCTGGGAGCCACTGGTGCGTATCGTCGAGGCCACCGATGCCTACGAGGCCACAGGCCGGAACTACAGCGAGCGCAACGTCATCGCCTTTCTTGTCGGGGACTATTCGAACCCCGGCTCGATCGTCTCGAGCATAGCCTCGGCCAGGGAGAACGCCCGCACCGTGCGCGACATGATTCCGCGCGAGGTCTGGGAGCATGTCAACGACCTGCATCTGTATGCCCGGGAGCACCTCAAGGGCGGCTTGCATCGGCGGGAGCGCCACTCGCACCTGCAGTATGTGATCCAGGGCGCGCAGGCCTTCACCGGCATGCTCGAGGGCACGATGAACCGCGGCACCGGCTATCGTTTCCTCAGCGCCGGGCGTTACCTGGAACGCGCGGACATGACCGGGCGAATCATCGACGTGCGGTCCAGCTCGCTGCTGATCGACAGCGGCACCGAGGGCCTCAAGCCCTATCAGAATATCCAGTGGATGAGCGTGCTGAAGTCGTTGACCGGCTACCAGATGTACCGGCTCAAGATGCGCGTTCGCGTGCACAGCGATGCGGTGCTGGAGTTTCTCATCCTCGACGACGAATTCCCTCGCGCGGTCTACAGCTGCCTGGGAAATGTTGAATTCCAGGTCGCCTCGCTGCCCAACAACGCGGGTCCGCTGCGCGTGATCACGCGCCTGCGGCGACATCTGCAGGCCCAGTCGCTGCAGGGCGTCAGCGCAGATGATTTGCATGACTTCATTGTCGCGATGCTTGACGGCCTCGGCGACATCCATGAGGCGCTGTCGCAGACCTACTTCGACCCGGAGGAAACCCGCCGCGAACGGCTTTAGTCGACTGGCGTCAACGGCCAGAACACCGGCAGCACGGTAAAGGTCGCTATCATCACGACGATCGCCACAGGCACCCCCAGCTTGATGTAGTCGCGGAAGCGGTAACCGCCCGGACCCATGACCAGCACATTGGCAGGGTGGGAGATCGGACTCATGAAGCTGGCCGCGGCCATCGCCACGGCCATCATGCCCGTGTAGGGCTCGATACCCAGCGCCGCGCTGACCGACAGCACGATCGGTGACATCAGCACTACCAGCGCCGGCACCGGCATGACCAGCGTGCCCAGCGAGGTGGCGATGTACAAACCACCGATGACGGGCCAGGGGCCCAGGTCCCCCAGCGCTTCCATCAGCAGTTCACCCAGGTAGGCGTCCGCGCCGGTCTGCTGCATCGCTGCACCCAGCGGCAGCATGCCGGCGATCAGGAAGATGGCCCGCCACTCTATGGCCCGGTATGCCTCCTCCATCTTCAGGCAGCCTGTCAGCACCATCAGCGAGGCACCGGTGACCGCCGCGATGTAGATCGGCATCCAGCCACTGAGTGTCATGGCGACCACCGCGGCCATGATCGAGGCGGCCAGTGGCGCACGACGCGCATCGATGGTGCCGCCGGTCGAGGTCAGTACCAGAAAGTCGGCATCCTGCTCGAGCATCTGCAATCGCTGCTTGGGTCCCAGCACCAGCAGCGCGTCGCCCAGCGTGAGCTTGAGCTGGTCGAGATTGGAGCGGATGACTGTACCGTTGCGCCAGATGCCGACCAGCTCCAGGCCGTAACGGTCACGGAAGTTGGTGTCCTGAACCGGCTTGCCGACCAGCGTGGAGCGGGGATCCAGTGTGGCCTCCATCATCGCCAGGCGGTCGGATTGGAACTCGCCTATCACCGGGACGTTGGTCTCCTCGGCGTTGAGCTCCTGGAGTCCGCGCAGCACATCGACATCGTCCGGACGACCCTGGATCAGCAGCAGGTCACCCCCACGCAGCGCCTGGTCAGGGTCGGGCATGATCACAAGCTCGCCTTCGCGAAACAACGCGAGCATGCGAAAGTCGAATGCGTCGCCCAGGCGGCTGCGCGAGAGTGTATCGCCGGCCAGTTGCGAGTCCTGCGGTACCCGCGCTACGAAAACCCGCTCCTGCAGCCGATACACGTCACGCAGCTCATCTTCGGAGACCTCGCGCGGATCGACGAAATCCGTTGAATTGCGCAGCGCCTGCAGGTTCTCGGTCGCGCACTGGATCAGCAGCACGTCGCCGGCGCGCAGCGGCACGTAGGAGAGATTGACGCGGCGTACCAGGTCACGGCGGCGTATCGCCAGCACGTTGGCGTTGTAGCGACGTCGGAACTCGTAGTGATGCAGGAGTTCGGAGGCCAGCGACGAACCCTCGGCGACGGTAACCTCGAGGAGTTCCACCTGCTCGGACATCAATGCCTGCAGTACCGGGGCTTCGCGCTCGATGACCAGTTCCGACCAGCGCCGGAAGTCGTTGAAGCGATCCAGTCGACCCTGCACCAGCAGTCGGTCGCCCGCGCGCAGCACTGTCTGGCGGCTGGGCAGCGTTTCGGTGCGCCCGCCGCGCACCAGCGCCAGTACGATCAGGCCCGTCGCAGAACCGATACGGCTCTGGCCCAGCGTCCGGCCGATCAGTACCGAATCCTTTGGAATCTGGATATTGAAGGTGCGCGCCTGCAGGCCGTATTGGGTTCGCAGGTTGCGCTGGCTGCGTCGGCGACTGTCCTGCTCGGGTTTGATCTTCGGCAGCAAGGCACGTCCGACCAGGGCGATGAACAGGGTGCCGGCCAGCAGCGCCACGCCGCCGACAGGCGTGAAATCGAACAGCCCGAAGGGCTCGAAGCCGGCATCTTCCAGCGCGCCGCTGACCAGCAGATTGGGCGGCGTGCCGACCTGCGTGGTCAGTCCGCCGAGCAGGGTGGAGAATGCCATCGGCATCAGCAGCCGCGAAGGTGCGATGCGCGTTCGTCGCGCCAGGTCCATCACCACCGGCAGCATCAGTGCCGCCACGCCGATATTGTTCATGAATGCCGACAGGCCGCCGCCGGTGAGCATGATCACCACGATCATGCGCAGTTCGTTGGGTCCGGCGATGCGCAGCAGATAGCGCCCGAGAATATTGGCAATGCCGGTGCGGGTGAGCCCTTCGCTCAAGATGAACATCGCCCAGACGGCAATGACTGCAGGGTTGCTGAAACCGGCAATGGCGCCGGCCGGATCGACCAGCCCGGTGAGCGCGAGTGTGGAGAGTACCAGCAGCGCCACCAGGTCCATGCGCAGCCGCTCGCTGATGAACAGCACCAGCGCGACCAGCAGGATGGTCAGGACCAGGGCGATTTCAAGCGTCAAGGTGGCGGCCCCCTCCCCGGCACGGTTGCGCCCTTCGGCTCACGCAGCGTCTGCGGCGGCTTGACGCCGTTGGAACTCCTGCTTGCCTTCCAGCACCAGATCGTAGATCTCCTGGGCCCGACCGCCGATGCGCCGGATCAGCTGGCCGTGCTGGGGCCAGGCCTGCTCGGCCCAGCGAGCCCGCTGCGCGTGGCTCCACTCGTGGACCTCGATACCCTGGCCAGGCAATGCCGCCAGCGTTTCTGCAACCATGCGACGGGTAACCTCGCGCACGAGTTCATGACCGCCGAAGGCGGTTCGAACGACTTCCTGCTCGTGCGGCGTCAGGGTGGCGAACCAGCGCGCGTTGGCCAGCACGAATCCCTTGTCGTAGCTGTGACGACTCATCGACAGATGCCTGGCCTCGGACATCACGCCGCCGTAGGTATACATCGTGACCGAGGTCGAGCCGCCGCGGATCAGGCCCGTCTGCAGTGACGGCACGATATCTGTGAACGCAAGGCTCTTGGAGTCAGCGCCGATAGTCTCCGTGAAGTGCAGCGCGGCCAGCGAGGAGGCCGCGCGCAGCGCATAGCCGCGCGCATCCTCGGGCTCGATTATCGGCTTCTGCGCATAGATATTCACCCAGCCAATATCGGTGTACTGCAGTACCACCAGCCCCTGGGCTGCGAACATCTCGGCGTAGGGCTCGAACAGGTACTCGTCCATGACGAAATCGACTTCCTCTACGGAGTCGAACAGGAACGGTGCTGAGATGACCGCAATCTCCGGCACGATCGTCGCAAGCCCCTGAAACGATCCACCACCCACCTGGATGCGCCGGCCGCGGCGCAGCTCCGAGAGCATGGACTCCTCGGGTCCGGCTTCACCACGCACCAGCATGACCGGTTCGAGCGTATCGCCCGCCTGTTCGCGGATGTTCTGCTCGAAGCGACGCCAGTGCTGCTCATCCGACGAGCCGGTGAACATGAAGCCGCCGACGTTGAAGCGTTGCACTTCCTCGGGCGCATCACTGTCCGGGGCCTGGCCGCAGCCGGCAAGCAGAGTGGCTGCCGTGAGCAGCCAAAGCAGTGTGCGCATGTCAGTGATCCTGCAGGTTGTCGGGATCGATCTCGCCATCGAGAACTTTCTTGAAGAAGGTCCAGCTGGTTTCGGAAGGCTCCGTCCAGCCCTCCGGTGCCCTCAGATATTTCGGGTAATCGCTGCGGATCGCCTCCAGCACATGTGTCGGCAGGTCCTCTACGCCGGCGACTTTGACCGACCGGCCATGATAGACCAGCCAGCCTTCGCGGTTGCCCATTTCCATCCAGGGCAGCCACGGTCCGATACGACTCCAGGAGCCGGTGCCAGGTGCCGAGGTCATGTCCGGATTTTCCAGGTCCGAGCGGCGTACGAAGTTGTTGAACAGCTCCATGGCTTCGTACCAGTCTCCGCGCGAGTGCAGCGGGTACTCGGCAAACGGCAACGGGTTGCGATAGCGCAGCGGCACTTCCCGGTGGAAGATGATGTCATCACCGATCTCCATGTAACTGATCCCCCAGCCGCCGCCCTGTTCATCGATCACATGCCGCCGGTTCACCGGATCGTTGAGTACCGGCAGAACGCGCACTTCGCGCTGCAGCCAGGGGTTGTCCCAGCGCTTGAGAATTTCGCCGGTCGCAAGGTCAGTGTAGAAAGCAATCTCACGCTGCACACGCTGCCAGCCCCCCTCGATGCGCTCGTAGCGCTTCACACCGACGATTTCCATGCCCAGGATCGGTTCGCCGCGCTGGCCTGGCGTGAAAGCAAACACCGTGCTCCGGGCGTAGACAACAGATTCCTTGCCGCTGGTGTCGCCCACGGTCTTGACGTAGGCATCGAGCAGCACCCGGGTGTCGCTGAGGTCGAGCGACTGCGCGTGCAGCTGCGCACAGGCGAGGCTCAGCGCCGCCGCCAGCAGTGTGATTAGAGGCTTCATGATCATTGTTCTCCTTGACTCACAGGCATGTTCAGCAGTTCCGCAAGCCCCGGCGAATCAGCCGGGCGAGGTCGCAGATGCACGCTGGCAGACTTTCGCGCCGCCTCGGAGGCGTAGCGGCAGCGAAGATCCTGCGGATTCTCCAGCAGCACAACTGGCATTGACAGCTGTGAGATCAGTTCACCGGCATCCTCGGCGAACGCGGCTCGCGCGGCATCGCCGTAATTCGCCAGCTGCTTGAGCACCGCCAGCAGCACGGCCTGCAGTTCCTCTGCCGACACCGCAGGTGTGATGCCGCGGATGGCCTCAGGCGAGCCGTCGTACCAGGGCCATGCCATCTGCTGATCGCGCAGCAGATGCCACAGCGTCAGCAGATGGGCGCCATCGCTTCTCGGCACGATCCCGGGGGCAATGCGGGGCAGCAGGCCGGCACGTTGTTCAGCGTCGAACCAGGGCAGCCCATCGAGTGTGACGCGCTGTATCCTCTGCGGGTGATCGTGTGCCATGCGCAGTGCAAGGCCCGCGCTGCCGGCTTGCGCGTAAAGCTCGAAGCTGCCGATGCCAAGACTATCGGCCAGTGCGATCAGCGTGCCGGCATAGGCTGCGGCGTCGCCGCCGGCGGGCAGGGGGTCGGA
>JBGTIC010000137.1:0-2822 GCA_041745895.1 Gammaproteobacteria bacterium
GATCGAGGTCTTCCTCAAAATGCTGGTCACACATTTCTGGCATCTCCGGCGGATGGTGAGACAAGGTCAGCGATGCGGACACGTTGCCGAGGAGACGTTTCCGCGGAGACGTTTCCTGAATGGTTCTCATTACGCGGCTGAGAGAAGCGCCCGGCAACGTGCCGAGGACAGGCCCCGTGTTAACGCCTCGGCAACCTAGCGTTTCGGCAGTACCTCAAGCCGTGAAGTCATTATACAGCGCCTACCCCGCGGATTCCGTCGAATCGCAGAAATCCCGCACCAGCGCTGCAAGCTCGCCCGCATGAACCTGCAGCAGGCCATGACCCCAATCGGGCAGTTCCAGCATCCTGCCGTTGGCGATCAAGGGCGCCGCGCGCCGGGTGTATTCGGTGAGGTCATCCTCGGGATTGAGCAGCAGCACCGGTTGGCAAACCTGTGGCAGCAACTCGGCAAGTTCGAATGCAAATGCCGCGTAGTGTCCCCACCAGGAGATCGCCGGCCGCCGCAGGCCCTCGAAGAAATGCTCGGCCGCCATCTCGACGCTCTGGCCCGGGCCTCGCCATCGCATCAAGGCCTGCCACCGGTCCTGCAGGTGCAAACCCTGCTCATCGAGCTCGTCGGGTCCGTACAGATCACGAAAGGCCCCGCGCTCCTCCACGGTGAACACCGGTGCCGAAATCATGACCACATGGCGCACCTGCGCCGGGCGCAGCAGAGCCAGTGCCACGGCAATCTTCGAGCCCGTGTGATAACCGATGACGTCCACCTCGTCCAGCGCGAGCGCGTCCATCAACGCCGCCATCGCGCGAGCATAGTCGGCAATGTCCGGAGCGGCCGCGGGAGGATCGGACTCGCCGAAGCCAGGCGTGTCGGGCGCGACCGTCAGTCGTTCAGCGCCCATCTCGCGAAGAAACGCCTCGTACACGAGCCCCGAGTGCGGGCTCATGTGAAAGCACAGCAACGGCCGCACACCGCCGCTTCCCGCTCGACGATAATGAATCTGCCCGAATGGCCCGTCACAATAGCCGCGGCGCAGCGTCGACACGAGCCTACTCCTCCGACCCGAAATCCCCCGCCAGTGAGCGCACCAGCGCCTCTGGATCCAGCCAGCGTGCGATCACCTCGTTGAGCTCGTCCAGCGTCAGCGCCTCGACACGACGCTCCAGCGCCTCGTCGTGCATGAGGTCGCGCTCGAAGTACAGCCCGTTGGCCAGCGCTCCGGCCAGACCGGCATCGTCACTGCGCAGAAGTTGCTGCTGCTGCAGCCAGCCGGTGCGCGCGGTGGCAAGCTCCTCCTCGGTGAAACCTTCGCTTGCGACCTGCTCGAGGGTCTCGCGCATGACGCGTTCGAGCCGGTCCAGGTTCTCCGGCGCAAAGGCTGCGTATGCGGTGAACGTGCCCAGCTCATCGATGGGATGCGCGCCTAACTGCGCACCGACCGAATAACTCAAGCCCTCATCGTCGCGGATGCGTCGCGACAGGCGCGAGTTGAGAAACCCGCCGCCCAGCATGTGGCCAGCCAGCTCCAGCGCGGGATAGTCGGGGTGGTCATCGCGCATCGCGAACTGATGGCGGGCGACCAGGAACGCATTGGCCTTGTCATCCAGCTGGGCCATCAGGCGGGTGGGTTGTGCATCGGCGATGTCGTTGGCGAAGCGCTCGAAAGCGATCTCCGGCTCGAAGCTGCCGAAGCGTGCTTCCAGCGCATCACGCAGCTCATCGGCATCGAAGTCCCCGACGAGTGCAATAGTGGTCGCCGGCCCGAAGCCGTAGAAGCGGCGATGGAAATCGACCAGGTCATCACGCCCGACTGCGCGCAGGCGCTCGGCTGTCTCGGAAAAGTCGGGCGTGTAGGCCGGGTGCTCGGGCGGACGTGTGTTGAAGTGTCGATCCAGACTGCGTACGGCGACGCTCGTCGGGTCATCGGCCTGCTGGTCTACACGCGTCAGACTCTGGCGACGCAGCTCCTCGAGTTCGGCTTCCGGGAACACCGGGCGGATCAGCATGTCAGCGACCAGCTCCAGCACCTCGTAGAGCGCGCTGCGCCGGGCCTCGATGCGCGCCGAGACGATGCTGCCGCCGCCGATGGACACCCCGGCCTGAAGTTCGTCGAGGCGATCGCGCAGTTGCTGGCGAGTGTAGGTTTGCGTGCCGCGATTGAGCATCGAGCCGGTCAGGCCGGGAATGCTGCCCAGGCCCGTAAGCGTCTCCTCGGTGCCCATACGCATCTGCAGTGTGCCCTGCACGCGCCCACCGCGCGTAGTCTTGGGTAGCAGCGCCACCTGCGTGCCGTTGGACAGTGTGAAGCGCTGCACACGCGATTCGATATTCTCCGGTGAGGCGACGAAGGCTTCGCCTGCGCTTCGGTCTTCGCGACCGGTGTAGTCGGCCAGCATCGCGTCCAGCGCGGGGGCCTCGTCGATGTTCGCCCGCTGCGTTGTGGTGTCCGGAATGAAGGTGCCGAGCGTGCGGTTGTCGCGCACCAGGTAGCGCGCCGCTGCCGCCTGCACGGCCTCGGGCGTCACCTCCTCGAGCCGGTCACGATGAAGGAACAGCAGGCGCCAGTCGCCGGCCGCCGCCCACTCTGACAGTGAGACGCCCACCTGATCGCTGTCATCGAGTTCACGCTCCATGGAGCTTGTCAGCGCGGCCACGGCACGGCGCACTTCGTCTGCCGTCGGCGGCGTCTGCGCCAGGCTGGCGACGGTCTCAAGCAAAGCGCTACGCGCCGCATCGACATCGGCATCGCGCGGCAATGTCGCGAACAGCAGCATCACGCCGGGCTCGCGCAGCCGGAAGGTGAAGGCGCCCACCTGGCTGGC
>JBGTIC010000138.1:0-6497 GCA_041745895.1 Gammaproteobacteria bacterium
GCCGCATGCCGGCCACCACCCGTCCGTGCGAGGTGGCCTGGTCGGCGCGCACCAGCACCGGTGTCTGCGGTTCACGCCGCATCACCGCACTGGCGCGGGCCAGCACCACAGCCTCCTCGAGCGCCTGCTCCTCGTCGCCGCCGATATTCAGGTACAAACGACCTTCCGGATCGATGGACAGCACCAATGGCTCAAATCGTTCGAGCATCTCGGCGTCCAAAGGTTCAGCACCCACGGCGGGCAGATCCAGCTGGATGCCCTGTGTCAGCAACGGTGCGGTGATCATGAAGATGATCAGCAGCACCAGCATGACGTCGATATAGGGCACGACGTTGATCTCGGCCATGAGGCGGCGGCGACGACGCGGGGCGGCATCCATCGGCTCAGGTCTCCAGTGGCTGCTGGTCGGGGCGGCGCAGGTGGCGCTGCAGGATGCTGGAGAATTCGTCCATGAACGTGTCGTAGCGAAGTTCCAGCCGGCCGACCTGCTCGGCGTAGCGGTTGTAGGCAATGACCGCGGGAATCGCCGCGAACAGGCCCATGGCGGTGGCGATCAGCGCCTCGGCAATGCCCGGGGCCACCATTGCCAGTGTGGCGCTTTGCACGTTGCCCAGCGCGCGGAAGGAATTCATGATGCCCCACACGGTCCCGAACAGGCCCACATAGGGACTCGTCGAACCCACCGTGGCCAGCATCCCCAGGCTCTGCTCGAGCCTGTCGACCTCGCGAAGCTGCGCCACACGCATTGCCCGTCGCGCACCCTCGAGCACCTGTGCCGAGGTCAGGCCATCCTGGCGGTTGAGGCGACCGAATTCACGAAAGCCTGATTCAAAAATGCTGGCCATGCCCAGTGCCGGCTGACCGCCACGACTCAAGCCCTGGTACATGGTCGACAGATCACCGCCGGACCAGAATCGCTTCTCGAACTCATCGGCCGCCTGTCGTGCATCACCGAGCAGGCGGCGCTTCTTGAAGATCACCGCCCAGGAGGCCACCGAGGCCATCAACAGGGCGAGCATCACCAGCTGCACCAGCACGCTGGCGTCGAGGATGAGGCGCAGGATGGACATGTCGTGGCTCATGCATTATCTCCGAGCAGGCCATGCGGCAGTCGCCGCGGTCTGTAGGTGGTGGCATCCAGGCAGGCAGCCTGGCAATGGCCCTGGCACAATAACTCGCCGCCGGGGCCACCGCGACGGATCTCCTGGTCGAAACGAAAGCGCGCACCGCGCAGCTCGGTGAGCTGTGCGCTGACGTCGAGTGCATCGTCAAAGCGCGCCGGCTGGAAAAACTTCAAGGCGGTATCCACCACTGCGAACATCAGCCCCCGGTCCGACAGCAGCGAGGTCTGCGACACGCCACGGGCACGCAGCCACTCGCTGCGCGCGCGTTCCATGAAACGAAAATAGTTGGCGTAGTACACGACCCCCTGGGCATCGGTGTCTTCCCAGTACACGCGCACATCGATACTGAATCTGCTCATACGCTCACTGCCCGTCAAACAGATCCGCACCGGATCGTGACAGGTGCGCCGGCAGTGCCAGCCCGAAGTGCGCATAGGCACTGCGGGTGGCCATGCGGCCGCGCGCGGTGCGCATCAGGAAGCCTTCCTGGATCAGGTAGGGTTCGAGCACATCCTCGATGGTGCCGCGTTCCTCGCCGATGGCCGCGGCGAGGCTTTCTATCCCCACCGGTCCACCGTCGAATTTCTCGATGACCGTGAGCATCAGTTTGCGATCCTGCATGTCGAAGCCCTGCGGATCGACTTCGAGCATGTCCATGGCCGCGCGCGCCACCTCGGCGGTGACGCGACCATCGGCCTCGACCTGCGCGAAATCGCGCACGCGACGCAGCAGTCGATTGCCAATGCGCGGGGTGCCGCGCGAGCGCGCCGCGATCTCACGTGCACCTGCCACATCCATGTCCAGCGACAGGATGCCAGCCGAGCGGGCGACGATGCGTGTCAGATCCTCGACGCTGTAGAACTCCAGGCGCTGCACGATACCGAAGCGATCGCGCAACGGCGAGGTCAGAAGCCCCGCGCGCGTGGTCGCGCCCACCAGCGTAAACGCTGGCAGGTCGAGCTTGATCGAACGCGCGGATGGCCCTTCACCGATCATGATGTCGAGCTGGAAGTCTTCCATTGCAGGATAAAGCACTTCCTCGACGACCGGGCTGAGGCGGTGAATCTCGTCGACGAAAAGCACGTCGTTGGGCTGCAGGTTCGTCAGCAGTGCCGCGAGGTCCCCGGCACGCTCCAGCACCGGGCCGGAAGTCTGGCGCAGATTGACCTCCAGTTCATTGGCGATGATGTGCGCAAGCGTGGTCTTGCCCAGGCCCGGGGGCCCGAAAATAAGCGTGTGGTCCAGCGCCTCGCCACGCTGGCGTGCGGCCGTGACGAAGATACGCATCTGGCGCAGCACGGCAGGCTGGCCTACATAGTCATCCAGGCGCTTGGGCCGGATCGCCCGATCGAAGGCCTCGTCCTCGCGGGTCGCCGCGGTACCGATCATTCTGCTGTCTGCGTCCATGAGATCAGGCCAGGTTCTTCAGGATCTGGCGAATCAGTTCCTCGGTCGACAATCCGGGGGTGTTCACCTGCTTGAGCATACGGGACACCTCGGCGGGCTTGTAGCCCAGGGCCACCAGCGCGCCATAGGCCTCGCCTTCAGCCGATGTCGCTGCCAATCCCGCGCCTCCGCCCCCACCGGTTCCCGGTTGTGCCGCGATGCGATCGCGCATCTCCACCAGCAAGCGCTCGGCGGTCTTGCGTCCCACACCCGGCACCTTGGTCAGCAGCGCCACGTCGCCTTCCTGGATGCAGCGGGCGAAGGCCTCCACCGTGATGCCCGAAAGAATCGCAAGCGCCGTGCGCGAGCCCACTCCGCTGACCTTCAACAGGCTGCGAAACAGCGTGCGTTCGGCTTCACTGCCGAACCCGTAGAGGATATGCGCATCCTCGCGCACCAGCAGATGCGTCAGCAGCGTGACCTCGCTGCCCACGCCCGGCAGTTCATAGAGCGTGGACATCGGTGCCTCCACCTCGTAACCCACGCCGTTAACGTCCAGCACCAACCGCGGCGGCTGTTTGGCCACCAGGCGCCCACGCAAAAAGCCAATCATCGCCGACGCCCCGTGCGCAGTTGCCCAGGCACGCTGCGCATGTGCGCATGGCACAGTGCCACGGCCAGCGCATCGGCCGCATCGGCGGCCGGCGCACTGTTCATCTTCAAGAGCACCTGCATCATGTGCTGCACCTGGCGCTTGTCCGCCGCACCACTGCCGACTACCGCCTGCTTGATCTGCCTGGGTGCATATTCGAACACCTCAGCACCGCCACCGAACACGGCACACAACGCCGCCCCTCGGGCCTGTCCCAGCTTCAGCGCGCTGTCGACACTTTTGTTCACGAACACCCGTTCGACCGCCACTTCCTGTGGCGCATGCTCGGCCACGATGACGGTGAGCTGCTCGAAGATGCTGCGTAGTCGCTGCGGCAGTTCACCGTCGCCGGCGCGGATGTTGCCCCACGCCAGCGCACATGTCCCGCCCGGGCCATGTTCGATGACCCCATAGCCGGTGATGCGGGAGCCGGGATCAACGCCGAGGATGCGGATCACGCCCGTCACGACGATGCCGCTGCGTGCCGGCTCAGGAAGCCAGCCGCACCAGAATCTCCTGCGCGATGTCGGCGTTGGAATAGACCTGCTGCACGTCGTCGAGATCCTCGAGGGCCTCGAGCAGGCGAATCATCGCCGCGGCATCGTCCTCGCCCAGCGAGACGTGGGTGGAGGCGCGCATCGTCACCTCTGCCTCCTCGGGCTCAAGCCCCGCCGCGCTCATCGCACTGCACGCGGCATCGAAGTCATCCGGGTCGGTCAGCACGTCGATCGAGCCGTCGTCGTTGACAATGACGTCCTCGGCGCCCGCGTCCAGCGCCTGTCCCATGATCCGGTCCTCGTTGCTGCCCGGCGGATAGACCAGCACACCGACGCGATTGAACAGGTAACCGACCGAGCCATCGGCCCCGAGATTGCCGCCGTGCTTGGAGAACGCATGGCGAACTTCAGCTACCGTTCGATTGCGGTTGTCGGTCAATGCATCGACCATGACCGCCACGCCCCCGCCGGCGTAGCCTTCGTAACGGATTTCCTCGTAGTCATCGCCATCCAAATCGCCCGAACCGCGCTTGATCGCGCGCTCGATCTTGTCCTTGGGCAGACTTTGCGCGCGCGCCTTGTCCACCGCCAGGCGCAGACGCGGGTTGGACTCGATCTCGCCACCGCCCATTTTCGCAGCCACGGTAATCTCGCGGATCAGCTTGGTGAACAGCTTGCCGCGCTTTTTATCCTGGGCGCCCTTGCGGTGCTGGATGTTCGCCCACTTGCTGTGTCCGGCCATGGTGTGCTCAGAAGTTGATACGCATGCCAATATGGAAACCGGAATCGATGTTGGTGTCCGGCGTGCGCTTGAAGTTGGCATTGACCTGGCGCAGGCCGACATATACAGAGGCATCCCGCAGGACCTCGTAGCCGGCATAGGCCCCGAGCTCGCGATAGCCGCTGGAACTGCCGAAGCTCAACACGTCCGGGGCGTACCAGGCATAGGCGCCAATCTGGAAGCGGTCGGCCTCCGGCAGGTTGAAACGCACCGTCCCGCCGAGCGGCACGGCCGACCCGCTGCGATTGCGCACATCGGAGTCGAAGTACACGATGCGCCCGCCAAGCCCCGCCTCGATCGCCGGCTGACCGCCGGTGGCCAGGCCCACAAGCTGAATGCCTATATGGCCGACGTTGCCCCGATCCTCGTTGTACAGCCAGCCGGCATCGGCCTGGAGCTGACCTGTCAAACCCCAGCTGCCGCTCAGACGCGCCGCCTCATCGCTGACGTTGATGTCGATTTCTGCCGCCTTGGCCACCATGGCGCCCTGCGACAACACGACCAACACGAACACGGCGAATACTCTCATCGGCTACTCCAGTGACGGACCGCGGCGGCCCGGTTTGATGCCATTGCAAAGCGCGTATCATAGCGACAATTCCCGTCACTGACATTGCTCCATGGTTGTCGCCAGCGACTCCGACAGCGTCATCGCAACTCCGCACGCATCACTTGCGGCCGCGCTGGCGAGCGGCGATACGACGCAGCTTGAGGCCGCGCTCGATGCCCAGGACGACACGCGTTGGCTGGCCGATCGCGCCTGTCGCATCGGAGAGACACTCTCCTCGCTCGGTCTGGCGGACTCCCTGCGCGCGGCGCTCGTGCTGTACGTCTGCCTGGATGCCCGGCTGTGCCAGCCGACGCAGCTCAGAGGACGCTTCGATGACACCGCCGTGCGCCTCGCAGAGGAACTCAGTCGCCTGGGCGACTTCGGTTTCGGCGAAGAGTGGTCGGTGGACGACGGCCTGTCGGCCGGCCAGGCCGAAGCCCTGCGACGCATGCTGCTCGCGCTGGTCGCCGACGTGCGCCTGGTGCTGGTCAAGCTGGCCGATCAACTCTGGCGACTTCACGCCGCGCGCCATGCGGATGTCGACACGCGTCGTCGCCTCGGCGCCGAGACGCGCGAGATCTATGCGCCACTGGCCAACCGACTGGGCGTCTGGCAGCTCAAGTGGCAGCTCGAGGACATGGCTTTCCGCTTTCTCGATCCGATCAACTATCGCGACATCGCCGGGAAGCTGCACGCGCGCCGCAGCGAGCGCGAAAGCTACATCACGGATTTCATCGCCCTGTTGTCGGCAGCGTTGAACGAGGCCGGCATTACCGCAGACATCACCGGACGACCCAAGCACATTTTCAGCATCTGGAAGAAGATGCAGCGAAAGCGGCTGCGCTTCGAGGAACTCTTCGACATCCGTGCGCTGCGCATCCTTGTCGATACGCTGGGCGAGTGCTATGCCGCGCTGGGCGTCGTGCACAGCGTGTGTACCCCCATACCCGGTGAGTTCGATGACTACATCGCAACGCCGAAGGAAAACGGCTACCGGTCGCTGCACACGGCAGTACTCGGCCCCGAGCGCCTCGCCGTGGAAGTGCAGATCCGCACGCACGAGATGCACGCCGGTGCGGAACTCGGCGTGGCGGCGCACTGGCGCTACAAGGAAGGCGCAGGTCAGAACGTTGCATTCGATCAGAAGATCGCCAGGCTGCGACGCCTGCTCGAGCCAGAGCAACCCGACGAGAACAGCGCCGATTTTATCGACCGCTTCAAGGCCGAGATCTTCGAGGATCGGATTTTCGTGTTCAGTCCGCGCGGTGATGTCATCGAGCTGCCCGCCGGTGCCACACCGCTGGACTTCGCCTACGCCGTGCACACCGATGTCGGCCATCGCTGTCGCGGCGCCAAGGTCAGCGGGCGCATGGTGCCCCTGACCCACCGGCTGGACAGCGGCGACAGGGTGGAGATCCTCACGGACCGCAACGGCAAACCCAGCCGCGACTGGCTGAGTCCCAAGCTGGGCTACCTGGCCTCGGCGCGCCGCCGCGCCAAGGTAGAT
>JBGTIC010000139.1:0-10319 GCA_041745895.1 Gammaproteobacteria bacterium
CGCGCTCGCGCGCCTGCGCGCGCTGCGAGGGATGCACCACGAGCATGCGCTCGGGTGGCAGACCCTGTGCGGCGAGCGCGGGTGCATAGGGCATGAACGGGGGGGCTACCCAGCACACCCAGCGCGGCTCGGCTGCTTCGTCTTCGCTGCCACGACACAGTGACACCAGCGCCGGCAACAGCAGGCCAAGCTCACCCAGTCCGTGTGCCTCCAGCAGCAACTCGGTGAGTGCGCCGCGTGGCCAGCCGCCCCCCGGCAGCTGTGCATCCAGCTCGGCAAAGCCCGTGGCGATGACACGCAGTTCATCAACGCTGCCCGCCTGTGCCGCGCGCCAGAGCTGGCCCTTTCGCAGCAGCCGATCGAGCCCCTCGTCCACTCCAGGCGACCGTGTACTAGGGCGCCAGACGATCGCGCAGCACGCCGACCACGACCCCTTCTATGACCATGGCCTGCTGTGCAAGATCGATTTCCATGGGCTCGAAGTCGGGGTTCTCGGGCAGCAGCCACACCGTGCGGCCATGCTGGCGATAGCGCTTGACCGTGACCTCGTCATCAAGACGCGCGACGATGATCTGTCGGTTCCTGACCTCCGGGGTGCGGTGCACCGCCACCAGGTCGCCATCGAGAATGCCGGCATCGCGCATGCTCATGCCGTTGACGCGCAGCAGGTAATGGGGCTTGCGCGCAAACAGCGTTGGATCGATGCGATAGCGCGCCTCGATATGCTCCTCGGCAAGAATCGGGCTGCCGGCCGCCACCCGGCCCACCAGTGGCAGACCCAGCTGGTCGCGCAGCGAGTCTCTGAGCTGGATGCCGCGCGAGGCCCCGGGCAGCAGCGAGATGGCACCCTTGCGCTCCAGCGCACGCAGGTGTTCTTCGGCGGCGTTGGCGGAGCGGAAGTTCAGGGCATGGGCGATTTCGGCACGCGTTGGCGGCATGCCGGTTTCCTCGATGTTCTGGCGGATCAGCTCCAGAACCTGGCGTTGGCGGGGGGTGAGTTCGGCGGACATGCAGCACCTGTATAGATGAACAGTGACTGTGAATGTATACAGTCATTCAGCCATGCATGCAAGCCCCCGCATCCATCCTCTTGCACGACGCCTGTCGCGCCTTTCGGAGAGGCGCGTCGTGGTATCGCGACACGTTGCAGTTGCCGTGACTTTGAAGCATCATCTGCGCAGCAATCAGGGCGTGGGTTCGCCTCCTCCTTGAACTGTTGCGCATTTGCGCAGACGTATCGTAAGTTCGACTCAAGACACAGGGGACATTTTGATGACAACGCATTTCCGGACCGCCCTGAAAGTTGGGGCGCTGACAGTTGCAGCCGTGCTTGCCACGGGCTGTGCCAGCACCAATCAGACCACGCTTGAACAGGTCCAGGCTACTGCTGAGCGTGCTGCGCGTGATGCCGCTGCCGCACAGACCACGGCTGCCGAGGCACAGCGCACCGCCAACGAGGCACGTCAGCTGGCCTCGGGTGCACAGAGCACCGCCAACCAGGCACTGTCGGCTGCCAACGCCTCACAGGCCTGCTGCGACGCCACCAACGAGAAGGTGGACCGCATGTTCCGTGATCGGATGTCCAAGTAAGCTTCAAGGCTTGCGAATGACAAAAAAGCCGCGGTCCTTCGGGACCGCGGCTTTTTTAATGGTCACGTCAGACTCGGGCTGCCAGAGCTGACCAGGGCAGATGACCGCGAATCAGTCCTCGACGACCATCGCCAGCTCCTGCAGGTCTTGCGCCGAATCGGCCTCGCCGTCCACCTCCTCCTCGGCCTGCGGCAGACTGCGCTGATCGAGACTGGCCATCACCGCAGGCACGCCACGCGCCTGTCCGGCGATGAATTCCGCCCCCGCCCAGTCCACCGCTGCGGCGCGTTCACGCGTGCCGGCCACGACCATCTCGGTGAGCACCGTCAGGCTGCGCAGGGCGAACTCCTCGGCGAACTCCTCGAGCGGCGGATGGGCCTCGAGATACATCACATGGCCGTTCCAGCCGACCTTGTAGGGCTGGTTGATGATGCGCACCTCGGTGCCGAGCGCAACCTGCTCATACAGCGCCTCGACATCCTCGGGATACATGCGGATGCAACCCGCAGTGACGCGCATCCCCACACCCTCGGGCCGGTTCGTGCCGTGGATCAGGTAGGACGGCAGGGTCAGACGCATGGCCCGGCTGCCCATGGGATTGTCCGGACCCGGGGGCACGACCGCCGGGAGGCGTCGGCCCTCGGCGGCATACTCGGCGCGCACCGAGTCGGGCGGCCGCCAGCTCGGATTGCGGCGCATCTCGGTGATGCGATGCAGACCGATCGGCGTATCCCAGTCCATCCGCCCGATACTCACCGGATGGGTGATCACGCGACGCGGCTCGCCGGCGACCGGTTCCGGGAAGTAGTAGAGCCGGTACTCGGGAAGATTGATGACGATGCCACGCCGCGGCACATCCGGCAGTACGAAGCGCGTCGGCACGAGCACCTCGGTACCCTCGCCCGGCACCCAGGCATTCACCCCCGGGTTTGCGCGCACGATCTCCTCGAAACCCACGCCATGGCGGCGCGCGATATCCAGCAGCGTCTCCTCCCAGCGCGAGTGCACGACCTGCACCTCGCCAATCACGCTCTGGTGTTCGTCCTCGATGATGAAGCTGGCCGCATCCGCCGCGCGGGCGCCGATCACCAGCAGGACAAGCAGGATCCAGGTCAGGCAGGACAGTCGCATCAGTCAGTACTCACGGGTCAGTACAGGCACGGTGCCAGAGTATAGCGGCAGTCAGGGACTTCGCCCCAATCGCGCTTCACGCTTTGGCGGAAGCACATGAGCGCTAGTAGCGCACCAGCGCCGAGCCCCAGGTCAATCCGCCGCCGAAGGCTTCGAGCAGCAGCAGTTGCCCGCGCTGGATCCGTCCGTCACGTATCGCGACATCCAGCGCCATCGGTACCGACGCCGCCGAGGTATTGCCATGATCCTGCACGGTCAGCACCACCCGATCCATCGGCAGGCCCAGGCGCTTGGCCGTCGCCTGAATGATGCGGATGTTGGCCTGATGAGGGATCAGCCAATCGACCTCATCCTTGCCCATGCCGGCCTTCGCCAGCACCTCGTCGGCAACGCCACCGAGCGTGCGCACCGCGACCTTGAAGACCTCATTGCCGCGCATGTGGATGAAACCGTCATCCCGGGCCGGCACCGGATTGCGCCGCGAGGGACCGGTGGGCACATAAAGCAGATCACCGTAATGACCATCGGCACCCAGGTGCGTGGCCAGGATCCCCGGTGACTCGGAGGCCTCCAGGACCACGGCGCCCGCCCCGTCACCGAACAGCACGCAGGTATCGCGTGAGGTCCAGTCAGTGATGCGGGAGAGCGTCTCGGCACCGATCACCAGCGCATACTTCGCCTCACCTGCACGCATGAACTTGTCGGCCACCGACAGCCCGTAGAGAAAGCCGCTGCAGGCGGCTTCCACGGCAATCGCCGGCGTGCCACGCACACCAAGCTTCTGCTGCAACAGGCAGGCCAGATTCGGAAAGAGCTGGTCGGGCGTGGTGGTGCCGGTGACGATCAGTTGCAGATCCTGCGGACCGATACCGGCGGCGTCCATGGCAGCAAGTGCGGCCTGGTAGGCCAGGTCACTGGTCAGCTCGTTGTCGGCTGCGATATGCCGACGCTCGATACCGGTGCGCGAGCGGATCCACTCATCGGAGGTCTCCACCATGCGCTCGAGTTCGGCATTGGTGAGAATGCGCTCGGGCAGATAGCGCCCGGTACCTGCTATGCGGGAATACATGTGGCTTTCTGTGACTCGAGCATGCGAGTGATGTGCACCGGTACACCCTTGCGCGCCTCCTCCAGCGCCACGTGAATGGCGTTGGCAAAGGCCAGGCTGTCGGCCGATCCATGGCTCTTGACCACGATGCCGGTCAACCCGACAAGACTGGCCCCATTGTAGCCGCGAGGATCCAGTCGATGCTTCAGTGCATTGATGGCTGGCAGCGCGGCCAGCCCCTGTATCCGGCGCAGGCCACTGCGCGAGAACTCCTCACGCATATACCGCGCGATGAGCCCGGCCACACCTTCCATGGTTTTCAAAGCCACGTTGCCGGT
Organism: Gammaproteobacteria bacterium; assembly: GCA_041745895.1. Classification (GTDB taxonomy): domain Bacteria; phylum Pseudomonadota; class Gammaproteobacteria; order Steroidobacterales; family PWYM01; genus PWYM01. The sequence continues at coordinate 4,108 of JBGTIC010000139.1, forward strand.
AAAACCATCGGTAACGACGACGTCGACCTCACCGCTGAAAATCGTGTTGCCCTCGACGAAACCGATGTAGTTGAGTCCGGAGGCTGCGATCATGCGCGAGGCCTCACGTACCGTGTCATTGCCCTTGATGTCTTCTTCGCCGACATTGAGCAGGCCCACACGCGGGGATGCCATGCCTCCCAGATCAGCCGCCACGACACTGCCCATGCAGGCGAACTGAAACAGATTGTCCGCATCGCAACCGACATTGGCGCCGAGGTCCAGCATGAAAGTCTGGCCCGACAGAGAAGGTACGGGGGCAAGAATCGCCGGCCGGTCAATGCCCGGCAAAGTCTTCAGGACGAACTTCGCGGTGGCCATCAGCGCGCCGGTATTGCCCGAACTGACACAGGCTGCGGCCTCACCCGCCTTGACCATGTCCAGCGCTACGCGCATCGAGGAGTCCTTCTTGCGCCGCAGGGCCTCGCGCGGGGACTCGCTCATGGCCACCACCTCGCTGGCCGCACGAAAGCCCAGGCGATCACCAAAGCGCCCGCCATGCGTCTTGCGCGCCTGCTCGAGAACCTCGGGAAGGCCCACCAGCACAAGCCGCGCACGCAGGTCATTTTCCAGCACGCTGACAGCCGCCGGTACCACCGTCTCGGGCCCACGATCTCCGCCCATCGCATCCAGTGCAATGCGCAGTTCAGCGGTCATGGCCGCTCACCCAGGCGCACCGGTCCCTGCCCCGCTCGGCATGCGCGCAGTCGCACCTCCGGATCACGCCGATCTCTGGCGGAGACGGGCCTTATTCCTGGTCGTCTGTCTGGACGTCGATCACCTTGCGCCCGCGATAAAAGCCATCGGGGCTGATGTGATGACGACGATGGGTCTCGCCGGTGGTCGGCTCGATCGACAGTGTCGGATTGCTCAGGGCATCGTGCGCGCGACGCATGCCGCGACGCGACGGAGATTTTCTGCTTTTTTGAACGGCCATGTCAGTTTCACTCCAGTTTCAAAATTCGGGGGCCGACGTCAGTACATGCCGTGCCCGTTCATCACAATCCGCGATGTCCGGATGCACCGGCACCAGCGGAAGCGCCATGATCAATTCGTCCTCGATAAGATCCAGCGGCCGTATCCTGTCGCTGACGACTTCCATTTCCTCGTCACCGTCGAGCTTGTCGATCAGCGCCTCGCCGTCCACCAGCAGCATCGTGAAATCCGCATCCACGTGCTGAGTAAACACCCCGAGGCAGCGCTGACACACAAGCGCAAGTTCCGCGTGGCATTCACCGGTGACCCGCACCACACCTTCTTCGCCCCGGGAAAACTCCAGCCGTGCGGCCACCTCGCCGTCACCAGACTCGAGCATCGCGCCCACCCGCTCGAAACATGCCAGCGGCAGGGCTCCCGCAAACTTCGCCCGCCGGGCCGCAAGCTCGAAGGCATCATGCCAGGAAACCCACGCCCGCTGGTCCCGTGGCAGACCAGTTTGGGAAGCCATAACCCGCCTATGATAAATTTCCCGAAAATTCTTGTCAAAATAAATGGATATCCCCGTGCCGCAGCTCCCGCTGATCCTTGCCTCCTCGTCACCTCACCGCCGCAACCTGCTGCAGAGGCTATCCAGGGATTTCGAGTGCGTTTCCCCGGACATCGACGAAAGCCGCCAGCCGGGGGAGCCAATCCCGGCGCTGGCGGACCGGCTCGCCCGGACCAAGGCCGAGGCGGTTGCCTCAGCGCGTGGTGGAGCGGTCGTCATTGGCGGGGACCAGGTCGCAGCCCTCGACGATGAGCCCCTGGGCAAACCCGGCAGCGTGCTGCGGGCGCAGGCCCAGCTTGCCGCCTGCGCCGGTCGCGAGGTGGTGTTTCATACCGCTGTGTGTGTGATCTCCCCCGGCGGCCGCACAGAGTGCCACCAGGACATCACGCGTGTGCGCTTCCGCGCGCTGGAAGCAGCGGAGATCCAGCGCTACGTTGCCCGAGAGCAGCCGCTGGACAGCGCCGGTGCGTTTCGTTGTGAGGGGCTCGGCATCGCATTGTTCGAGTTCATCGACAATCGCGACCCTACCGCGCTGATCGGACTGCCACTGATCTGGCTGAGTGCCGCGCTGCGGCGGGCCGGCATCGCCGTGCTTTAGAAGACCTAAAGCATCGGCTTGCCGTGCCGACATGCCGGGTATCCATCCAGCCCTGTATTTCCGCCGGAGAAGCGCCCCAATGTCATCTGCCAGCAAGAGCGCCCAGACTTCATCCCAACACGATACGACCGAAGCCTTTCAGCTGGTGCAGGACCTGGCATCCCAACTTTCGACCGGTGATCTGCGGCTGCCCTCGCTGCCCGAGGTCGTCATTCGCATCCGGCGCACACTGGAACGCGACGACTTTGACGTCGACGAACTGGCTCGAATGGTCAGCAGCGAAGCGGTATTGGCCGGCACGATTCTGAAGCTAGCGAACTCCGTGATCTATCGGCGCAGTGGCGCAGAAGTCGTCAACATGCCTAATGCCATCGCACGCGTCGGCGCCAGCATGGTGCGCACCGCGAGCATGAACTTTGCCTTGCAGCAGTTGCGAAACGCACACCAGTTCAAGCATATCGAGCACCTGCTGGCCCCCGAATGGCAGCGCGGCAAGACCGTCGCCGGTCTGTGTCACGGTCTGGCACGCAGTTCCCGCAAGGCACACCCCGATGAGATGTTGCTGCTGGGTCTGGTACACAACGTCGGGCGGATTTTCATTCTCAGCCACGCCGAGCACTACCCCATGACCTTCTCGAACGATGCGGCCCTCAGCGATCTAATGGACCAGTGGCATCCGTCGGTGGGCAGCGCGATTGTGCAGTCATGGAACCTGCCGGAAAACGTTGTGCAGGCGATCAGCGAGCAGACCACACCGGATGAGGAAAAAGACCACTGTCACGGGGTTTCGGATCTGCTCCAGGTTGCCGTGAAACTGCAGGCGATACCCGGGGACGACGCTCAGGCCATGGCCGATGCCGCCGCCCTGCCCTCCACTACGCGGCTGGGCGTGGATGAGGCCACGCTGGTCCAGATCCGGGCAAAGGCCGGCGACTGGGCGGACCTGCTGGGCTGAAGCACAGCGGCGGCGCGGTGACGCCGGTCAGCTGCGACCGGGCCCTCGCTTGACCGGACCGAGCCGATCCAGCACCCCGGCCAGCTCCGGCGGCAATGCGGCACTCACGGCGCAGGGTTCCCCCGATACCGGGTGACGGAACGCGAGCATGTGAGCATGCAGGAACAGCCGGTGCAGACCGAGTTTCTGCATGTCGAAGTTCAAGTCACTGTCTCCGTAGCGCTCATCGCCCGCCAGTGGATGGCCGACCGCCTGGGCATGAACGCGGATCTGGTGGGTACGCCCGCTGTGTGGCATCACCTCGAGCAGGCTGGTCCAGCCGTAATCCTCGACCAATCGGAAGCTTGTCGTTGCCGGTTTGCCCGCATCACCCACCCTCACGTGGCGTTCACCGCCCACCCGGTTGGACACCTCCAGCGGCAAGTCCACGGTATCGCGGCCGCGCTGCCAGCGGCCCATGACCAATGCCAGGTAACGCTTCTCGACAAGATTTTCGCGAAACTGCGCATGCAATGCCCTCAGGGCACTACGACGCTTGGCGATCAGCAGGCAGCCGCTGGTATCGCGGTCGAGCCGGTGGGCCAATTCCAGCGAGCGCGCCTGCGGGCGCATCGCGCGCAAGGTCTCGATGACCCCGAAACTCACACCGCTGCCCCCATGCACGGCCATCCCGGCCGGCTTGTCCAGCACCAGGAAGTCATCGCATTCCTCGATCAGGGCATCTTCGAGACGGTGCTTCAGTGCGGCGGGGACCGGTGCGCTGGCGGTGCTGTCGGGTTGGGCCTGGGGCGGCAGGCGCACCCGATCACCGGCACTCAGGCGATACTCGGGGCCTCGCCGGCCGCTGTTGACGCGCACCTGGCCGGAGCGCAGCAGACGGTAGATCTGGCTGCGTGGCCAGCCCTTGAGGCGCCGGAGCAGCCAGTTGTCGATACGCTGGCCCGCGGCCTCATCATCGATCACCAGCGTCGTAGCGCTGCGCACAGGGCTTTCGTCGGCCATCGTAGTGATGCTCCACAGCCGCCGCGCACCCACCCATCCGGGCGCGCAAGGCACTGAAAAAAAACAAATTGACTGTGCGCTGGTCGCGGCCACGCAACAACCCACTTTCAATTGCTGCCGACATGACGCATTGTTATATTACGAAACCTGAGCGGGCCCCGCAGAAATGACGCGGATGCCGGTCAGTAACAAAGGTTTCTGGCGCCGCCAGGCAGGTTCGGGCGGCGCGGAATGCAGGTTCAAGAATTTCCTTTAGTCTTCCCCGGGAGTTTCGCGGGTGTCGCAGACCGCTCGTGCGCCGAGCGCCGAGGTCTGGTCCGATACGTCGAGGAACACGCATTGGCACGGTAGCCTGCTGGCGGCTGTGTCGAAAGCGAAAAGAGATGGCAGGTAATACATGCTGGTTCTCCTGATCGCCATGTTGTCCCAACCGGCTGCGGCATCCTTGCCGTGCGGCGGGCTTGCGGCTGCTCCCGTGGAACCCAACCAAGCAGGTTCCAATGAAAAGAATGCTGATGAATGCAACTCAGCAGGAAGAGTTGCGAGTGGCCATGGTCGATGGCCAGAAGCTCTACGACCTCGATATCGAGGTGCCGTCCCGGGAACAGAAAAAGGCCAACATCTATAAGGGCCGCATCACCCGGATAGAACCCAGCCTGGAGGCCGCCTTCATCGATTATGGCGCGGACCGCCATGGGTTTCTGCCTCTCAAGGAAATCTCTCCCGAGTACTACGTGAGGCAGCCGGAGAACGGCGACCGGGTCAATATCCGCGATGTGTTGCGCGAAGGCCAGGACATCGTTGTCCAGGTCGAGAAGGAAGAACGCGGCAACAAGGGCGCGGCGCTTACCACGTATGTCAGCCTCGCGGGCCGCTTCCTGGTGGTGATGCCGAACAACCCGAAAGCCGGGGGTGTGTCGCGCAGGATCACCGGCGAAGACCGCGACATCATCCGCGAGTCGATGGCAGAACTCGCCGTGCCGGAAGGCATGGGCGCCATCGTGCGCACCGCGGGCGTGGGTCGCAGTGCAGAAGAGCTGCAGTGGGATCTCGACTACCTGCTGTCCGTCTGGGAGGCCGTCAAGCAGGTCGTGGTATCACGCCCGTCGCCGTTTTTGATCTACCAGGAAAGCAAGGCGATCTTGCGGGCTTTGCGCGATTACCTGACCAACGACGTTGGCGAGATCCTCATCGACAACCCGGCCGTCTACGAAGAGGCCCGGGAGTTCATGGAACGGGTCATGCCGCACAACCTGCGCAAGCTCAAGCACTACGACGACGATACGGTGCCGCTGTTCACGCGCTACCAGATCGAAAGTCAGATTGAATCGGCGTTTTCGCATACCGTCACGCTGCCCTCGGGCGGGGCCATCGTCATCGATCACACCGAGGCGCTGGTCTCGATCGACATCAACTCGGCGCGTGCCACCAAGGGCGGTGACATCGAAGCCACCGCGCTGAATACCAATCTCGAGGCTGCAGACGAAATCGCCCGGCAACTTCGACTGCGCGACATCGGCGGCCTGATTGTCATCGATTTCATCGATATGACGCCGCCGAAGCACCAGCGGGATGTAGAGAACCGACTGCGCGACGCAGTGAAAATGGATCGCGCGCGCATCCAGATCGGACGCATCTCGCGGTTCGGCCTGCTGGAGATGTCGCGCCAGCGGCTGCGCCCCTCCCTGGATGAGTCGACACACGCCGTGTGCCCTCGCTGCAACGGCAGCGGCTCTATCCGCGGCGTCGAGTCACTCGCGCTGGCCATCCTGCGCCTGATGGGCGAGGAGGCACGCAAGGACCGCACATCCAAGGTCATCGCCCAACTGCCGGTCGATGTGGCGACCTACCTGCTCAATGAAAAGCGCGAGTGGGTCAATAACATCGAAACCGGCAATACCGTGCGTATCATCCTGGTGGCCAACCCGGACCTGGAAACGCCGGCCTACTCGATCAGGCGCGTGCGCGATGATGAGATGGAACTGCCGGAGAACACGGCGACCAGTTATCAGATGGTCACCCCGGCCGAGGACATCACGGAGCAGTACCTGGCCAGCACCCAGGCACCGAAAATCGAGCAGCCCGCGATCAGCGGTCTGGTGCCGAGCAGCCCTGCACCCGAGCCCTCCGCC
>JBGTIC010000140.1:0-12134 GCA_041745895.1 Gammaproteobacteria bacterium
GCCGACGGCCGGCTCGGGTGGTGGGCACGGCGTCTCCTGCGGGAGGTCTTTGGCGGAAATAAAGCGGACCGAAGGGAGCCATTCCGCCAAAGACCTCCCGCAGGAAGCGCCACCCGGGGTTAAGTAAGGACCACTTGACCCAAGCCACGGGCCTTCGGCCACCTATGTGAACCGTGATCCCCGAAGCGCACGCTGCCGTGCCGTTTCGCTCAGTGCATCATCCGCAGGCGTATCTTGCAGCAGATCCGGCGTGACCAGCACCACGCCGCGCTCAGTCACATGGAATCGCCGGCGATCTTCTTCCGGGTCATGACCGATGATCGTGCCATCGGGTACATCGCAGTCGCTGTCGATGATGGCGTTGCGGATCCGGCAATCGCGTCCGATGGTGACCTGCGGGAGCACCACGGTGCGGTAGATCTCCGTGCCTTCCTCGACACGCACCGAAAACGACAGCAGGGACTCCTGCACGCGTGCACCGGAGATGATGCAACCGCCGCTGACCAGGGAGTTGATCGCGACACCGCGGCGGCCTGCCTCGTCGAGGACGAACTTCGCCGCCGGTGCCTGCTCCTGGTAGGTCCATATGGGCCAGCTGTCATCGTAGAGATTGAGCTCGGGCGTGACATGGGTGAGCTCCATGTTCGCATCGTAGAACGCATCGACGGTGCCGACATCGCGCCAGTAAGCCTGGGCACTCGTGGCCACATCCTGAAACGCATAGGCGAACACGCGGCCCTCGTGGATGGTGTGCGGCAGGATGTTCTTGCCGAAGTCGTGCTGTGATCCTGCATCTGCCGAATCGGCTTCAAGGCGCGCGGCCAGATACTCACGATTGAATACGTAGATCCCCATCGAGGCCAGGGCAATGTCCTTGCTGCCGGGCATGGGCTCAGGTTTTTCGGGCTTTTCGCTGAACGCGATGACGCGCTGGTCCTCATCGACAGTCATCACGCCGTATTGCGTGGCCTCGGCGACGGGCACCTGCACGACGCCGACCGTGATGTCCGCATTATTCTCCACATGGAAGGCGATCATCGGACCGTAGTCCATCTTGTAGACATGGTCACCCGCCAGCACGAGCACCATGTCCGGGTGGTAGGCCTCGATGATGTCGAGGTTCTGGAACACCGCATCGGCGGTGCCCGTGTACCAGCGATCGCCGTGCTGCTGCTGTGCCGGGACCAGCTGCACGAACTCGCCGAGTTCACCGCGCAGATAACCCCAGCCACGCTGCACATGCTGGATCAGCGTGTGGGCCTTGTACTGCGTGAGCACGAGGATCTGGCGGATGCCGGAGTTCACGCAGTTGGACAGCGTAAAATCGATGATGCGGTACTTGCCGCCAAAGGTGACCGCGGGCTTGGCTCGGTGTCGGGTCAGGTGGCTGAGGCGCTCGCCGCGACCGCCGGCCATGATGACCGCCATGGTACTCTTGGTGAGTTGGCTTACGAATCGCCCCGACTTGACCGGCTTCATGAATTCGCATCCTCGCCTGGCCATGCGCCAGGCGCTGCACCGTGATGGCGCGGCGCGCGACGACAGCGTGATCGAATGCTCAGAGCATACGCGAATTTCGCTTTTCGTTGACCAGCTTTGGCGATGTCCGGTGCACCACGGTTCGAGAATAGGTGTCGATGGATGACATGAGCGTGACAAACGATGCGATTGCCGCGGATGTGCGCCGACTGCTGACAGGCGCGCTGCATGATCCGTTCCGATTGCTGGGCAGACACCCCCGGGCGGACGGGCGCGTGGTTGTGCGTGCTTTCCTGCCCACCGCGCGCAGCGCGCAGCTGGGCGAGGGTGGCCTCGAAGGGCGGCAGGTCAACGCTGCGGGTCTGTTCGAATGGATCGAAGCCGCACGCAGTGTGCCTCAGCATTACCGCCTGCGCTGGACCGATGCGCACGGGCAACGGCATGAGCACTGGGATCCGTACTGTTTCGCGCCACTGCTCGATGAGGGCGAGCTTGCGCGCTTCAATGCCGGAGAACACGTGCGTGCATGGCAGTTGCTGGGTGCACGGCTTGTGAGCTGCGATGGCATCGATGGCGTGGTCTTCGCGGTGTGGGCCCCTGATGCCGAGCGCGTCAGTGTGGTGGGGGATTTCAATCACTGGGACGGCCGCTGGCACCCGATGCGCGTGCGGGGGGGCAGCGGCGTGTGGGAGCTGTTCATCCCGGGGCTTGGACCGGGCGGGCTCTACAAGTTCGAGATCCGCAATCGGCACAGCGGTGCGATGTTGCTCAAGGCCGATCCCTACGCACGTGCCGGCGAGCTTCGTCCTCGCACCGCCTCGGTGGTCACCGCAGCCAGCCAGCATGTCTGGCAGGACGGGGAATGGCAGGTTGGGCGTGCGCACGCCCACTGGCTGCATGCGCCGATGTCTGTCTATGAACTCCACCCGGGCGCCTGGCGCCATGACGAGCATGGCCACCCGCTGGACTACCGCGCCCTGGCGGAGCAACTCGTGCCCTACGTGGTCTCGCTGGGCTTCACGCATATCGAGCTGATGCCCATCACCGAGTACCCCTTCGATGACTCCTGGGGCTATCAGACCACCGGCATGTTTGCGCCTACGCGACGCTACGGTGAGCCCGACGACCTCAAGTACTTCATCGACCATTGCCACCGGCATGGTGTTGGTGTGCTGCTCGACTGGGTGGCCGGACACTTCCCGCGTGACGCGCACGGACTGGCCAGCTTCGATGGCAGCGCGCTCTACGAATACGCCGACCCGCGCAAGGGTGCGCATCCGGACTGGGGTACGCTGGTCTTCAACTACGATCGCCATGAGGTCGTGAGTTTCCTGCTCTCCAGTGCCTTGTACTGGCTGGAGGAGTTTCATTTTGACGGGCTGCGCGTGGATGCAGTGGCCTCGATGCTGTATCTGAACTACTCGCGCGAGCCCGGCGAGTGGGCACCCAATGTCCACGGTGGCAATGAAAACCTCGAGGCGGTGAGTTTCCTGCGCAGGCTTAATGAACTGACCCATCGCGAAGTGCCCGGCAGCCTGAGCATCGCCGAGGAATCCACCGCCTGGCCCGGCGTGTCGCGACCGGTGTGGGCCGGCGGCCTGGGGTTTTCGATGAAGTGGAACATGGGCTGGATGCACGACACGCTGAAGTACCTGGCGATGGATCCGGTGCACCGCAGCCATCATCACGGCCTGATCAACTTCGCGGCCCTGTATGCGTTTTCCGAGAATTTCGTGCTGCCGCTCTCCCACGACGAGGTCGTCCACGGCAAGGGCTCGCTGCTCGGCAAGATGGCGGGGGATGAGTGGCAGCGCCTGGCGAACCTGCGACTGCTCTATACCTTGCAGTGGACGTTTCCCGGCAAGAAACTGCTGTTCATGGGCAGTGAACTGGGCCAGCCGACTGAATGGGACCATCGTGCGGCACTGCCGTGGCAACTGCTCGATGAGCCAGCCCACGCCGGTGTGCAGCGGCTGGTGGGCGATCTGAACCGCCTGTATCGCCAGCTGCCGCCGCTGCATCGGCTGGATTTCGAACCCACCGGATTCGCCTGGCTGTCCTGGGAGGATGCCACCCATTCGACACTGGCGTATCGACGCTGTTGCAACGATGAAAGCGTCATCGTGGTGCTGAATTTTACGCCGGTGCCAAGGCAGGGGTATCGCGTCGGGGTGCCGGAGGCCGGTGACTGGATCGAGTGTTTCAATTCCGATTCACGCTACTACGGCGGCAGCGACCTGGGAAATCCGCTGCCGCTCAGCGCGCAGGCACATGCCTGTCAGGGCTGTGCCCATTCAGTGATGGTGACCTTGCCGCCGCTCGCCGGGGTGGTGCTTCAACGCGCGCACGCCGGTGCGGATGCCGAAGCGCCCGAGAGCGCTCAGGAGGCCAGCACGACCACGCTGCGATCGGCCAGCTGATAGTGAGATTCCTTCAGTACCGGCTGTTCGCCGGGCGGCAGGATGTCGTCGGGTGACTTCATCGCTGTGTCCAGGCAGCGACGCCAGGCGCCGCGCGGCGGCTCGGGCAACACGAATCTGCAGCCGACAGGTTCAGCATTGAGCATGACCAGCAGCGCATCTTCGCCAGCGCTGCGGCCACCGAGCAGGAAGCCCAGCGTTCGCGCCTGTGCATCCTGCCAGTCGGGCTCGCCGCCCGTCTCGTCGAACCACGCGATGTCGGCCAGTCCGAAGTGTGCGCTGCCCGGTTTGCCGGTCAGAAAGCGATGGCGGCGTAGCGACGCGTGGCGTTTGCGCAATGCGATCAACTCCCGCACAAAGCGATGCATGTCGCTGTGGCGTTCGAGCAGCGACCAGTCGATCCAGCCCAGCGCGTTGTCCTGACACCAGGCGTTGTTGTTGCCCTGCTGGCTGCGCAGCAACTCGTCGCCGGCCAGCAGCATCGGCACGCCCTGGCTGAGCATCAGCAGCGCAAGGTGATTGCGCGCCTGGCGCCGGCGCAGCGTGAGGATGGCGGCGTCCTCGCTGGGGCCTTCCTCCCCGCAGTTCCAGCTGTGGTTGTCGTTGGCACCGTCGCGATTGTCTTCGCCATTGGCTTCGTTGTGCTTGTCGTCGTAGCTGACCAGGTCGTTGAGCGTGAAGCCGTCGTGACAGGTAACGAAGTTGATGCTGTTGACCGGCAGCCGTCCGCTGGCCTGGTAGAGATCACTGCTGCCGGTCAGGCGCTGCGCGAGTTCGCCCCGCAGTCCGGCATCACCGCGCACCCATCTGCGCAGCGTATCGCGATAACGGCCGTTCCACTCCGCCCAGCGAAACCCTGGAAAGTCGCCGACCTGGTAGAGCCCGGCCGCATCCCAGGCCTCGCAGATCAGGCGTGTATGCGCCAGCGTCTCCGAGAACTCGATGTTCCACAGCAGCGGCGCGTGATACATCGGCTCGCCGTCCTCGCCGCGACCCATGGCGCTGGCAAGATCGAACCGGAAGCCATCGACATGCATTTCGCGAACCCAGTACTCCAGGCACTGCAGCAGCAGACGGGAGACGGCCGGGTGATTGCAGTTCAGCGTATTGCCGCAGCCTGAATAATCGCGATAGAGACGCCGATCCTCGGGATCCAGGTGGTAATAGAACTCGTTACCCAGGCCCTTGAAGCTGATCGTGGGACCCTCGACGCCGCCCTCGGCGGTATGGTTGAACACCACATCGAGAATCACCCCGATGCCGGCGCGGTGCATCGCCTTGATCATGTCGCGAAACTCGCGCCGCGCATGTGCAGCACTCGCGTAGTGCGGGTGCAGGGCATAGAAACTGCAGGGACTGTAGCCCCAGAAGTTGGACAGACCGCATGCGGCAACGCCCGGCGGCACGTCCTGTGGATCGAAGGCCATGACCGGCATCAGTTCGACATCGGTTACACCTAATTCCTGCAGGTAGGGGATTTTCTCGATGAGTCCACGAAACGTCCCCGGGTGGTTGACGCCGGCAGATGCGTGACGGGTGAAGCCGCCGACATGCAGCTCGTAGATGATGCTGTCCTCGAGCCGGTGATTCAGGGGTGTGTCGCCCTCCCAGTCGTAATCATCATCCTCGACGATGCGCGCGCGCATGCTGGTGGCGGCACGCTTCGGGCCGATGGCCGTTGCGCGATCCCACATCCGCGTGGAAATCATGCGCGCCCGCGGATCGAGCAATTCGATGCCAGGATCGAAACGAAACCCGGTTTCGACGGTGTTCCCTGGGCCATCGGCCTGCCATGTGTAGCACATGCCGGGTGTGGCGCCCTCGACGAACACGTGCCAGAAAAAAAACGTACGGTTGTGCACCGGGTCGAGGCTGATACGCAGCAGGGGCTCGCGCGCCTCGTCATCGCGATAGAGCTGCAGCGACATGTGTGTGGCGTTGCGGCTGAACACCGAGAAATTCACACCCTCGGCGCGCACCGTCACACCCGGTGGAATACGCTGGCCATCGTGGATCCGGAAGCCATCAGCTCCAGGTGCGCTCTGATGCATGGTCGCTCAGTCCTGCTGCTTGCCCACCCAGTGCACCAGGCCCAGTTCGTGCGGGTGCGCCAGATGCGGATGCGCGGGCCTCGCCCGGATCTCGAAACTCAGGTGCCCGCACCACGGCGGCGGGGCACTGAGCCGGTAGTGATGCTCGCCATCGGCCAGCGCGGCATGTGGCTCGAGCGGTGCGACGTGGAAGGCGTCATCCTCGAGGTACATCAGCCCCTCGGTGGGGCGGCCATTTTCGGCATGGCTGCGCAAGGGTACCGTGACCTCCGAGCCGATGCCGCGGGCGATGACACATTCGACACAGACATCTTCGGGGGCCAGGCCATTGAGGGATACCGCCACATCCATGCCGAATGCTCCGGCCCAGTTCATGTGCGTGGGCACAGGCGTCATCAGCCGCAACCCAACGCCGGGCCAGGCATCGCGCACTCTTGCCTTCCACTGCGCAAGCGCATGCGCGGCCGCGTGCTCATTGGCACGCATCAGCCTGCCGTGTTTCGAGGCCGGCAGATAGAAATGGCGCACGTAGTCGCCAAGGAAACGCTGGCTGTTGAACCGTGGCAGATTGGTCGCCATGGAGCGCTTGCAACGCTCGACCCACTCGGGCGAGAAGCCAAGCTTGCGCTCACGCCGGTAGTACATCGGGATGACTTCGTCCTGCAGGATCTCATAGAGCGTCGTGGCATCCTGATGATCGCGCTCGTAATCCGAATCCGCATGAGTGGCCGGCGGGATCGCCCAGCCGTTGCTGCCATCGTAGCCCTCAGCCCACCATCCATCGAGCACGCTCAGATTGACTGTGCCATTGATGGCCGCCTTCATCCCCGAGGTGCCGCTTGCCTCGAGCGGATACACCGGCGTGTTCAGCCACACGTCCACCCCCGAGGTCAGCAGCCCGCCGAGTTCCATGTTGTAGCCTTCCATCAGCAGCACCTTGCCGAAAAATTCGGGCAGGTTGGAAATGCGGTGGACATCCTGCATCAGGTGCTGGCCGGGCTTATCTGCGGGATGGGCCTTGCCTGCAAACACGAACACGACCGGTCGTTCGTCGTGGTCGACAATGGCGCGCAGCCAGTCCAGATCGCTGAACAGCAGTGTGGCACGCTTGTAGGACGCGAAGCGTCGTGCAAAGCCGATGACCAGCGCATTGGGCGATTCCGGATCGAGATGGCGCAGCATGCGCCGGATGTGCGCGCTGCTGTGCCGGTTGTGCAGATGCTGATGCTCGAGTCGCTTGCGCAGCACGCGAAGCGTCTCACCCTTGATCTGCTGTTTGACGTACCAGAAGCGTCCCGGCGGAATCTCCATGATGGATTCGGTGAGATCGCGGTCCATCAGCTGGTAGGCCCACGAGGGGCCGAGGTGCTCGGAGAGCAGGCCGGTCCACTCGCTGCGCAGAAAGGTCGGGACATGCACGCCGTTGGTAACGAAGCCGACCGGGTTTTCCGGTGGCGGAACCTGTGGCCAGGCCGAGGCGAGAATCTGCGACGACACGCTGCCATGCAGGCGGCTCACACCGTTGATGCCGCGCGCACCGGCAACCGCCAGGCGCGTCATGTTGAAGCGTCGGTCCTCGCCGGCATCATGACCAAGTGAAATGAAGCGCTCGGGCGAGATGCCAATGTCCGGAATGATCTGCGAGAGATAGTCGAGTACCATCGCAGGGTCGAAAGCATCATGGCCTGCGGAGACCGGTGTGTGGGTCGTGAACACTGTGGGCGCCGCTACGGCTTCGAGTGCCGCGTCGAACGGCACACCTGTGTCCACCAGTTCGCGCATGCGCTCGGCGAGCATGAACGCCGCATGGCCTTCATTGATGTGCCACACGCTGGGGCTGAGATTCAGCGCGCGCAGCGCCCTGACACCACCGATCCCCAAAATGATCTCCTGGCGGATGCGCATGGTCTGGTCGCCACCGTAGAGCACGCGGGTGATCGTGCGATCTTCCTCAGCGTTGGCATCGATATCGGTGTCCAGCAGGATGACCTGTACGCGGCCGACCTGCGCCTTCCAGATCTTGACACGCACCTGGCGCTGCTGGAGCGGACAGTCGATGAGCAGATCCTGGCCGTCCGGACCGGTCACGGGGAATACCGGAATCTCGTGGGGTGCGACCGTGGTGTATTCGGCCACCTGGTTGCCGTGCGCATCGATGCGCTGACGGAAATACCCCTGGCGATAGAGCAGACCGACGGCCACGAAGGGCAGTGCAAGGTCGCTGGCGGTCTTGCAATGGTCGCCGGCAAGGATGCCCAGGCCGCCGGAATAGATCGGCACGCTGTCATGGAAGCCGAATTCGGCGCAGAAGTAGGCGATCAGTTCATCATCGGGCAGCCGGAATGGCGTGCGCCCGTCATGACTGTCGTCGTGATAGGCGTCATATTCAGCCAGCACACTGCGGTAGGCTGACAGAAACGTCCTGTCCTCGGCGGCGGTAATCAACACCGACTGGTCGACGAAACGCAGGAACAGCCGGGGGTTGCGTCCCACCTGCCACCACAAATCGCGGTCGAGCATCAGGAACAGGTGGCGGGTCGGCCGGTGCCAGCTGAACCAGAGATTGTCCGCAAGATCGCCCAGACGGCAGATGCTCTCAGGCAGGTTGGGCACGATGTCGATGGAAAAGGTCTGGCCTGCCATTGGGTCTCCTGCTGTGCCCGTCAAGACAAGCGCCGGCGGCGCTGACGCCGGCTATTCTGGCCTCGCGCGTTGGGCGATGCAAAGGACATCACGGAAAACCCCGATGGCGTCGCGCTCGATTCGAGGTAGGGTGGGGCGTCCTGGTATTTTCGCGATCGTGTCACGCCATTGACATACCTGCGCGACACCCTTGGAGCATGCCCGTGTCCAATCCCTCGGCAGAATCCGCTATAGGGGACGGTCCCCTGGCGGCATCAGAGCTTGCCGCGCTGCACGACTACTGGTGCGCCGCCAACTACCTGTCGGTCGGCCAGATCTACCTGCTTGCCAACCCGCTGTTGCACGAGCCCCTGTTGCCGGAGCACATCAAGCCCCGGCTGCTCGGCCACTGGGGCACGACGCCCGGGCTGAACTTTCTCTATGCACATATGAACCGCGTGATTCGTGCGCGCGACCTGGATGCGATCTTCATCACGGGACCGGGGCATGGCGGACCTGCACTGGTGGCGAACACCTGGCTGGAAGGCAGTTTCAGCGAACTCTACCCGGAGGTGAGTCGAGACGCCGAAGGCATGGCGCGACTGTTTCGCCAGTTTTCCTTTCCCGGTGGGCTGCCCAGCCATGTCGCACCGGAGGTGCCCGGGTCCATCCACGAAGGCGGGGAGCTGGGCTATGCGCTGTCGCACGCCTACGGGGCGGTGTTCGATAATCCCGACCTGCTGGCGCTGTGCGTGATCGGCGACGGCGAGGCCGAAACCGGTCCGCTCGCAGCCTCATGGCATTCCAACAAATTCCTCAACCCCGCACGCGATGGCGCGGTGCTGCCGGTACTGCACCTCAATGGCTGGAAGATCGCCAACCCGACCGTACTTGCACGCATCAGCCGCGATGAGCTCGATGCGCTGATGAAGGGTTATGGACATCGGATGATCATGGTCGAGGGCAGCGATCCGCAACTCATGCACCAGCGGATGGCCGCAGCACTCGATGAGGCGCTGGACGAAATTGCGCAGATCCGAGCGCACGTGCGCAACGGCGGGGCCGTGCGCCGGCCGCGCTGGCCGATGATCGTGCTGAAGAGTCCCAAGGGCTGGACCGGGCCTGCGGCAGTCGACAGCAGGCGCATCGAGGGCAGCTTCCGGGCCCATCAGGTGCCCTTCGCGGATGCCGCTGCCAGCGACAGCCACCGCGTGATCCTCGAGCACTGGCTGCGCAGCTACGAACCCGAGCGACTCTTCGATGCCAATGGCGCACCGCGGGCGCACCTGCTCGAACTCGTGCCGGACGGTGCCCGGCGCATGGGGGCCAACCCGCATGCCAACGGCGGCCTGTTGCTGAAGGACCTGGTGTTGCCCGACTACCGCGACTATGGGCTGGAGGTGCTGCGGCCGGGAGAACTGGCCGCCGAGGCCACGCGTGTCATGGGTCGCTTCCTGCGCGACGTCATGCGTCGTAACGAGACACGGCAAAACTTCCGGCTGTTCGGGCCCGACGAGACCGAGTCCAACCGGCTGGGAGCGGTCCTGGAGGCTACCGACAAGACCTGGGTGGCCGGCATCGAGCCGGAGGACGAACAGCTCTCGCCGAACGGCCGAGTCATGGAGATCCTCTCCGAGCACACCTGTCAGGGCTGGCTGGAGGGCTACCTGCTGACCGGGCGTCACGGGCTGTTTTCCTGCTACGAGGCTTTCATCCACATTGTCGATTCGATGTTCAACCAGCATGCCAAGTGGTTGAAGGTTGCCGCCCACGAAGTGCCCTGGCGCCGGCCCATCGCGTCGCTGAATTACCTGCTCACCTCGCATGTCTGGCGCCAGGACCACAATGGCTTCAGTCATCAGGACCCAGGCTTCATCGATCATGTGGTCAACAAGAAAGCCGACATCATCCGCGTGTACCTGCCACCGGATGCCAACTGTCTGCTCTACGTCACCGACAAGGTGCTGCGCAGCCGCGACTTCATCAATGTCATCGTCGCCGGCAAGCAGATGCAGCCACAGTGGCTGAGCATGGAGCAGGCCATCCGTCACTGCAGCGCAGGGATCGGTATATGGGATTGGGCGAGCAATGATCGCGGCAGCGAGCCGGATGTGATCATGGCCTGCGCCGGTGATGTACCCACACTCGAAACACTCGCCGCTGTCGATCTGCTGCGCCAGCATGTGCCGGAGCTCAAGGTGCGTGTTGTCAATGTGGTTGATCTCATGACGTTGCAGCCGCGTGAGGAGCATCCCCACGGCCTGTCAGACCGTGACTTCGACGCCCTGTTCACCACCGACAAGCCGATCATCTTTGCCTACCATGGCTATCCTTGGCTGATTCACCGGCTGACGTATCGACGCACGAACCATCACAACCTGCATGTGCGTGGCTACAAGGAGGAGGGCACCACGACGACCCCCTTCGACATGGCCGTGCTCAACGATCTGGATCGCTTTCATCTGGTCGGCGATGTGATCGACCGTGTGCCCAAGCTCGGCTATCTCGCCGCCTACGCCAAGCAGATCTTCCGCGACCGCTTGACAGACCACCATCACTACATCCGCAAGCACGGCCAGGACATGCCGGAGATCCGCAACTGGAAGTGGCCTTACGGCAGCGAAGATGCATCCTAGGGTGCGGCGCTCAGGGCGCACCGGCAGTCGGTCTGGCTACACTACATCGATCGCGAATCGGCCAGGACACCCATCGCGTGGCGGGCCATGACCGCGGCCTCGTCGGTCGCCATGATGCGAATGTCCGCGGCGCTCGCATGGCTTGCGATCATGGCGGCATCGCGTTCATTGGCGTCCTCGTCGAGGGCCAGGCCAAGACACGCGCACTGCCTGACGATGTCGGCGCGCACACTGGCCGCCCGTTCGCCAATGCCGCCGGTAAACACCAGCGCATCGAGTCCGCCCAGCGCAACCGTCATCGCCGCGACCGCCTGCGCGCAACGGTAGGTGAACACCGCAATCGCCTCGCGTGCGCAGACCGATCGACTTGTGAGCAGTTCTCGCATGTCTGCGCTGATGCCGGACAGCGCGAGCAGGCCGGACTGTCGATACAGGATGTCGGACAGCACATCCACATCCAGGCCCTGAGATTCGAGCAGCCACAGCAGCAGACCCGGGTCGAGTGCGCCGCTGCGGGTGCCCATGGGTACGCCATCGAGTGGCGTCATGCCCATCGTGGTGTCCACGCTGCGTCCATCGCGCAGTGCGCACAGGCTGGCCCCGTTGCCAAGATGCGCGACGATCACCCGCTCAGCCTCCGGTGCGAGTCTGCGCATCTGCGTTGCAATGAATTCGTATGACAGGCCGTGGAACCCATAGCGGCGAAGCGGGCGATTCGCCACCCGGTCGGGCAGCGCGACGCGTCGCGCCACGGCAGGCATCGTGTGATGAAACGCGGTGTCGAAGCAGGCGACCTGTGGTGTGTCCGGCAACCGGCCGGCCAGCGCGCGAATTGCCGCCAGATCATTGGGCTGGTGCAGGGGTGCCAATGGCACCAGGTCGTCGAGTTCGGCGAGCAGGGCTGCGTCCACACGGGCCGGACCCCG
>JBGTIC010000141.1:0-3527 GCA_041745895.1 Gammaproteobacteria bacterium
GGTGAGCCGGCCGTGGCGCTGATGCTTGGCGCATACACGGCAGCGCTGGCGCTGCTGGGCGTGTCGCTCGCGCTGGGGCTGGGGTCGGCGCGAACGCGCCTGGCGCTCGAGCTTGCGTGCATGATCGTGTTCATCACCGCATTGCTGGCCATCACCGGCGTGCACGAATCGGGTCTGGCCAATCTGTATTTCCTGCCCGTCGTGGCCAGCGCCTTTGCGCTGGGCCGTGGCAGTCTGCTGATCACCGCACTGCTCGTCACGCTGGCGTATCTGGCGCTGACGCTGTTCGACGCCGGCATGACGCCTTCAGATGCCCTGATCGGCGCCGCGGTCCTGCAGTTGCTGCCGCTGTGGCTGGTGTCGGCGCTGAGTATCCTGCTGCTGGCCCAGCTGCGCGCGGCGCGCGCGCGGATCCAGGCGCTGGCCGACAGCGATGCATTGACCGGACTGCTCAACGCAGCTGCCTTCGACCGGTTTCTTGCCAGGGAGCATGACAGCGCGAAGCGTTACCAGCGCCGGTATTCGCTGCTGGTCGTGAGCATCGATGAGTTCCAGAGTCTCGGCGGTTCCGATGCCAGCGTCGGTGGGGCGCAGGCCTTGCGCCTGGTCAGCGACGCGCTGCTGCGGGTGGTGCGCACCAGCGATGCGCTTTCGCGGCTCGGCGAACAGCGCTTCGCAGTGTTTCTCGCAGAGACACCCCGCGATGTCGCCGACACCGTGGCCCAGCGCATTCGCAACGTGGTGTTCTCGACCACACTGCGTATCGGCGCGCAGATGCAGCGTGTCCAGGTCAGCGTGGGCGTGGCCGGCTATCCGGATGACGGTGCCGATGCGCAGGGCCTTCTGGCCGCGGCTGAACACGCCATGCACAATGAGGCACAGCTGCGCAAACCACCGCCGGGCAGGATCACCGTGCGCAAACGTTGAACCATCGCGGCCGGGCCCATCCGGAACGCCGCACGATCGCGGAGGTCACAGTCAAGCAAGATGTCGCTGCGTGCCCTGCCCCTGCTGATCTTCCTGCTCCCCGCCTTCGGTGCCAACCTGTCACTGTGGCTGTCACAGTCACTCGGCCTGATTCCGTCCTGCAACGTCTATCTCGAGGGCTGCGCCAGCATCAGTGCTGCCGGACGCAACGAGCCGGTGATCTTCTTTTTTCGTGCCACGATGATCGCCACAGCTGTTCTGATGATGCTGTTCTGGCGCCTGTGCTGCTGCTGGCTTGCTGAGCTCGGTGAGCGCTCACGCACCCGGCTGGTCGTCATCGAGCTGATCGGCTATGTCGCCGGGCTTTTTCTGATCCTGTATTCGACCTTCCTGGGGACCGACGGTGATGCCTACCGGCTGATGCGCCGCTACGGCGTGACGGTGTTCTTCGCCTTCAGTTACCTCGCCCAGCTGCTGATCACCGGCGTCCTGTGGCATCGGCTGCGCCGCGGGCGTTCTCCTCCCGCAGCCTGGCTGCCACGGCTGATGGTCGCGACCTGCGGGTTGATGTTGCTGGGGGGCCTTTTGAGCATTCCGGCTGCGGAGTGGGCGCTCGATCGTTCGGCTGCGAACAACATCATCGAGTGGAATCTTTCTGCGCTGCTGATGGCCTGGTTCGTGCTCATCTGGCTGGCGTGGCGCCAGACCGGGTTTCACGTGATCTTCAAGGTCCGCAGCGATGCCTGAGCGCTCGGACGACCAGATGCGCCTGTTCAGGGGCGAGGAGCCGAGCCTGGTGGAGGCTGCGCCACTGCCCGATACCCTGCGGCGCCTTGCGCAGGCGTTGGCACCGGCGTTTCGCCTCGGCACGTCCAGCTGGGCCTTCCCCGGCTGGGCCGGACAGGTCTGGGCCCGCGAGTACCCGGAGGCGGTGCTGGCGCAACACGGCTTGACCGCCTACGCGGCGCATCCGCTGCTCAGAACCGTGAGCATCGATCGCAGCTACTACGCGCCATTGAGTTCGGCGCAGTACCAGCGCTATGCGAAGCAGGTACCCACGGACTTTCGCTTCGTGGTCAAGGCGCCGGCTGAACTCACCTCTCCGGTACTGCGCCGGACTTCCACCCGCACCGGAAGGCGCGACAACCCGCGGTTTCTGGATCCCGCAGTCGCCCAACGGTGTCTGGTCGAACCCGCGCTCGAGGGCCTGGGCGCGAGCCTGGGGCTGGTGCTGCTGCAGATCCCGCCGATGCCCGAGGCGTGGGTACGCGATCCGCTGCCGTTTGCCGAACGACTCGAGGCCCTGCTGGCCAGCCTGCCGCCGTCACTGCCGCGCGCGCTGGAGCTTCGCAATCCACAGCTGTTGTGCGAGCCGGTGTTCGCGGCGCTCGAAAGCACCGGCAGCTTCTACTGCTTTACGGTGCACCCGGGCGCTGCGTCCATCGACGAGCAGCTTGCCCGCCTGCCAGCCACCCTTGCGGCCAGCGGCCCACTGGTGCTGCGCTGGAACCTGCGCACCGGCGACAGCTATGAGATCGCCAGGGCGCGCTTCGCGCCGTTCACTCACCTGCAGGCAGAGGATCGCAGCAACCGTCCTGCCATTGCGGCGATGTGCCGGCGCGCACTGGCCGCCGGGCGACCGGCCTACGTGATAGCCAACAACAAGGCGGAAGGTTGCGCGCCGCAGACCTTGTTCCGGCTGGCCGAGGAAATGCTCAGCCCCCGCTGAGTGAAGCGGTTACGGAGCCTGGTGGCCCGTCGATGCGGGCAGCGCGTAGGTCGGCGCCCACTCCGAGAGGGCCAGCGTCGTCCTTTTGCTCAATGCTGCGAAATGGGCCACGAGGAACTCATCAGCCTTTCGCCGACCGGCATCACGCAGCCGTGTCAGCGACGCCCAGCGTGTATCGAACTTGCTGCGCAATCCCAGGCCACTGGTCACCTCCTCGGCGGCGATCATGTGCAGATACACCTCCATCAGCTTCCCGGGGGTCGCCCAGCCATGTTCGACAAGGCGGTTGAGGTGCGCGATGCTGCGAATCTCTCGCATCAGGCTGGCATTGAAAGTGATCTCGTTGACGCGGTCGTCGATGGCCTCTGCGCCGCGAGGCAGGGTTTCCCGGCGCGTCGGGTTGATCTGCACGATCACCACGTCACTGGCGTCGCACCCTGTGAGCAGCGGTTCGAGCACGGGATTGCCCATGAACCCGCCATCCCAGAAGTAGTCCTCGCCGATGCGCACGGCATGGTGGAGTCGCGGCAGGCAGGCAGAGGCCAGCAGGCTGTCGACCGTCAGCTCCGGCGTGGTGAACACCTTCAGTGCACCCTGGCGAACATTCGTCGCGCTGATGAACAGCTTGATCTGCGTGCAGTCGCGAAGCTGCTCGAAATCGATGCTCTGCTCCAGCGTGCGGCGCAGCGGGTCGAGGTTCAGCGGGTTGACATCATAGGGGGAGGCCAGCCGCGCAAGCCCCTCCATCCACACGACCCAGGGTGCCCATGGACTTGCAGCGGCCTGGCTGAACGGACTGAACGCGCCGACGCGACTGATCGTGCCCCAGAACTCATCGAGCGCTGCGCGCGCGCCGTTGACGCCGCCGCGC
>JBGTIC010000142.1:0-13524 GCA_041745895.1 Gammaproteobacteria bacterium
CAGCCTGGCAGAGGAGCAGGCCGCGGCAGGGGCGGCTTCAGTGGTCATCAAGGCTTGCCAAAAAGTCGTCTATGGCCGCGAGACTCTCGGGCTCATCGAGCAACGGCACATGCCCGCGATTGGCGACGGTGACCACCCGCAGATCGGGCTTCTCGCGTTGCATGCGCGCCAGTGTCGCGGGCGCGAGGATGTCGGAGAACTCGCCTCTTAGCGCCAGGCTGGGCATCGTCAGCGCACGAAACAATGGCCACGGGTCCGGGGGCTCGCCGCTGACCTCGGCGATGGCCCGCCCGATGGCCGGATCGTAGTCCAGCTGCGGGAGGCCTTCGGCGTTCTCGCGAAACCCCTGCTGCGCGAAGGCCAGCCAGCGCTTATCGTCCAGCCCCGGCAGCGCTGCGCCGTAGATCTGGCGTACCTGCGCCACCGCATCCTCCCAGTTGCGCACCGCAGGAAGCTTGCCGGTATAGCCGCGGATACGGGCAAGTCCCTCGGGGGCGATTTCCGGGCCGACGTCGTTGAGCACGACGCCGATCAGGCGCACCGGTTGCTGCGCGGCCATGATCATCGCCATCAGCCCGCCCAGGGACGTGCCGATAACGACCACGCGTTCGAGTTCCAGCGTATCGAGCAATCGCCAGGTGTCGTTCACATAGGTCAGCGGCTGGTAGTTGCGCCACTCAGGATCATGTTGCGAATGGCCGCGTCCGCGCAGATCCGGGCAGATGACGCGACGATGGCGCGCGAGATGGTCGGCGAGTTGGTTGAAGTCACGACTGTTTCGCGTGAGGCCGGGCAGACACAGGACTGGAACCCCCGCACCCTCGCTCGAACCGAAGTCGCGGTAAAACAGCCTGAGCCCCTCGGCGCTGTCCCAGGTGCCGGTGCGCGGGGCTTGTCGGGTGTGCATGCTCATGCTTCAAGCTCCTCGATCAGAACGCCATGTGCTCATAGCTGTGCCGAAGCTCGCGTTTCAGCACCTTGCCGTTCGGGTTGCGCGGCAGTTCATCGACGAATACCACGCCCGCGATGCGTTGCTGACGTCCCAGCCTGGCATTCGTCCACTCCTGCAGGCGATCCTGGGTAGTAGCTTGCGACGTTACCACGACCGCAAGCGGAGTTTCTCCCCAGCGGTGGCTGGGTACACCGATCACTGCGACATCCGCGACGGCGGGATGGTCGCGCATGACCGCCTCGATATCGCCGGGATAGATGTTCTGTCCGCCCGAAAGGATCATGTCCTTCTTGCGATCCACGATGTAGAGGTAACCTTCCTCATCGAGTCTGCCAATGTCACCGGTGCGCAGCCAGCGCTGCCCCTGGGCATCGGTCCAGGTCGACTGCGCATTGGCGTCGTCGCGATTCAGGTAGCCGCTCATCAGGATGCGCCCCCTGCCGACGATCTCACCGGCGCATCCGGCCTCGACCTCGCGATCGTCATCGCCGACGATGCGCACCTCGGTGCCCGGCAGGGCCTGGCCCACGCAGCTCGTGCGCTGCTCGAGCGTCTCGGGATCATGGATCGTGATCAGGCCTTCGGTCAGGCCGTAAAGTTCTATGAAGTCGCAGCCAAGCGCTACGGGCAGGCGCTGCTTGAGTGCTGCCGGCAGCGGTGAGCCGCAAGACATGACGGCCTGCAGGCTGCTGCGATCATGGGCATCAAAGGCTGAGCTTTCCAGCAGTCGCTGGAACTGAACCGGCACCATGGAAAAATGGGTGATGCGCTCATGCTCGATGGTCCTGAGCACACGGTCGGGATTGAAACCCGAGCTCACCACCACACATCCGCCGGTCAGCCACGTACACAGCATGCCCACCCAGCTGATGTTGGAGTACAGACCGAGCGAACACAGTGTCACGGCACCGCCGTGGTAGCGCAGTGCAAGGCCGAGGTCATAAGCCCAGTCGAGTCGGCGACGGTGGCCATGCACGATGCCCTTAGGCAACGCTGTCGTGCCGGAGGAGTAGATAATGTTGCAGGGCGCCTCATCGCTCAGCGCTACACCGCAGACATCGGTGCCGATGCCTGCCTGCCAATCTGTCCAGCCTCGCCACTGCGCCGCAAGGCCGGTTCCCGTAGAGATCTGCCGGTCCGCGAAGGCTGCCCTGAGATCACTGTCCAGCGCGTCGATGCGTGCGCGGTGCTCAGGGGTGACAACGATCGCGCGTGCACCGCAATCTGCCAGCATGCCTGCCAGCGCATCATTGGCCACCGAGGTGTTCATCGGGACGGCCACAAGGCCCGCGCGCAATGCGCCGAACATTGCCAGTGGCATCTCCACGCAGTTGTCCATGACGACTGCAATGCGATCTCCTGGCGACAGACCCAGCGAAAGGTACGCGTTCGCCGTGCGCTCGAGCTCGGCGGCGAAGCTGTGCCAGTCAAGTCGCTGCGCGCCGACCACCAGCGCCGGACGCCGGGGCCGCTGGCGACCATGACGTGCGAAGATCTCCGGCAGAAGCGGCGCCGGTGCTGCAAACCAGCTCATCGGCTGACTCCTGGCGCACGCACGTTGGACCTCCGGGGGCAGGCGTCCGTCCACCCTGAAGGCGGCCGGACGCCTGCACGTGCCCAGCTCAGAAGCTGTAGCCCACCGACACGGCCCAGGTGCGCGGATCACCGTAATAGGCAGTCTGAATGTTCCCGACGCTGGAAAACTCCTGCGCATCGACTTTGTATGTCTTGTCCGTGAGATTCTTCACACCACCGGTGACGCGCCACCGGGCGTCTTCGCTCAACCAGCTGACGAAGGCGTTGCTCAGCCAGTAACCGGACTGCGTGAGCACGTCCCGGTTGTCGACCGACAGCCACATTTTCGAGCGGTAGGCCGCATCCGCGCCCAGTGTGAGAGCGCCTGAGGCGCCGAGTTCGAAGGTATAGTTGGCTGCGAAGCGCGTGGTCCACTCGGGCGCGAAGGCAGGCTCGTCACCGGAGCGATCCACCGGGATCACGATGCCTCCGGGTCCCGCCACAGCCGCATTGAACTCCTTGTAGGCAGCATCGAGATAGCCGATCTGCGCTGACACCACGAGATTGTCGGTGGGCAACCATATGGTTTCGAGTTCAGCTCCGAA
This sequence comes from Gammaproteobacteria bacterium, assembly GCA_041745895.1. Taxonomy (GTDB): domain Bacteria; phylum Pseudomonadota; class Gammaproteobacteria; order Steroidobacterales; family PWYM01; genus PWYM01. The sequence continues at coordinate 3,073 of JBGTIC010000142.1, forward strand.
GATCTCAAGCTTGCCGGCGTTGATGACGGGAAAGCCGAAGTTCGGGATCGGGTCATCCGGATTGGCGACTTCGGACACGCGGGCCTGGAAGTCCTCGTAGTCACTGTAGAACACGGCGGCGTTGACCCGCAGGCGGTTGTCGTCGAAGCTGCTCTTCGCCCCCAGTTCGTAGGTCCATACGTACTCGGGTTCGAATACGCTGACGTCCACGGGGGAATTGGCACGGCCGTTGAAGCCGCCACTCTTGAAGCCGCGGGACATACTGCCGTACAGCAGGACATCGTCGCTGGCCTTGTAGTCGACGGTCACGCTGGGCGTGAAGGCACTCCAGCTGTCGTCGATGTCAAAGGCGAAGGTGCCGTCGAGCAGCGGGAAGGCCGTGGAGAAGGTGCTGGTGGTGCGGAAGTAATCTTTCTTCTCGTGGGTGTAGCGCAGGCCGAGTGTTGCCGACCACTGCTCGGCGAAGTCCCAGGTGCCCTGACCGAACACCGCGAAGCTCTCGGTCTCCAGGTAATCGTTGATGGTACGCAGAAAATCCAGTGGCGTGCCAAGCAGGCGAAGGAAGTCGTCGGCAAACGCGGCCTGTTCCGAACCGACCCTTTCCTTGAGCCCGTAGATGCCACCGACGGCGCGCAGGCCATTGCCGGTGTCCCAGGACAGCTGGAATTCCTGCGACATCTGTTCCTGGCGTACGCCGACGAAGACGTCACCCAGCCTCAATTCGGTGCCGTCGATGTCTATGAAGAAATCTGTCTCCAGCCGTCGCCATGCGGTCACCGACTTGGCGGCCAGCGCATCGTTGACGCCCCAGTCGACCGTGAATGACACGCCGTGATGGTCGAGCGACTGCGCAGGATCGTTGGGCAGCAGGGAAGCCGCTGTGCGATCCCACTCACCCGGGGCCGGGGCACGCAGCGGTACCACGCCTGTGACGAGATCGAAGGCAATCAGTAACGCCTCTGCCTTGCCCATGCTCAAGGCGTTGCGCTGCCTCGTCGTATCCATGGCAAGCGTGGCTTCAAGCGCATCGGTGGGTACCCAACGCAGTGCAACGCGGGCGGCGCGCTCGTCGCAGTCGTTGTATTCGCGACCGTTCAGATAATCGGTGACCGTACCATCGCGTTCAGCCCACAGGCCGGAAATGCTAGCGAACAGGGTATCGGTGAGGCCGCCGGCGAAGTACGCCTTGGCGTTACGCGCACTGTAGCGGCCGAAACCGACCTCGATGTCACCCTCAGTCTCGGCGGTGGGTTTGCGCGTAACCAGCTTGATCGCACCGGCGATGGTGTTCTTGCCGTAGAGGGTGCCCTGCGGGCCGCGCAGGACCTCGATGCGCTCGATGTCGTGCAGGCTGAACAGCGCGCCCTGGATGCGCGACACATAGACATCATCGAGGTAGATGCCCACGCCAGGATCAAAGGTCTGCAGCGCATCGGGCTGACCGATGCCACGAATGAAGATGTTTGCACTGGAGGCCGAGCCTCGCCCCTGCACGAGGTTCAGATTGGGTACCGCGCCTTGCAGGCCGGAGAGATTCTCGGCTTGCAGGTTGCGCAGGTCTTCGACATTGAATGCCGACACGGCGATGGGCACGTCCTGCAGGGTCTCCTCGGTGCGCCGGGCGGTGACGACAATTTCCTCGATGGCCCGGGCGCCCTGCGCCTGAGCTGCGGAGATGACCGGCAAGCCCAATGCGCTTGCCACAGCGGCGGCGACGACACCGCGGCCCAGCCGATTGCGGTAATTCATGGTGGTGTTCTCCCAGTGCCTGATGGAAAATTCGCAAGCGCCGGGTGGGGCGCTGGCGTTGCTGATCGCCCCAGAGGATCGCAACCCTTACGTGGTGCTTGCATCGAGATTCAACAGGTGTTGAAATTTATTTCAACGTTTGATGAAACGCAAGCTTCCGGTGAGCGATGCTGTTGCGGCATCCTGGGAGATGCTCGCGAGGCTTCTAGGACACACGCGGTTGGTGCGTCGCAGCAATCATGCTGCAGGCGGCCACCGCTGCCAGCATGGGGTATCTGCGAACATGGGCAAGACTGCCGCATCCACCAGGAAACGCATCCTAGATGCCGCCGAGAAGCTCTTCGCCGATCGCGGCTTTCACGGCGTGAGCGTGCGCGAAATCGCGCGGGAAGCAGGTGTGGACGTAGCGCTCGTGAGCTACCACTGCGGACGAAAGAATGACTTGTTCGAGACCGTCTTTCTGCGTCGGGCCGAGATGCTCAACGAAGAACGGTTGCAGATGCTGGCGGCGTGTCGTCAGGCGGCCGCGCCGGACTCGCCCACGCTGGAAGCCATCATCGATGCCTTCACGCATCCGCTGCTCAACCGCTCGGCGCGCGGGAGTGCCGGATGGAAGCGATTCTTTGCGCTGGTCGCGCAGGTCAACAACTCACCAGAACTCGCTCCGATCGGCATGACCAAGTTCTTTGATCCGCTGGTCCAGGAATTCATCGCGGCGCTTCGCGAAGCGCTGCCGGGTGCACGCGAGGAGGACATCTACTGGAGCTACCATTTTCTGTCCGGTGCGTTGACGCTGACCTTCGCCGAGACCGGGCGCATCGACAAGCTTTCGGGCGGCGTGTGCCGCTCCAGCGACCTCGACAGCGTACACGAACGCCTCGTGCCATATGCCGCGGCAGGCTTCAGGCGCCTGTGCGCGCCGTCGTCAGAGGTGGCCAAAGCGTCGGGCAAGTCTGCCAAGTCAGCGGCGAACAAGGCGCGGGGGAAGGTCACGAAGGCGAATGTTCGAAAGGCACCGGACCGCGGAGCCAAGCGAGCGGTAAGGAAGTCGTCGGCACAGATCAGCTAGAAGGGCGGCACAACCTCAGTTGCCGAAACGCGGATCGATGGCAAGGTCCTGGTCGTACAACCGGGCATTGTCGATGTAATGATCGGCCCCATGGGCCAGCATGGCGATCTGCTCGTCGCTCAATGCGCGCACCACCTTGGCCGGCGTGCCCATGATCAGGGAGCCCGGCGGAAACTCCTTGCCTTCGGTGATCAGGCTGTTCGCACCCACGATGGAATTGCTGCCGACGCGGGCCTTGTTCAGAATGACCGAACCGATGCCGATCAGGCAGTGATCGCCCAGCGTGCATCCGTGCAGCATCACCATATGGCCGATGGTACAACGCTCGCCGATCGTAAGCGGCGCGCCCGGATCGACGTGCAGCACCGAGCCATCCTGGATGTTGGTGCCGGCGCCGATGGTGATGGTGTCGCAGTCGGCACGCACCACCGCGCCAAACCAGATGCTCACGTCGTCTCCGAGCACGACATCGCCGATCACCTGCGCCGAAGGCGCCACGTAGAAGTTGCCGGCCGGCCGGATACGCCGCGCATCGAGCGTATAGATCATCGCCTCAGGCCTTGCCCTGATTGGCAACCGCAGCAGCGGCTGCGGCAATCGCCTCCGGGTCGCCCAGAAACTCGGCACGCACAGTCTTCAAGGCTGCGTCGAGTTCATAGAGCCGCGGCACGCCGGTGGGAATATTGAACCCCACGATCGTGGATTCCGACATCTCCTCGAGCATCTTGACGAGCGCGCGCAGGCTGTTGCCGTGCGCCGCGATCAGCACGTTCTGCCCCGCGAGCAGTTGCGGGGCGATGCTGTCCTGCCAGTAGGGCATCACCCGCTCGAGCGTGGTCTTCAAGGACTCCGTGCCTGGCAGCACGGCAGGATCGAGCATGCGGTAACGCACATCGTGTCGGGGGTGGCGCTCATCGCCGGCGGAAAGTTCCGGCGGCGGGATGTCGTAGCTGCGCCGCCAGATCTTCACCTGGTCCTCGCCATGCCGTGCTGCAGTTTCGGCCTTGTTGAGTCCCTGCAGGGCACCGTAGCTGCGCTCGTTGAGGCGCCAGTGGCGCTGCACCGGGATCCACATCAGGTCCATCTCGTCGAGCGTCAGCCACAGCGTGCGGATCGCACGCTTGAGCAGCGAGGTGTGGGCGACGTCGAAACTCAAGCCCGCCTCGCGCAGTTCGCGTCCGGCCCGACGCGCCTCGACGCACCCCTGCTCGGTCAGATCCACATCCTTCCAGCCGGTGAACAGATTTTTCAGATTCCATTCACTCTGCCCGTGGCGAAGCAGTACGAGTTTTCCGGTCATCATGAATTCCTTGCGTGAGCCTATTCGATGGCGCCGACTTTGTAGGTGCCGCGCTGCTCATCCGCGTCGAGGCGGACCCGGCCTTCCTTGGCGGCGGCCTCGAGCAGGTCGGTAAAATTCTTGAAGCCTGAAGCCGACTCGCTGAAGTCGGGGTGAACGCGGCGGATCGCCTGCTTGATCATCGAGGCCCACACCGTGTCGTAGTCCGACTGTAACGACTGCACCGTGGAGACCAGGATATCCAGCGCGGTGTCGCGCTTGGTGTCCTTCTCGCTGCCGCCTTCGCGACGCCTGCGCGGCGGTGCCGAAGCCTTTTTCTCCAGATCGTCGTAGAAGATGAACTCGTCGCAGTTGTTGATCAGCAGATCGGAGGAGGAACGACGCACGCCGCAACCGATGACGCGCCTGTCGTTTTCCTTGAGCTTGGAGACCAGCGGCGAGAAATCGCTGTCACCCGACACCAGCGCGAACATATCCAGATGCTCTTTCACGTAGCACAGCTCCAGGGCATCCACAACCATACGGATGTCCGCGCTGTTCTTGCCACTCATCTTGCTCTGCGGGATGTCCACAAGCTCGATACCCGCGGAATGGAACTCGTTGACGTATCGCCGATAGCGCGACCAGTCACAATAGGCCCGCTTGAATACGATGCGACCTTTCTGCAGCAGGCGTTTGAGCACCAGCTGGATCTCGAAGGTCTTCTGCTTGCTCTGGTCGACGCCAAGAGCGAGGTTTTCGAAGTCGATGAAGACCGCGATCAGGGGTTCCTGTGCCAAGAGGCTCTCCGCAAGATTCGACGAGCCGGCATTCTACACCAAGGCCTCAGCGGCTCGCCGTGAGTTGGCGGACCTCCTCGAGTGCGACCGACAGGGTCGCGAAATCGATGGTCCGGCTGGACTGCATCTCGGTGAGTATGCGCAAGGTCTTGACGACGCTGCCGCGCTGGGACTTCAGCCACTCGCCGACGGCCTGCGAGGCGTCCAGAGTATCGCGGCTGGCGAGACAGCGCTGCAGGATCTGGCGCTGCAAGTCGTGTATCGACCCACGCAGGGTGCCCCGTCCGAGGGCTTGCCAGCGCCCCTCCACAACGAGGCGTTCGATCTCGGCCTTCAGCCAGTCCAGCTTCAGTGCGCGACCCAGTTCGAAGTAGGCGTGCGCAGCCTCGACTGGATCGTGGCCGGTCTGGCGGCTCATCTCGACAATATCCAGGGCCGCAAGCGAGTAGGGCAATGCGCTCACCCGCCTGGCCGTCGTCTCGGCGACCCCCTTCTGGATCAGTTCCTCTACACAGCGCTCGAGACGGCGCGAAGTGATGGCCGGCATGACCTGCGGCAACTGATCCATGATCCGCGCGACGCCCTCTCGCATGGCGGTGACCTGGGAGGCAACATCGAGCTCGCCGGCATGGTGGCGGAGGAACCAGTAAACGCCATTGCGCAGCTGGCGGGCGGAGTCGAAGAGCATGTCCAGCTCGACATTCGGATGGCGCAACTGCCCTTGCGACTCGATTTCGTCCCACAGCTCGCGCATGCCCAGCACTTCGCGCGCAATCGTATAGGCACGGGCAATGCTGGCGGCGTCAGCGCCGGTTTCCTCCTGCGCGCGCATCGGAAAGCTGGGGCCCATGCGATTGATCATGCTGCTGGTGACGAGCATGGCGATGATCTGGCGGGCCAGCCGGTGCCGAGGCATGTGGTGAGCGAAGCGCTTGCGCAGCGGTGCCGGGAAGTAACGCAGCAACTCCTCGGCCAGTGAGGCCTCGCTGCTGATGTCGGATTCAGCCAGTTGATCGTAGAGCGCAATTTTGGCGTAAGCGAGCATCACGGCGAGCTCCGGGCGAGTCAGCCCATGGCCTCGGGTGCGACGCTCATCCATATCCTCGTCGCCGGGCAGAAACTCCAGTGTCCGATCCAGCAGGCCCGCGCGCTCGAGCCAGCGCAGCAGGCTTGCGTTCTCGTTGCCTCGCTCGACCGATCGTGAGGCGAGCACGGCAATGGCCTGCGCCTGCTGGGCGTTGGTTCGCAGCACCAGCTCGGCAATCTCGTCGGTCATCCGCTCGAGCAGACGGTTACGCGCTGGCATGCGAAGCTCTCCGCTGCGCACCGCCTCGCTGAGCAGGATCTTGATGTTCACCTCCCGATCCGAACACTCCACGCCGCCCGAGTTGTCTATGAAGTCGGTGTTGCAGTGCCCGCCGCCCTGCGCATACTCGATGCGACCGCGTTGGCTCAGGCCGAGATTGCCGCCCTCGCCGATGATCTTGCAGCGCAAGTCCTTGCCGTTGATGCGCACCGCGTTGTTGCCGCGATCTCCCACCTCCTCGTGTGACTCCGTGGAAGCCTTTACATAGGTGCCGATCCCGCCGTTCCACAGCAGATCGACCGGCAGGCGCAGGATCGCCTGGACCACCTGCGGCGGTGTGGTTCTGGTCTCCTTAAGTCCCAGCATGCGTGCGGCTTCGGGCGACAGCTCGATGGATTTGTTTGCGCGCGGGTACACACCACCGCCTGCGGAAATCAGCGAGGCGTTGTAGTCCTGCCAGCTCGAGGAGGGCAGTGCGAACATGCGCGCGCGTTCGGCGAAAGAGACTTCCGCATCCGGGTCGGGGTCGATGAAAATGTGGCGATGGTCGAAGGCCGCCAGCAGCCTGATACGCCGCGACTGCAGCATGCCATTGCCGAACACGTCACCGCTCATGTCGCCGATGCCGGCGACAGTAAAAGGTGTTGTGTCGATGTCGCGGCCAAGCTCGCGGAAGTGTCGCTTGACGGCTTCCCATGCGCCGCGGGCGGTGATGCCCATCTTCTTGTGGTCGTAGCCCTGGCTGCCACCGGAGGCGAACGCGTCGCCGAGCCAGAAGCCATACTCGGCCGAGATCTCGTTGGCCAGATCCGAGAACGTCGCAGTGCCCTTGTCGGCGGCCACGACCAGATAGGGGTCGTCGCCATCGCGCCTGCGCACTCGCTCAGGGACGCGTATCTCGCCATTCACGATATTGTCGGTAATGTCGAGCAGCCCGCTGATGAACATGCGATAGCAGCGGCGCACCTCGCGCTGGATCGTCTCGCGGTTGCCCTCAGGCAGGCGCTTGCAGACGAAGCCGCCTTTGGCTCCGTTTGGCACGATGACGGTGTTCTTGACCTGCTGTGCCTTCATCAGGCTCAAGACCTCGGTACGGAAGTCCTCGCGCCGGTCCGACCAGCGCAGACCGCCCCGCGCGATGCTTCCAGCGCGCAGGTGCACGCCTTCCATGCGCGTGGCATAGACGAAGATCTCGTAGCGCGGGCGGGGTCGTGGCAGTTCCGGCAGCTGGGCCGGATCGAGCTTCAGGGACAGGTAGTCGCGGGGCCGACCCGTCTCGTCGCGGGTAAAGTAGTTCGTGCGCAATGTCGCGCGAATGGTATCGAGGTAACCGCGCAGGATGCGGTCCTCGTCGAGGCTCGTGACCGATTCCAGGCAGGCGGTGATGCGCGACTCCGCGGCGTTGCGAAGGCGCGAACGCTGCCGCTCCGGCATATCGGGATCAAACTCCGCGGTAAAAAGTTCGACCAGCGCCGAGGCCAGCTGCGGGCTGGCCGTCAGCACCTCCTGCATGTAGGCCTGGCTGAACGGCATTCCTGATTGGACCAGGTACTTGGTGCAGGCGCGCAGCAAAACCACCTGGCGGCAGTTCAGCCCCGCGAGCAGCACCAGACGGTTATGACTGTCGTTTTCGATCTCGCCGTCCAGGGTCTCGCGAAAGCACTGCTGGAAGCGCTCGCCATGCTCGGCCGGATCGAGCATGCGTCGGTCGTGTGGCACCACATCGAGGTCCTGGATATAGATCTGCGGCTCGACGGGCATACGCATGCGGTAAGGCCGCTCGCTGGTCACCTCCAGACCCATGTTCTCCAGGATGGGTACGACGCGTGACAGCGACAGCGGTTCACCTGCGCGACAGATCTTCAGGCGCATGCGCTCGTCGCGGAACAGCGCCGGACGATACAGCGCAGTGGCCATATCCGTCTCGCCGCTGACGATGGCATGGACACGCTCGATGTCGAATATCGCCTCACGAGTTCTGATGTCCTCGCGGTAGGAGGCAGGGAATACGCGGGCATAGCGCTTGAACAGCTCGTTACCATGCGACTCGTCGAAGCGTTGCAGCATGCGCTCACGCAGGCGGTCCAGCCAGGTGGTGACCGCCTCGGCAATCCGCTGCTCGATGACGTCGAAGCTGTGCCGGGGCTCGGAGTCCGGTGAGCTGCGCACGATGATGTGCAGGCGCGCAAGTACCGACTCCGAGATCTCGACGCTGGTGTCCACATGCTCACCGTGCAGCTCTTCACGCAGGATCTGCTCGATGCGCACGCGCACGCTGGTCTGGAACCGGTCCCTGGGAACATAGACCAGGCAGGAGTAGTAACGCAGGAAGTCCTCGCGACGAATCAGCAGACGGACCCGGTTGCGCTCCTGCAGGTTCAGAATGCCGCGTGTGATACGCAGGAGGTCATCAACGGAGGTCTGGAACAGCTCGTCGCGGGGATAGGTGTCGAGAATATGCTGCAAGGCCTTGCCGCGGTGACTGCCCGGCGTCACGCCGGAGCGCTCGAGCACCTGGGCGACCCGCTGGCGCAGAAGCGGGATGTCGCGGGGCTGCCTGCTGTAGGCCGCGGAGGTGTAGAGGCCGAGAAAACGCCGCTCGCGCACCGGTCGGCCCTGGGGGTCGAAGACCTTGACACCGACATAGTCCAGGTACCCGGGCCGATGCACGGTGGAGCGCGCGTTGGCCTTGGTGATCACCAGCGGCGCCTGGGAGTCGGCGACACGCTGCATCCGAGGGTTGAGTATCTGCTGTGAGGGCGGCTCGTCGGGTCGATCGCGCAGCAGTCCGAGGCCGGTACCGGCCACCGCGAGCAGGCGAGGTCTGCCGCGGCGATCCAGCCGGTACTCGCGATACCCCAGCAGCGTAAAATGATCCTCAGCCATCCAGTCGAGCAGCCGGCAGCTCTCGGTGATCAACTCCTCCGGCAGCATCGCGGCATTCGCGGGCAGTTCGGCACTGGCCACACGCAGTTTCGCCAGCATCGCCTGCCAGTCCTCGACACAGGCACGCACATCATCGAGCGTGCGCCGCAGGGCCTGCGTAAGCTCCTCGAGGCGTTCGGGATCCGGCTCACGCAGAATCTCGAAGTGCATGAACGATTCGCGTCCCTTGCTGCGCGCATCGGGCAGGGACACCGAGGACAGCCTGCCCCGTGCCGTGCGCTCACACTCGATGACCGGATGCACGGTCAGGTGGATGCCGTGGCCGACACGGTTGAGTGCCATGGTGCTGGAGTCCACCAGAAAGGGCATATCCTCGTGGACGATCTGCACGATTGTGTGCGGCGAGCTCCAGCCATCCTTCTCGGCCACGGGGTTGCAGACCCGAACGCAGGCCTCGCCGCGGCGTCGCAGATCCGCCAGGCGCAGGTGGGCAAGGGCGGCCCCGGCAAGACTCTCGACGCTGCGCTCGGAGAGATCTTCGATGGCGACGTTGCGATAGTAGGCCTTTACGAAGCCACCGACGTCGATGCCCTCGGGCTGCTTCCCGGCCTGGCTGCGCGCCGCCTTTGCGGTCGCGGCCAGCAGCTTTTCCGTGGCTTCAAGCGGAGTGATCACGGGTTTCAATCCGCGCTTTCTTCGGTCGTTCATTCGGGAGGGCCTTTCGCCTGGATTGGGCGCAAATCAGCTGCTTTGCTGCAGGTCCGCGATGACAGCTGCCAGGAAGCGACAGGCTTCACCGCCGGTGATGCAACGATGATCGAACGTCAGTGACAGCGGCATGCGGCGATGCACCTCGATGCCACCCAGCACAGCCACCAGGTCGCGCTGCAGCATGCCTGCGCCGAGGATGGCCACTGTCGGTGGCACCAGCACGGGTGTCGCGTAGCGTCCGGCCATCATGCCGAAGTTGGTCAGTGTAATCGTGTAGTCGACCATGTCCTGAGGCTTGACGCTGCGTGCGCGGGTGGCCTGTTTGATACGATCCACCGCCTGGCGAAGCTGCGCCATCGATTTGCCTGCGGCATCGCGGATCACCGGTACGATCAGCCCGTCGGGCGTATCCACTGCCATGGCGATATCGACGCGTTGCAAGGCCTCCAGCGATTCCGCCTGCGCGTCGTAGAAGCCGTTGAGCGCAGGTTCGGCGCGACAGCCGGCCACCATCGCGCGCAACAGCCGCTCGGTCATCGCACGTGGCTCGAGCCAGCGCTCGATGTCGGCGTCATCGAACAGGGTGCAGGGTACGACCTGCTGGCCTGAGCTCGTCATGGCGCGCGCCATGGCCCGACGCGGGCCGCGCAAG
>JBGTIC010000143.1:0-7618 GCA_041745895.1 Gammaproteobacteria bacterium
GCAGCGGACCGCCGCGCAGCCGCGAGCGCCAGGCGCTGGTCGGATGCAGATACGCACCCAGGAACGCATGGCGCCGACTCAGCGCGCGAACCCACAGTCCGGCAAGCATGACCAGGCTGATCGCAAGCCATGCGACGACCAACGCCCAGGTGGGGGCGCTGCGGCCGAGAATATTGAGCACCAGCAGCATCGCCACGGCGGGCAGCAGCCACAGCAGCACGTAGATCCATTCATGCGCCGTGACTGCAGGCATTTCCTGCGCGGACCCTGGCGTCATTTGCGCGGGCCCTGCGGCCGGTTCGCGTCGTGTTCCACACTGGACTTGCGCAACGTTGCCGCGATCAGCCGACCTGCGCCGATCAACTGGGTGGCGACCTCCCCAAACCCACCACTGCGATTGCCCAGACGCAGAATGCGCAGCAGCTGACCCCGCCGCGTCGCATCCTGCCGCGCCAGGATCGCCGACCAGATTGCATCCACGTTATACAGATGGCCCTCGTCGAGCCGTGCCGGCACGATGTCGGCCGGCACCAGCCCAAGATCCTGCGCGGTGGCCTCGATCGCCGCGCGGATGTTCGACGCCTTGTCCGTGGACGGATGCATCACGTCATAGGGCGGCGACCACTCATTGAAGGGACGCAGCCGGTCGATGTGTGATAGCACCACGAGCACCGGTGGGATGTCCAGCGCGAGGTCGTCAACGAAACGCTGCCTCAGGCGCTCGAGCAGGTCGCGATCCAGCGCCCGTGCAGCCTTGTTGGCGGCACATACCCACACCAGCATGTCGCTGCCTGCGGCGAGGCTGGCCAGCGCATCGATCTGCTCGGGACGCTCCAGGCCCACAGAGTCGATCAGCTCGACTGCGGGGCGCTGCGCTGAGTCCCCAAGCACATAGGCGTTCGCCTGGTCGGTGGCCGGCAATACGTCCACGGCGGCCATCACCTCGCCGAACAGCGCATTGAGCAGGCTCGACTTGCCGGCATTGACCTGACCGGCGAGCAGGATGCGCGGCGGCGGTGGGGCCGGCGCCGGCGCGGCGAGACGATCATCGCCGAGTTCGTCGATATCGGCCTTGAGCCTGCCGCTGTAGAGATTGATCGCGGCGCGCCCGACCTCCTCGACCATGATGCGTGAGACCCGATCGGCGAGGAAGGCGCTCAGACCACTGGTCGCGTAGCCCTGCAGTGTCCGTCGCGCCTCCGAAAACACTGCAGCCACAGGATTGAGCACCCACAGTCCCACGCGCCAGACACCGCTGCCCGTCTCGGCCACCGTCATCGCTGTCTTGCGCGCTTCGTTGAGCCACAGCAGTTGCCCCAGCCGGAGGCGTCGCGAGCCGGGCACGGCATCGATGATGAGTCGGCGCGAGCGCCGGCTGATGCGCTCGATGAGCAGCAACGCTTCGGGCATGGTGAACTGCAGCAGCGGTTGCGCCTCGTCGGGCCGATAGTGGGTGGCCACCTCCACGATGACCGCGCGTGCTGTCGCCAGCGAAGCCTTCTGATCGCCCAGAATCTCCCCTGTCACGCCTTCCGCAAAAGTCAGCACGCGTTGCCAGGCCGCCTTGTCATGCGCGCTCCAGTCAGCATCCGGCGGCGCGGCTGGGGCGTGAATATTCTCACCGCTGGCCGGCTTCGAACGCGGTCGGCGCGCGGCGGCGATGAGCAGGCCCGCGATGAAAAAACACGCGGCCATCGCCGCAATCCACATCACCACGCCGCCGCGGTCCCATAGCCACATCACGCCCAGCGGCAGCAGCGCGAGCACGGGTACCGCGGCCAGCAGGAGGGCGCCCACACTCAATCCCCGGTGTCGCCCCAGCAAGCGCCTCATGGATCGCCCGCCCGACGTCGACCGTTCGTCTGGTCGTCGCCTTTGTCAAAGAGCTTCCCCGAGGTCGCGACGCGTCCGGCCTCGGCCATTGCGCGCCGAAACTCGGCGATGACCGCTTCGCGTTCCGGACGGGTGCCGCCGCGGCGCTCGTTCAGGTAGAGCATGCCTGCATGCCCCAGTGCGTAGGTGACGGCGAAGCTCAGCGCACTCGCGCTCGCCGCACCCACGACCTGCCCGAAACCCGGGATCAGCTTGACGATCTGGCGAAGTCCGAACAGTCCGCTCTGGTGCAGCAGCGTGCCCACGCCGAGGCTGGCTGCGAAGTCCGTGAGCGTACGCCGCGACCATGCCAATCCATAGAGCGCGGCCAGGGAGTGCAGCATCTTGCCCTGCACCACCGGCACGCCCACGGCGCCGGCCACGGGCACCAGGTCGATGGCACCGGCCGCTACGGCATATCCCTGCACATGAGCGCGTGCTCGACGCTCAAGTCCATCCCCTCGTGCCGCGCGACGCAGCATCGCAATGAAGCCCTCTACCGCGCCGAGCTCCAGCGCCGACCACAGCGTCTCGATGCCAAAGTCGACGGGCGCCAGCCCATCCTCGGGTGTCGTGAAGTCGATGGGCGCGAAGCGCACGGGCGCCTTGCCGGGAAGCGCGGTGAGCGCAGCACGCTGTGCTGCGAGGCTTCGGTCCAGCCGGGCGATGCCGCTGGCGCGGGTGCCATCGTCACCGAACGGATAAGGCTGCGGATGCTCACCTGCATAGGCCTCGTGCAGCGTTGTCTGTGCAACCACGATCGGCCATTGTGGATGACGCCGGCGCACCTTCACGAGCGCATCGAGCACGGCAGGCGGCACGGGCTCGACTGCGCGCAGCACCGCCACGACCAGATGGGCCTGGGATTCGCATAGCGCGAGGTCTTCGCCCGGATCGTAGTCGACCTCGCCCAGACCGCGCGTGTCCAGAAAGCGCACCACCGGTGCCTCGGCCGGAAAGTCGAAGATGCGCGAGCGGGTCGTGCAGGGGCGAAAGCCGCTGCCGATCTCGGCCGCGCTGCTGCCGGTGAGCGTGCGGATGATGGAGCTCTTGCCAGTACCCACCATGCCCAGCAACCAGATCACCGGCGCCTGCGCCCGGGCGGCCTCGAGCACGCCATCGGCCGCCTCGCCGGTGGGGTTCAGCACGGTCTGGCGGATGGCCCTCCATCGCCGGGAAAGCTGGCCGCCGAGTCTTGCCCAGATAGGCTGCATTCGGCTCTCATCGATCACCCTGTCGACGGCCAGTATAGGCTGCTGCGGCGAGCCTTTCCGTATGCGGCGCAACACCCGGTACCGGGCCGGTCAGCAGTCAGGGCTGCTGGTGAGCCCCCGGAAGCGTGTTCAGAAACGCCGCAACGGCTGCGAGCGTTTCCCGCGGACGATCCAGCATGCAGTAGGTGCCTCCACCACCGGCTACGGCAGCGAGCTGCGCGTCGGGGACAGCGATGAGGAACTCGTCGGCCAGCGCACGACCGCGCGCGGCTGCGTAGCCCAGTCGGCCGGACTCTCCCATCAGTACGAGGGCCGGTACGCGAACAGTGCCGAGCTGTGAGCCGAAATCGTATGAAGAGAATGCGCTGAGTGTGGACTTCAGCTGCGAAGGCGCGAGGTTTTCCGCGAAGCACCCGGCTTCCCACTTGGCGAACGTCCCCCAACGGCTGCTGAACATCAAATCGTCGGCACCACCAAGCCAGCTGGCCAGAACGGCCATGGCCTCCCAGCCAAACGTTTCGCCCACTTCGCCGAACACCTGCAACGCGCGTGCGGTGGCCTCGTCGCCGCGGAAGTTCGGATAGGCAATCAGTGCGCGAACATTTTCCGGATATCGGATCGCGTAGCGCATCGCCAACGGTGATCCGGTCGATGTCCCCCACAGCACGATCGGCTCGAGACCCAGACGCACAACGATGGCGTGGAGATCCTCCACCCAGCGATCGATGCAGAAGTCTTCCAGGGGAATCGAGCGCGTACTCAAGCCGCTGCCTCGGTAGTGCCAGTCGATTACCTCTGCCCGCCGCGATAGCAAAGGGCGCACACCATCCCACTGCCTGTGCAGCAGACCAAACCCGCCGCAAAGTACAATTGGCTGACCAGCGCCGCAGCGCTGGAACCAGAGACTGGCATCATCGCACGCAACGAAAGGCATCAGCGGCGACGCAACAGCTCCAGCAGCACTGCAGACGAATCCTCGCCGTGGATGCGCCCGATCGCACCATCGAGTTCTTCCGCACGCACGCCCGCAGCCGCACCCGCCAGCAGACCCTCGACCTTGCCGAGCAGTGCTTCACGGCTGAGTGGGTGTGTCGGGGTGCCAAGGCTGTCCAGCCGCGAGCTTTTCGCCCGCCTGCCATCCGTCCATTCCACCTCGACCCAGCTGCCGAAATGCTGCGGAAACGCTGCCTGCATTTCGGCATCGGCCACACATTCCACGCGATCTGCGATAGCCAGACGCCGGGGCTCGTCAAGCTTGTCCTCTTCGAACGGCTCAATCAGGTAGGGGCCCATATCGACGATTGCGGCCAGGGTGTACGGGAGACTGTACTGCGCCGCCATCATGGATGTCGGACGGCGAAGCATGTGCTGAGAGAGCAGCACGGCAGGCCCGCCTACGCGAATGCGCGCGATGTCGTCGGCCATGTGCCGTGCCGGTAATTCTCCCAGGACTTCCTGCAGCGCATCGGCAGTCGAGTGAAACAGCCGACAGAACGGGTAGGGCTTGAGGCTCAGCCGATGGAGCAGCAACTCTCCCGCCGGCGGATCGAGATTCTCCGGCAGTCGGTCATCGCTGCCGAAAAGATTGAGCAAACCGTAATGGCCATCGAGCGCGCCGCTGGGCCCGGAGATTCCCCTGCGGGCGAGCTGCGCGGCCACCACGCCGTTCTTGGCGCCGAAGCCCCCATGAAGTCGCTTGACGACGGTGCCCCGGGGATCCTGACTGAACTGCGCCGAGCCGCCGGCCATGGACAGCAGAAGGCCCCAGGCATCGCCAAGGCGCTGGGCATCGAGCCCGTAGAGCACTGCGGCCGCCGTGGCGGCGCCAAACCCGCCGAACAGGGCCGTAGGGTGGAATCCGCGTTCGAGAATCGAGGCGCCTGTGGCCATACCGACGCGGCCGGTCACCTCATAGCCGACCGCGATGGCGTTGAGCAATTCACGCCCGCTTGCGCCGGTTTCGGCGGCCACGGCCAGGGCGCTGGCGATCACCCCGGCACCGGGGTGGGACAGCGAGGCATCGTGGGTATCGTCAAGCTCCATCCCGTGCGCCGCGGTCGCGTTGACCAGGGCTGCAATCGGCGCCGAGGCCGACTGCGCGGCGCCGACAATGGGGGAGCTGCCAGCGCTCGCGTAATCGCCTGCCCAGTCAACCAACGCGCGACCCCAGGGGAGTGCAGAGCCTCCCCACACGCAGCCCAGGTGGTCAAGGATCAGACGTTCAAGCTGTTCAACATCACGCGCATCCAGCTGATCTGATCGACGCGTCACCGCCCAGGCCGCGAGTGCGGCGGTCCTGTCGCTTTTTGCAGGGGTGCCCGCGGCCCTCAGGTCTGCCACGGCTCCGCTCACTTGCGCGCCATGATCGCGAAGTACTCTGCCACCGTCTTGCCTTCCGTGCTGCCGATCTGGTACTCGCTGGGCAACATTTCTTCCACGATGCCAGTGCGATCGAAACCTGCGCGCTCGGCCAGCGCCACGAAGTCGACGTCCTGCACCGACCCTATGAAGGGCTCGTTGTTGTAGTGCGCCATCCACTCCGAGTAGTACTTGTTGTACGGCGTGGCACGATCAATCGCCTCGACATGAATCATGACCCCACCCGGGCGCAGCAGGCGGTGGCACTCCGCAAAAATACGTGGCAACGCCTTGGCTGAGGTCTCGTGCATCATGATGTGGGATACCACGACATCGAATCCGCCGGCCTCGAAGTCGGTGCGCTCCGCGTTCTGCTGAGAAAAATGCACGGTCCGGCCCATGGCCACCGCCCTCGCATGACCGTAGCGCAGGCAGGGGGCGGCCACGTCGATCGCGTGGAGTTCGGCATCCGGGAACGCATCCGCCCAGGGCAGGGTGCTGTGACCGATCGTGCATCCCATGTCGAGAATCCGCGCCGGGACAAGATCCGGATGGCTGCGCCTGAACCACGACACCGTGGTATTGCCCACGTCATCGGTCAGCGGGCCAAGGCCGCCCATCGAATACAGATGCAGGGTGCGGTCGAACTCCGCGCCGGCGAACACGTCGTCTTCGCACAGCTCCGTGTGATAGCCCCCGGGCTTGCAGTGGATGTCAACGGCCGTGTGGTAGCGCGGAATCTCCAGATCCGGATCGAGTCTCAGAGACCCCTGCTTGCCTCGCAGGCTGCGTGCCCGCTCGATCAGATCCGGCAGCTGGCGCTCGATCGACGGCCCCACCGTATCGTAGAGCATCTCCTGTGTGGTGCGCAGCAGCGAACCCCACCAGCGATTGTGGGGTTGTATCTTCAGCGCCTCGCGGATTTCCTGCCGGGTCTGCGGCGGCCGGCCGTTGCGCCGTTCGAATTCCGGGGCGACCACCTCATGGAACAGCGCGTCGTTGCCCGCGTGAAAGCGGCCGGTCACATGGATTCTCAGGCTTTTCAGGTAATCCTGTCGGGCCTGCTCATCGAACGTAGCCGACGGGAACATGGCGTGCGGCGCGGGTGTGCCCATGACACTCTCCTTGGTTTGCATGAGTCTCAAGTTAGCAGTTCTCTCGATGCGATGCGTGCACCATTCGATAAGGGAATGGAATGACCGCGCTGTATACCACCGCGCCGATCTACCAGGTTTTGACCGGAGGCACCTTGACCTCCACCTGGACACTGTCCTCCAGCGCGTGGGCGTAATGCATCACGCCCACCGGATGGAACCAGCTGTCGCCGGGTTCAGCATCAAAGGACGCCTCGCCGATGAACACGCGCAGCCGACCGCTCTGGAGGTAACACATGGTCTCGTGGTCGTCGTGCTTGTGCGGCGGATCCGTAACGCCGGCCTCGCGAAACGACTCCAGCATGACCATTTTGCTGGTTGCCATCAGGGTCTTGACGGTGACGAGGCCTTTGATCTCACCAGCTTCGACTGCCGTCAGTTGCTCGGCGGCCACACTGCCGGCTGGCACGAACACCCCATCTGTCATCGCGAATCTGCGATCTCCCATCATTCATCTCCTTGGCTCAATACGTTTTTCAGTCACACTCAACCGGCAGGTCCTGACGGGCACCCCACTCGCACCACGAACCGTCGTAGAGCATCCCCTGCCCGCCCAGCCATTCCATCAGCAGGACAATCCCGGTTGCAGCCACCCCCGAACCGCAGGTCGCAATGACCGGCTGCGAAGGGTCGATCTGCGCCGCGTCGAGCACCTCGAACACCCGCGAGCGCGGCAACATTGCGCCCGTCTCAGGTTCCAGCAGGCGATCCAGCGGGAGATTGCGACTCCCGGGCATGCGACCCTGCCGCAGGCCGGGCCATGGCTCGGGCGCGACGCCGCGGAATCGGTCGTGGGGCCTCGCATCGACAATCTGCGGACGCCCGGAATGCAGCGCTGCCAGCACCTCGTTCACCGAAACGACGGGCATACAGTCAGCCCTTGGTTCGAACGCGGCCGGCGCAGGGTTCGAGGGCGGCCCGCTTACCATCGGCAACGCGCGCGACTGCCACCTGCATCTTGGGGGGCTCACTGCACTAACCAGCCTGAAGCTGTGGGTGCCAGCCCTACCGCCTGCCGAG
>JBGTIC010000144.1:0-5901 GCA_041745895.1 Gammaproteobacteria bacterium
CGACGGCATCGAGGCGCAGGTTGCCGGGCACCAGCACCCCGTCGCTGATCACCGGCATGCACGAGGGGCTGTCGGGACGCCGATTGCAATCAGCGACCAGGCGCGAGTAGCCGGCGAGCATCACGGGCAGATCGAGCGCGCGCGCAAGCTTCATCGACACACCGGCCGCACCGATGTCCCAGGCGATATGCTCGCGCAGCTGTCCGGGATTCAGGCCAAGGCCATGCAGCGCCGCGGGGATTCGGTTGGATGCATGGTCACACACGACCAGACCGCAACCGCCAGCGCCGGCATTGTCCAGCAGGAATGCCGCGGGCTCAGCGTCGGTCAACAGTCGTGAACTCTGGGCGCCAGTGTCGCGCGCATCCGCAAACATCGCCGTGGGGTCTCCATCACCGGCCAGACAGGCCGGTCAGTGTACCGGAGAATCCCCGGGGGACGATGCTGCCCCCGACGCCTTGACGGTGAGCCCGCGACTCAGGCACTCCGGCGCAAGGCTTCACTGGCCGGCAGTTCCGCGACCGGCTGTGGCACTGCAATATGGAATCCCTGAGCGTAGGCCACGCCGATCTCGGCCAGCCGCTGCAGCACCTCGCCGCTCTCCACGCGCTCGGCGATGGTCTGGATGCCCATCGCCAGCCCCACCTTGTTGATCGCATCGACCATGCTCTGGTCGATGCGATCACGGAACACGTTCTTGATGAACTGTCCGTCGATTTTCAGGAAATCCACCGGCAGGGTCTTGAGGTAGGTGAACGAGGACAGACCGCTGCCGAAATCATCGAGCGAGAACTTCGCGCCAAGGCGCTTGAGCTCGTGCATGAAATGCGCCACATGCACGAGGTTGCTGATCGCTGCGGTTTCGGTGATCTCGAAGCAGATGGCGCCGGCAGGCGGCTTCAGTCGCTCGAACTCCGCTACCACATAGCTCAGAAACTTCGTATCGCTCAGCGACGTGCCCGAAAGGTTTACTGACAGCGTGTAGGGGTGCTCCGCGGACCGGCACACCAGCCGCTCCATGGCCTCGCGGACAACCCAGCGATCGAGCATCGGCATCAGATTGTAGCGCTCGGCCGCGGGAATGAAATCGCTGGGGGGTACCAGCTTGCTCTGCTCGTCGCGCATGCGCAGGAGCAGCTCGTAATGACCGCTGCGATCCGGATTCTCGCCGATCGCGATGATGGGCTGGAAGTAGAGCTCCAGGCGCTCGTCTTCGATAGCATGGGTGATGCGCGATACCCATTGCATCTCCTTGTGCTTTTCGGGCACGTCGCCCTCCTCGCACAGGTGAATACGGTTGCGCCCCTCATCCTTGGCTGCATAGCAGGCCACATCTGCAAGACTGAACACCTCTTCCGCGCTGGGGCTGGCGGCTGTGACGCTGACCACGCCGATGCTCGCCGACACCGACGTCGAGCGTTCCTTCCAGCAGAAACGATGATCGAGGATGGCCTCACGCAGATCATCGGCCACCTGAAGCGCTTTTCGTGCCGAGCAGTCCTGCAACAGCAATGCGAACTCGTCACCGCCGATGCGTGCCAGGACATCGCTGGTTCGCACGCGCGTGAGCAAGACCTCGGTGACTTGCCTGAGCAGATGATCCCCGGCGACGTGGCCGGCAGTGTCGTTGACGACCTTGAACTGGTCGAGATCGAGATACAGCAGGGCATGCACGCGCTCGGGATGGCGACGCACCTCGTCGAGTGCATGCGCAAGCCGGCCTTCAAACTCGGCGCGATTGATCAGCCCGGTGAGCGGATCGTGGCTGGACTGGTAGTTGAGCTGGCGTTGCAGACGTTCTTCCTTGCTGACGTCATGGAACACCATGACTGCGCCGATCACTCGGCCTTCCCGATCGCGGATGGGCGCTGCCGAGTCCTGGACGTCAACATCGACACCGTTTCGTCCGACAAGCACCGCGTGCTCGGGCAGGCGCACCTTGCGGCCCTCGCGCAGACAACGGCGCACCGGGTTTTCGATCACGGTGCGTTCGCAGGCGTGGACGATCGTCAGGACCTCGTCTATGGGCCTGCCACGCGCGGCGCGGGCCTCCCAGCCGATGAGTTCCTCGGCAGCCGGATTGAGATCGGTCACGGCTCCCAGCGCGTCGGTGGTGATCACGGCATCGCCAATGGATCTCAGCGTGACCAGCAGGCGTTCCTTTTCCTCGAATACGGCCATCTCGGCGAGCTTGCGTTCGCTGATGTCGGTGAGCGTGCCTTCGAAGTGCAGCAGCCTGCCCTCGGCATCACGCACCGCGCGACCGTTTTCCAGTACCACGATCTCGCGTCCGTCACGGCGGCGCAGGTAGAGTTCCTGATTGCGAATAAGGCCGTCGCGCTCCATCACCCGCACGCTGGCATCGCGCTCACCCACGTGAGCATAGAAATCCTGCGCACGCCCCGCTTCGCGCAGTTGCGCTTCCGAGTCGTAGCCCAGCATGGCGACCAGCGCCGGGTTGGCGGCGAGGATCTCACCGGATGGCGCTGTCTGGTAAACACCGTCGACGACGTTCGCAAACAGCTCGCGCCAGCGCGACTCACTGCTGCGCAGCGCGTGCTCATCCTCGCGTCGTTCGATGGCAATGCCGGCGAGCTGGGCGAAGCGCGCGATTGCGTCGAGTTCATCGGTACGCGGCGAGCGGTGCTCGGCAAAATACACATCCAGCGTGCCCTGCAGGCGCTGGCCGGCGGTAATGATCGGGGTGGCACAGCAGGCCAGCAGCTCGGCGGTGGCAGCAAGCACCGAGAGTTCGCGCCAGGTCACATCGGTCGAGATGTCCTGGACGATCACCTGGCGGCTCATTGACGCGGCGGCCGCGCCGCTACCGGCACGCAGGCCCACCTCCACACATTCGAGTGCCGTACGCAGCCCCCCCGGAAGCGTGGGTGCTGCACCGACACGCAGGCGTGCATGGTCATCATCGAGCAACATTACCGCACAGCGCACACCTTCATCCAAACGCTCCAGCGCGCGGCAGATCGCCGCAAGGGTGCGCTCCAGCGGCGCATTGGCGGCGATGAGTTCGAGCACCTGGCGCTCGGCGTGGGCCATCACCTCCGCGCGCTTGCGCGACGAGATGTCGATGAGGCTGGCGCGGATCAGCCGGCGGCGTGAGGATGGCAGGCGGGTGAAGCGTACCTCGCAGGGCAGTTCGCGACCCTCGGCGTCGCGATGTAGCCATTCGAACACCGGACTGCCGCCGTTGAGTGCCCGGGAGACGTAACCGCGCTCGATGCCGAAGGATGGCAGACCATCGGGCTGCAGGGGTGCGGAGACATCCTCCGGCCCCAGCGCCAGCAATTCTTCACGGGCCATGCGGAAGAAACTCGCGGCATTGTCGTTGGCATCGACGAAGCGCCCGCGATCCACGTCCAGCACCAGGATCACTTCGGTGGAATTCTCGACCAGCGCACGATAGCGCGCCTCGCTTTCCTTCAGCGCCTGCTCGGAGCGGTAGCGTTCGGTGATGTCGCGCAGGCACAGGATATACATGCCCTCGCCCTGGACCACGAGACGACTGACTGCGATCTCGGCCTTGAAATGATCACCGTCACGACGGCGTGCCTCGACTTCCTGGCTGGCCAGATCGACGACGGTGTCCTCCGCGCGTTGTGAGAGCCGATCGAGATAGGCTTTCGGACGCGTCTTGTAGGGCAGCAGCGCCTCGATGGTCAGGCGCTCCATCTCGTCGGGCGAATAGCCGAACACGCGCAGACCGGCTGAGTTGCAGGTCAGCACGCGACCCTGGTCATCGAGGGTCAGGATCGCATCCTTGACGTTGTCGAGCACCGCCTCGACGGTGGCAAGTTCGGTGAGCGAGGTTACGTCCTGCAGGCGATGCCGACCGGAGTGACTCAGGCTGCCGAGAGACTGGCCCTGGGTGTCGAGATGGTCGGATCTGGCGGTCCTGCGGCTGCGCAGGAACTGGAAGCGATGGGTCGCTTTGTCATAATACGCACCGACGGTCTGCAGTCGCTCATCCAGGTTCCGAACAGTGGGTCCGGTGTCCTGGCCAATCGACGCCGTCGTGTCGAAAGGCTCCTGCATGGCTCATCCGTGTAGCGCAACTCCCGAAATGCAATCTTTCGCGGAATCCGCGCAGACCACCGTGATGCAAGTCTCGCTTCGGGAGACATCCGGGAAATAATTCCCCGTTTTTTTATGAGCTTATGTAAAAAGTGGCGTCAGCCCGCGCGCGAGGCGCGCTTGCGCTCGTGTTCGAGGCGATGGCGCTTGCGCAGACGGATCTCGCGGGGCGTAATCTCCATCAATTCATCATCCTCGATGAACTCCAGGCCCTGCTCCAGCGTCATCAGCTGCGGCGGCGAGAGCGTCGTGGCTTCGTCCTTGCCAGCGGCACGGATGTTGTTGAGCTGCTTGGCCCGCATCGGATTGACCGTGAGATCGTTGTCGCGGCTATGCAGGCCGATGATCTGGCCCTCATAGACATCCACGCCCGCGCCGATGAACAGGCGGCCGCGTTCCTGAAGATTGAACAGGCCGTAGCCCACCGTCGTGCCGGTGCCGTTGGAGATCAGCACGCCGCGATCACGGGTGCGTGCCTTCATCTTCGCCTTCGGTCCCCAGCGCTCGAAGCTGTGATAGATCAGTCCGCTGCCGGCGCTGATGGTACGAAAGCGCGTCTGAAATCCGATCAATCCTCGTGCGGGCATCTCGTAGTCCAGCCGGATGCGCCCGGTACCATCGGCGACGACATTCGTCAGCTGTCCGCCGCGCTCGGCGAGTGCCTCCATGATGCCGCCCTGGTGGGCCTCGTCGATGTCGACAGTCACCTGCTCATAGGGCTCCTGAATCGCACCGTCGATCTCGCGTTCGATCACGCGCGGTCTTGACACCGCAAGCTCAAAGCCTTCGCGGCGCATGGTCTCCAGCAGCACCGATAGATGCAGTTCACCGCGCCCCTCGACCAGGAATTTTTCGGGATCGGCGGTATCGTTGACGCGCAGCGCGACGTTGTGCACGGCCTCGCGCGCCAGACGATCACGCAGCTGACGCGATGTCACGTACTTGCCGTCGCGACCGGCGAACGGCGAGTCGTTGGTCTCGAACGTCATGCTGATGGTGGGCTCATCCACCGACAGCGGCGGCAATGCGCGCACGTTCTCTGGATCACACAGCGTATCCGAGATCTGCGGGCGCTCGATGCCGGCCACGGCAACGATATCGCCAGCTTCCGCAGATTCCACCTCGACGCGGTCCAGGCCATGAAAGCGATAGACCTTGACGATGCGCTCGCGGCGCACCTTGCCAAGGCGATCGATGACCGAGACCGCCTGGTTGGCACGCACGCGGCCCGCCGTCATGCGACCGATCGCAAGCGCGCCGACATAGGGGGAGTAGTCCAGCAGCGAGACCTGCAGCGCAAGAGGCTCATCCATCGCCACGGGCGGCGGCGGACACTGCTCCACCAGCGTCTGGAACAGTGGACGCATGTCAGTACCGACCTTGGCCGGATCCAGCGAGGACCAGCCCTGCACGGCGGAGCAGTACAGCGTGGCAAAATCCAGCTGGCTTTCGGTGGCGCCGAGTTTGTCCATCAGATCGAAGGTCTGGTCGAGCACCCAGCTGGCGCGTGCGCCGTGGCGGTCCATCTTGTTGATGATGACGATGGGCTTCAGGCCTGCGGCAAACGCCTTGGAGAGCACGAAGCGTGTCTGCGGCATCGGTCCGTCGACAGCATCGACCAGCAGCACCACGGCATCGACCATCGACATCACGCGCTCGACCTCGCCACCGAAGTCGGCATGGCCCGGCGTGTCGACGATGTTGATGCGGTAGTCCTCCCACTGCACCGCGGTGGTCTTGGCAAGGATCGTGATGCCACGTTCCTTTTCCAGATCGTTGCGGTCCATCGCCCGCTCCGAGATGGTGGCGCGC
>JBGTIC010000145.1:0-9846 GCA_041745895.1 Gammaproteobacteria bacterium
GACCGGGCGCACAGGCCGTCTCGCTGGCCGACGAGCGCGCGCGGGTGATCCCGGTCATCAGACGGCTTGCCGCCGAGCTGGCCGTGCCGGTATCGGTCGACACGGTCAAGCCGGAACTCATGCGCGAGGCGGCTGACGCCGGTGCGGGCCTGATCAACGACGTCAATGCGCTGCGCCTTCCCGGTGCGTTGGCAGCGGCGGCGGCCAGTGGCCTGGCCGTGTG
This sequence comes from Gammaproteobacteria bacterium, assembly GCA_041745895.1. Lineage (GTDB taxonomy): Bacteria > Pseudomonadota > Gammaproteobacteria > Steroidobacterales > PWYM01 > PWYM01. The sequence goes on from JBGTIC010000145.1 coordinate 224, forward strand.
TCTGATGCACATGCGCGGCGAGCCGCGTACCATGCAACAGGATCCCGAGTACCGGGATGTTGTGAGAGAAGTCAAAGACTTCCTGCTGGAACGTGTGGCAGCATGTGAGAACGCAGGCATTGCCCGGTCGCAGATTCTGCTGGATCCGGGGTTCGGTTTCGGCAAGACCGACGCGCATAATCTGGCGCTGCTGCGCGGTCTGGAGGAGCTTGCGCGGGACACCGCTCTGCCGCTGCTGGTCGGCGTGTCGCGCAAGTCGATGATCGGGCGACTGCTCGATCGGCCCGTGACCGATCGCCTCGCCGGCAGTCTCGCACTGGCGCTGGCAGCAGTGGCGGGCGGGGCACGCGTGATACGCGCTCACGATGTCGCCGAGACGGTGGATGCCTTGCGGCTTTGGAATATGGTCACGGCCCCCGGACTGAACGCGGAGGCGCACCAGGAGAGACGATGAGCAGCAGCTATTTCGGTACTGACGGGATTCGCGGGCGGGTCGGCGAGGCTCCCATGACCGTGGACTTCGCCCTGCGGCTTGCCAGTGCAGCCGCGCAGGTGCTGGCCCCCGATGGAGGCTCGGTGCTCATCGGCAAGGACACGCGCGTGTCGGGCTACATGTTCGAATCCGCACTCGAGGCCGGCTTCGTGGCCTCCGGCGTGGACGTGATGCTGCTTGGGCCCTTGCCCACGCCCGGGATCGCCTACCTGACCCAGGCGCTGAAGGCTGACTTCGGGGTGGTCATCAGCGCCTCGCACAACCCCTATTACGACAACGGCATCAAGTTCTTCGATCGCTTCGGACGCAAGCTTTCCGACGAACTCGAGGCGAGCATCGAGGCGCTGCTGGAGACTCCTCCCCGTACGCGTGACTCGGTATCCCTGGGCAAGGCCAAGATCGCCGACACGGCACGCACCCTGTATGAGAACTTCTGCAGGTCGAGCTTTCCGAAGGAACTCAGCCTGGATGGCATGAAGGTGGTCATCGACTGTGCGCACGGTGCGGGCTACAAGGTCGCCCCGAGAGTGCTCGCTGACCTGGAGGCCGACCTGGTGCCGATCGGCTGTTCGCCCAATGGCCGCAACATCAACGCCGCCTGCGGCTCGACGCATCCGAATCTGCTGCAGCTGACCGTGCCTGGCGTGCGCGCGGATGTGGGGGCCGCGCTCGACGGCGACGGCGATCGGCTCGTGATGGTGGATCACGAGGGCCACCTCGTCGATGGGGATCAGCTGCTCTATATCCTGGCGATGGATCGTCTGGCCGAGGGCACCCTTCGCGGACCGGTGGTGGGCACCGTGATGAGCAATCTTGGTCTGGAGCTGGCATTGCGCGCGGCCGGCGTGGAATTCCAGCGGGCCCGCGTCGGCGATCGGCATGTCATGGCCATGCTCGAAGACAGCAAGGGCGTGCTCGGGGGCGAAACCTCCGGGCACCTGTTGTGCCTGGATCGTGCCACCTCGGGGGACGCGCTGATCAATGCGCTGCAGGTGCTGGCGGTGATGCGCAAGACAGGCCGCTCGCTGCAGGAGCTGGCGATGGGTCTGACGCGTCTGCCACAGGTGCTGATCAATGTGCGCGTGTCGCAATCCATCGCCGTGGATGCAAGTCCTTCGCTGCAGGCTGCCGTGGCCGATGTCGAAGCCACATTGGGCGCCCGGGGCCGGGTGGTGCTGCGCGCATCGGGCACCGAACCGGTCATCCGCGTCATGGTCGAAGGAGAAAATGGCGCTGAGGTACAGGCGCTGGCTGAGCAGCTCGCCGCTGCAGTGAGCGACGCGGCAACGGCGACGCCCGAGCGATTGATTTCCTGACAGCTCTGCGTCTATTCTCTCGCCGCGCCGGCGCCGCCCACGGGCGGCTGAATCCGGGCACAACACGTCCCTGTCATCAGAAAAAGCGCGCTGCCATGAGAACACCGATCATTGCCGGGAACTGGAAGATGCATGGCTCGCGTCACAGCAATCACGAGCTCGTCAGCGCCATTGTCGCGGCGGCGAAGGAAGGCCTGCCAGGGGAGCTTCTGATCTGCCCCCCGTTCGTCTACCTGGCCGAAATTGCAGCCCTCCTGGCCGACTCCGGCGTTGCCGTTGGCGCACAGAACGTCAGCCACCGGGGCTCCGGGGCCTTCACCGGTGAGGTTTCCGCGGCGATGCTGGCTGACTGCGGAGCAAGCCACTCGCTGGTCGGGCATTCCGAGCGCCGGGCCCTGTACGGCGAGGATGATGGGCTGGTCGCCGCGAAGTTCATGGCCGCGCAGGCGGCGGGTCTTGTGCCTGTGTTGTGCGTGGGGGAGTCGCTCGAAGAGCGGGATGCCGATCGCACCGAGGAGGTTGTGGCCCGGCAGCTGCTCGCCGTGGTCGACGCCTGTGGGGTGGGCTGCCTGTCGCGAGCGGTGGTGGCCTACGAGCCGGTGTGGGCGATCGGCACCGGCCGCACGGCCAGCCCGGAGCAGGCGCAGGCGGTACACGCATTTCTGCGTGGGAAGATTGCGGCGCTTGATGTTAGAATTGCTGATTCGCTTCGGATCCTCTACGGCGGGAGCGTCAAGGCCGGCAATGCCCGGACCCTGTTCGCGCAGCCCGACGTCGATGGCGGTCTGGTCGGCGGTGCCTCGCTGAAGGCCGAAGAATTCCTGGACATATGCCGCGCTGCGGCCTGACGGATTTTTGATGATACAGACAGTAGTTCTGGTCGCTCATGTGCTGATCGCGGCCCTGATTGTCGCTCTGGTGTTGTTGCAGCGGGGCAAGGGCGCGGAAGCCGGCGCGGCCTTTGGTGCCGGTGCTTCGGGCACGGTGTTCGGCTCTCGCGGTACCGCCAACTTTCTGTCGCGCAGCACCGCGGTCCTGGCGACGCTGTTTTTCCTCTCGAGCCTGACGCTGGCGTTTTTCAGCGGCCAACGCTCGGAGCCCGCAAGCCTGATGGAGCAGTCGTTACCCGTTTCGGGCTCGCCGGATCGCGACGTGGTGATTACGCCGTTGCCCGGGGACCTTCCGGAACTCGAACCTGCGCCGTTGCCAGAAGAGGAAGAACAGGTACCGACACTGGACTGACAACCGGGGCCTTGCGGGCCCGCCAGTGTGCGATAAACCACATACGCCGACGTGGTGGAATTGGTAGACACGCTGTCTTGAGGGGGCAGTGGCGAAAGCTGTGCCGGTTCGAGTCCGGCCGTCGGCACCACCTACATGAATTCGCACGCAGCGCGTGCGAACCTCTGCAACCGCGATGTCGCCGTCCCCTTCGCGCCTGTTACAATTAGTGGCTGTGGAGCGTGGTCATCGGGGCCGCAAGGCGATCTTGCAATGATGCTGGAACAATATCTGCCGATCCTGATCTTTCTCGGCATTTCTGCCGTGCTCGGCAGTGCACTGCTCATGCTGGGCTTTGTACTCGGCAGCGGTGAAAAGGATCCTGAGAAGCTCTCCCCGTACGAGTGCGGATTTGAGGCCTTCGAGGACACGCGTACGAAATTCGATGTGCGCTACTACCTGGTCGCCATCCTGTTCATCATCTTCGATCTTGAAATCGCCTTCCTGTTTCCATGGGCGGTATCGCTGGATTCGATCGGCACGTTTGGATTGCTTGCGATGGGTCTGTTTCTGCTCATCCTGGTGGTCGGCTTCATCTACGAATGGAAGAAGGGGGCGCTGGAATGGGACTGAGTGCCGAACAGAGCAGGGAGGCACTGGCACCTGAAACCACGGCACTGATGCCGGCAGGCGGCTATCGCCTGACCAGTCTCGACAAGCTGACCAACTGGGCACGTACCGGCTCGATGTGGCCGATGACTTTCGGGCTGGCCTGCTGCGCGGTGGAGATGATGCATGCGGGTGCTGCGCGCTACGATCTCGATCGCTTTGGCGTAATCTTCCGTCCCAGCCCGCGCCAGTCGGATGTGATGATCGTCGCCGGCACGCTTGTCAACAAGATGGCGCCGGCGTTGCGCAAGGTCTACGACCAGATGCCCGAGCCCCGCTGGGTGATCTCCATGGGTTCCTGCGCGAATGGCGGTGGCTATTATCACTACTCCTACTCCGTGGTGCGCGGCTGTGACCGAATCGTGCCCGTGGATGTCTATGTGCCGGGTTGCCCGCCCACGGCCGAGGCGCTGATCTACGGCATCATCCAGCTGCAGAACAAGATCCGCCGAACCAACACGTTTATCCGGTAGCGGAGTACGCATGAGTCAGAAAATCGAGGCGCTGGCGGCGCGGATCGAAGGGTGCCTGCAGGCGAATGTCACTCGCGTGAGTTCGAGCTGTGGAGAGCTGACTTACGAAGTCGCGCCCGCCGACTGGGGTGGCGTGGCCGAGCAGCTGCGAGATCATGAGACCCTGCGTTTCGAAATGCTCATGGACCTCTGTGTGGTGGACTATCTCCATCATGGCCAGTCAGAATGGCAGACCGAAGATGCCACGCGCAGCGGATTCAGTCGTGGCGTCGAGCGCGATGCATCGGCGCATGCACATTTCGTCGCCGCGCAGAGCGGCGCGGCACCACCGCCGGGGAAGCGCTACGGCGTGGTCTGTCACCTGCTGTCGCTTGCGCACAATGTGCGGCTGCGGCTGCGCGCGTTCTGTGACGACGATCACCGGCCGATGATCGATACGCTGGTCAACGTATGGGCCTCGGCGAACTGGTACGAGCGTGAGGCCTTCGATCTGTTCGGTGTGCTGTTTCGGGGCCACCCGGACCTGCGCCGCCTGCTCACTGATTACGGCTTCATCGGCCATCCGTTTCGCAAGGACTTCCCGCTCATCGGTGAGGTCGAGGTGCGGTATGACCCTACCAGTGGACGCGTCGTCTACGAGCCCGTGAGCATCGAGCCGCGTACGCTGGTGCCGAAGGTCATTCGTGACGATCACCGCTACGAACCCGAGATCCACGACGAGGCGTCGTATCGGGAGGCCGGCAACCGTGCCTGAAATCCAGAGCTATACGATGAATTTCGGGCCGCAGCATCCGGCGGCGCACGGCGTGCTGCGCCTGGTGCTGGAGATGGATGGGGAGACCATCCAGAAGGCCGATCCGCATGTCGGCCTGCTGCATCGCGCCACCGAAAAGCTTGCCGAGAGCAAACCGTTCAATCAGTCGATCGGCTACATGGACCGGCTCGACTACGTCTCGATGATGTGTAACGAGCATGGCTACGTGCTGGCCATCGAAAAGCTGCTCGGTATCGAGGCGCCCGTGCGTGCGCAGTACATTCGCGTGATGTTCGATGAGATCACTCGCATCCTCAACCACCTGATGTGGCTGGGCGCGCACGGCCTGGACATCGGTGCGATGACGGTGTTCCTGTACTGTTTCCGTGAGCGCGAAGACCTGATGGATTGCTACGAGGCGGTTTCGGGCACGCGCATGCACGCGACCTACTATCGTCCGGGAGGCGTGTATCGCGATCTGCCCGAGCAGATGCCGCGCTATCAGCCCTCGAGGTTTCGTTCGCAGAAGGATCTGACGCGGATGAACGAGGCACGCTCGGGCTCGCTGCTGGATTTCATCGCGGATTTCACTGATCGTTTCGATGCCTGCGTGGATGACTACGAGACGCTGCTCACCGACAATCGCATCTGGAAGCAGCGCACGGTGAACATCGGTGTGGTGAGCCCGGAACGTGCGCTGCAGCTGGGCTTTTCGGGGCCGATGCTGCGCGGGTCCGGCGTGGCCTGGGATCTGCGCAAGAAGCAGCCCTACGAAGTCTACGGGGCGCTTGATTTCGATGTTCCGGTCGGCGTGAACGGCGACTGCTACGACCGCTACCTCGTGCGCATCGAGGAGCTTCGCCAGTCCAACCGCATCGTGCGCCAGTGCATCGAATGGCTGCGTGCCAATCCCGGACCGGTCATGCTCGATGATCGCAAGATCTCACCGCCCTCGCGGGTGGAGATGAAGGACGACATGGAGTCGCTGATCCATCACTTCAAGCTGTTTACGGAAGGCTACTGTGTGCCGGCCGGTGAGGCATATGCGGCGATCGAACATCCGAAGGGGGAGTTCGGCGTCTATCTGGTGTCGGATGGGGCGAACAAGCCCTACCGGCTCAAGGTCCGGGCGCCGGGTTTTGCGCATATCGCAGCCATGAGCGAGATGGTGGAGGGTCACATGCTGGCCGACGTGGTTGCGGTGATCGGCACCCAGGACATCGTGTTCGGGGAGATCGATCGCTGATGGCCGAGACACCGAACAGTACGCCCCCACTGCCGGCCCACGTGCGCGAGGAGATCGACCGCTGGGTGGCAAAGTTTCCGGAAGGCCGGCAACGCTCCGCGGTGATCTCGGCGCTGCACGCCGCACAGCACGAAAACCATGGCTATCTGACGCGCGAGCTGATGGATTCGGTGGCCGCGCACTTGGGGCTACCGCCGATCCAGGTCTACGAGATCGCAAGCTTCTACTCGATGTTCGAGACGAAGCCCTGCGGGCGCCACCATGTGTCGGTGTGTACGAACATCTCCTGCATGCTGTGTGGCGCCGATGAGATCGTCGCCCATATCGAACAGAAGCTGGGTATTCGCATTGGTGAAAGCACGCCGGATGGCCGCATTTATCTCAAGCGGGAGGAGGAGTGCCTGGCCGCGTGCGTGAATGCACCGATGATGATGGTCGATCACGTCTACCACGAGAATCTCACGCCCGAGAAGGTCGATGGGATTCTGGATGGTCTGGATTAGGGCCGTGGAGTGTCAGGGATGACCAAGGAAGTACTGGTGTGTCTGGAGACGCGCGATCTGCAGCGCCCTGCAAGCCTGGAGACCTATCGTTCCGTGGGTGGCTACCAGGCATGGGAGAAGATCCTGCGTGGCGAGATGACACCCGAACAGGTCATCGAGGAGGTCAAGGCCTCCGGGTTGCGCGGGCGCGGCGGCGCAGGTTTCCCCACCGGCCTGAAGTGGAGCTTCATGCCGCGCACGGCGCCGGGGCAGAAGTACATCGTCTGCAACTCCGATGAGAGCGAGCCCGGCACCTGCCACGATCGCGACATCCTGCGCTACAACCCGCACGCGCTGATCGAGGGCATGGCCATCGGCGGCTTCGCCATGGGCGCCACCGTGGGCTACAACTACATTCGCGGCGAGTTCATGCACGAACCCATCCCGCGCTTCGAGGAAGCACTGCGCGAGGCCTATGAGGCCGGGCTGCTCGGGCGCGATATCCGGGGCTCCGGCATCGATCTGGACCTGCACACTTTCATCGGCGCCGGCGCCTACATCTGTGGCGAGGAGACCGCGCTGCTCGAGTCGCTGGAAGGCAAGCAGGGCAAGCCGCGCTTCAAGCCACCGTTTCCGGCAAATTTCGGCCTATACGGTCGGCCCACGACGATCAACAATACCCAGAGCCTGGCCTCGGTGCCGAGCATCCTGCGTCGCGGTGCGCAGTGGTTCAAGGATCTGGGGACCGAGAATTCCGGCGGTACCGCAATCTTCGCGGTGTCCGGTCACGTCGCCCGACCGGGCAACTACGAGCTTGGCTTAGGCATCCCGTTTCGCGATCTGCTGGAATTCGTCGGCGGTGTGCGCCACGGTCGCAAGCTCAAGGCGGTGATTCCGGGTGGCTCGTCGGTGCCCGTGATGCCCGCCGAGTCGATCATGGATCTGAGCATGGATTTCGACACGATCCGCAATGCAGGCTCGGGCCTGGGCACTGCGGCGGTGGTGGTCATGGACGAGACCACCTGCATGGTGCGCATGCTGCGCCGGATCTCGCGTTTCTACTACTCGGAGTCCTGCGGCCAGTGCACGCCCTGCCGCGAGGGCACAGGCTGGCTCTACCGGATGCTCACGCGCATCACCGAAGGACAGGGTCAGCGCGCTGATCTGGACATGCTCGTGGATGTGGCCAACAAGATCGAAGGCCATACGATCTGTGCGCTGGGCGACGCCGCCGCCTGGCCGGTCCAGAGCTTCATCAAACACTATCGCCATGAGTTCGAATACATGATCGACCATGGCGGTCGCAGCATCGTCGACGAACACAAGGCGGCGGCCTGAGACTGCCGGGAACGAGTGAGATTATGAGCGACGATACCATCAACCTGGAGGTCAACGGCGCGGCGGTCACTGCCCGCAAGGGCCAGATGATCATCGAGGCCACCGATGTGGCCGGCGTCTACGTGCCGCGCTTCTGTTACCACCCCAAACTCACGATCGCCGCGAATTGCCGCATGTGTCTTGTCGAGGTTGAACGTGCCCCCAAGCCCTTGCCGGCCTGCGCCACGCCGGTGGCCGAGGGCATGAAGGTGTTTACCCGTTCCCCCAAGGCGATTGCCGCGCAGCGGGCGACCATGGAATTTTTGCTGATCAACCATCCGCTGGATTGCCCGATATGCGACCAGGGTGGTGAGTGCGAACTGCAGGATCTCGCCATGGGCTTTGGGCGGGATGTCGCGCGCTTCACCGAGCGAAAGCGCGTCGTCAAGGACAAGAACATCGGTCCCCTGGTGTCCACGGACATGACGCGCTGCATCCACTGCACGCGCTGTGTGCGCTTCGGTCAGGAGATTGCCGGTATCCAGGAACTCGGTACGCTGGGGCGCGGCGAGTACATGGAGATCGGCACGTTCATAGAGCACAGCGTCGATCACGAGCTCTCGGGCAATATCATCGATCTGTGTCCCGTGGGTGCGCTGAACAACAAGCCCTATCGTTACAGCGCGCGCCCCTGGGAGATGACACAGCACGCCAGCATTTCGCCACACGACTGTATCGGCAGCCACATCCATCTGCATGTGCTGCGTGGCACCGTACGCCGCGTGGTGCCGAAGGACTGTGAAGCGATCAACGAGACCTGGATCGCCGATCGCGACCGCTTCAGCTACCAGGGGCTCTACGCTCAGGACCGCTTGCAGCGCCCGCTGATTCGCGAAGGTGACGACTGGCGCGAGACCAGCTGGGACCATGCGCTGCAGACGGTGGCCACGCGACTGTCCGAGACGCTGGGCGATGACGGAGATCACCTCGGGGTGGTGGCCTCGCCGAGCGCCACGCTCGAGGAGCACTTTCTGCTGTCGCGACTTGCCACCCACCTGGGCAGTCACAACATCGATCATCGGCTGCGTACGCGTGATACCCGCGACCAGGCGGGCGATCCTGTGTATCCGTCTCTGGGCCGCAGCGTGGCTGATTTCGGGGCCCTGCAGGCGCTGCTCGTGGTGGGATCACATCTGCGCCACGAGGCGCCGATGCTGGCACACCGGGTTCGCAAGGCAGCGACCGCCGGGGCGCGCGTGTCGTTCATCAACCCGGCGCGTTACCCGTACCTGTTTCCCGTCAGCCACTACATCGATACCCAGGGACCCCGGATGCTGGCCGACCTGGCTGGCGTGCTGGTCGCCGCAGCCGAGGCCACCGGCAAGGCAGTGCCCGCGCACCTGGAAAATGTGAGTAAGGGTCTGCGCATCGATGAGGCCCATCGTCAGATCGCAAGCTCTTTGATCGACGGCGAGCGCGCGTCGCTGCTGCTCGGCCTGCTGGCAGTTCGTCACCCTGCCTATGCAGACCTGCGCGCCGTGGCTGCCGGTATCGCCGAACTCACCGGCGCGGTGCTTGGCCAGCTCAGCGAAGGTGCCAACAGTGCGGGCGCCGCCCTTGCCGGCCTGCGCCACGCCGGTGGCCGAGGGCAT
>JBGTIC010000146.1:0-3122 GCA_041745895.1 Gammaproteobacteria bacterium
GAGTGGCGGGCGCCTGCCGCGCGTGTATGCCGCGCTGACACGTGGCCCGGGCGCGCCGTCATTGCCAGCAGAACCTGATGCAAGGCGCAAAGCGGGGGTGTCCGCACCGCGCGGTTCGGTGGTGTATTTTCCGGCGTGTGCGACGCGCCTGTTCGGTACGCCCGCCACCGGCTATGACCTGCTGCCGGCGCCGGCGGCGATGGCGACGCTGCTCGGCCGGGCGGGCTACGACGTCATCGTACCTGAGCAAATGACAGGCTTGTGCTGTGGGCAGCCGTTTCATTCCAAGGGTTTTCCTGAACAGGCGACCCGCCTGGGCGCACAGCTTGCAGAACAGCTCTCGGCACACGCGAAAGGCGGTACGCTTGGAGTGATCACGGATGCATCGACTTGCGTGAAGCATCTGCGCGCGTCCGACGCCGTGCTTGAGGTTGAGGATGCAAGCGCATTCCTGGTCCGCGAGGTCCTGCCACATCTGCGGGTGACGCAGGCCCTGGCGCAGCTCGCCGTTCACCACAATTGCTCGGCCCAGCGACTGGGAGAACAGTCCGTAACCGAGCGCGTGGCGCGCGCCTGCGCGCAATCCATCGCCGTGCTGGGGTCGGTGACCTGCTGCGGCTATGCCGGCGACAAGGGCATGTTCGTGCCGCAACTCAATGAACACGCGACGCGGTTTGCCAAGGGCTCGATACCCCATGGCTGTGACCTTGGGATCTCCACGGTCGCGACTTGTGCGTCGGGTCTGAGCGAGCACACAGGCGTGCCATTCGTCTCACCGGCAAGCGTGCTGGAGTACGTGACCCGTAACGGCTAGTTCAGAGCGTCGAGCTTGCGACGATAGGCCTCACGCACGCCGGCGAACGTCGCATGTTCATGTGCACGTGCCAGACTGAGCCTCGCCGCCTCACTGTTGCCCCGCGACTCCATGACCCTTGCGCGCAGGAAGTGGAACTCGTGTTCGGCTTCCCGCATGCGGATGGCGCGGTTGATCGCGTCCAGTGCCTGCTGCGTATCGCCGTCGGCGAGCGCCCGCTCCGCCTGATAGAAGTGATAGTAGGGATTTCGCTGCTGATGGCGCCGTATTCGCTCGAGATAGGCGTGCGCAAGTTCAGTCTCACCCTGGCGCTCATACAGGCGCGCCAGGTTGCTCATGGCGACCTTGTAATGCCGGTCGGCACGCAGCGAGCGGTGAAAGGCGGCTTCGGCATGCCTGTCGGCGCCGTGGCGCTGGTAGAGCACGCCAAGATTCGCCCAGGCGGAGGCTGCGTGTGGATCCGCGCGCAGGGCCTTGAGGAAGTACACGAAGGCGGTGCGGGACTCCCCCTCCTGCATCGCCGCGACTGCCAGATTGTTGTAGAACAGCGCATCGATGACGTGATCTGCCACAGGCTTTTGCGGGTAGTTGCCGCTGTAGTCTGGCAGATTGAAATCCACTATCTGGTCGAGCCGTGCGCCACGATTGCGGCCGCTGCGATGAATCCGCACGTTGACGTGCTGGTTGAGCATCAGAGCCTCGCCATCGCTGCTCCACACCGGCGGGATCTCGACAAGCTGGTAGGAGACGCTCAGATTGGCTTCACGCGCCAGTGCGACGAACAGGTTGGTGAAGGCAAGGCAGTTGCCGGTGCGTGCGTGGAAGGTCTCGGTTGCGGTGGTCGTGCGTGTAGCCTGGTAGTCCAGCGACAACAGCCCGGTGCGGCGCATCTCCCAGAACAGCCGCTGCACACGGGTATCGGGGGAACCGGCGCCGCGAACAGCGGTGGCGACGAACTCGCGCATCGCCGGATCCAGCGCGCGCAGATCCGCATCAGGGATCTCCTCGGCGGTGACTGCCCGGCCAAAAAGGGCTGTGCCGCCAAGCAAAGAGGCTTCTGCAGGCAGATCCCCGGAACGCACCACCGGCAGACTGCCTGCGCACGCCGTCATCGCCAGCGCCACTCCCGTAAAGCATGTGACCGCCAGCCATCGCGCCAGCATCGTCAAGTTCCCCAGCCAGGCATTTAAATGCCGAAGCTTACTGTCTCGCAAACCTGCCGCCAGATCAATGTCCAGCGTTGCGTTTCAGACAATCTCGGCCAGTCCGGAGTTCATGGTTGCTGTGCCGGCCTGCGGCTACTCCGGGGTTTGCCCCAGACGCTCGATCATCGCCATGACTGCCCGGATCTGTGGGGCGCTGCGCTCGGTGTAATCATCACCGCTATAGCCCCACCAGTCCCAGCAGGCCATGGGATTCATCGGGCGTAATGTGCTGGCCTGCACCTGGGGATAGATCACGACGAGATCGTTGCCCGCAGCCCACTCGTTGAGGCCGGTATGGCGGACAAAGGCCTCGTCGGCGAAATCCTCGGACTGTCGGCAACCATGGAACACCACCAGCAGGCGGCAACGCATCGGTGAGGGGGCGCACTGTGCCGGCACGAACAGCCAGCCCGCCGGGTGCAGCGAGTGGCTCGTGGCTGGCGGCCAGAACTCGCGCTGGTCGAAGCGCAGCAGGCGCCCCGAATCCTCTCGGGGTGGGGCGAGTTCACCGCGCAGCGCCGAGAGCAGCGTGCCTGCGGCATCGAAGCCGCAGGCGGCCAGATAGGGCGGCTCGAAGCCCTCGCATACCGCACCGAAATCCACGGTGGGCCAGGCGTGAACGGCATCGACGTCGACACTGAGTGTCACGTCGGCCTCAGGTGCCAGGCTGCGGTAAAACCGCTCCACTGCCCTGGTCACACCCTGGCTGACCACAGTGTCGCGCGTGCCGCGAAAGATCCATACCCGGTCGCCCGCCAGCGCCTCGACGGGCGCGATGCGCTGTGCGTCAGCGGCGCTTCTGGCCTGGCTGACGAGTCGTTCGACATCGACGTCATCCTCGTCGGCCGAAATGCACGTGCCCAGTGCGTGTTGTACGCTGCCCTGAGCGCAGCGCCAGGGTCCCCCGGCGAGAATCGCAGCCCCGCTGATGCGCTCGGCATGCGCCAGATGCAACTGCCCGGCCATGTAGCCGCCCGACGACATGCCCGCGACCGAGATGTCATCGGTGGGCAGGCCGAGCGCCGGCAGGACAGCCGCGTCCGGGTCCGGGCTGTCGCCGCTGCAGGCGCAGACTGAGGCGGCGATGCCGAGCACCAGGGCGA
>JBGTIC010000147.1:0-34900 GCA_041745895.1 Gammaproteobacteria bacterium
CGTCAGGCACCGGCGGCGCGGCGCACAGAGGCGGCGCAGATGGGCGAACAGGGCGCGGCCGTCCAGCAGCCGGGCACGGAACAGCCCGGCGATTTGCCCTCGGCAACGGCACCGGCACCTGAGCAAGCAGCAGATGCTTCCGAACTCCCAGTCGGTGAGGTCATACGCATATTCGCGCGGGCACTTCGAAGCGGAGCGATGGCGCAAGATGACGAACGCTATATTGGTCGCCTGATCGCACAGCGCACCGATCTGAGTCAGCAGGAAGCGGTGCAGCGCGTATCCGAACGCTTCGAGACGCTGCAGAACACGCTCGAGGAAGCAGAGACCTCGGCTCGAGAGGCTGCAGATGAGGCGCGCGCAGCCTCCGCCTACGTATCATTGTGGATGGTTGTAGCTCTGCTGCTCGGTGCCTTCGCGGCAAGTCTGATGGCGGTGTTCGGTGGCCGCCAACGCGATGCGTAAAAACTTCGCCGGTTGATTCATAGGAGGTTGTCGTGCGTTCAATACTACTTTGGTTTTTGGGGATCCCGATTCCCATCATCATTCTGATCGCGCTGATCTTTTAGGAGGGGGCACATGGGTGACAAGAACCGCAACCAGGGCGAAGGTGATCGAGAATCGGCGAAGCGCTATAACGAAGACACGCAGGCGTTCGTGAAATCCGGCAAGGTGGAGGATGCCGCCAGGAAGGCGGGCGAGGGTGACAAGCAGGAGATGGAGCGCGCCGAGAAGGCTGGAAAGGACAGGGCAAAAGAGTTCGATCCTGCCGTCAAGCGTGATTATTCAGGGCCGAAAAAGTAACCGATGTCCTGGTGCCAGGAGCGAGGCGCGACTCGCTTCACTTCTGGTGCTCACGCGTCGCCAGTCGTTCCAGTTACTGCAGGACCATCTCGATCTCAAGAGCAATCGCTGTGACGATTGCGTCCAGAACAGGATTCCCCACCGCGCGTGCCAACCCAATCGTACCGGCGCTTCAGAGGGCCGTCCCGGTCGCGTTGCCTTGCACTGAACCGCAACTTTGAGCCGCAACTAAAGGATGCCACCGGTTCGCCGAGAGCCGTCGCCCGCTGATTATTCCCTGCACATTTTGCCTCCGCTCCACGTGGGTTTCCGAATCTGTGAACTCCGACCACAATTGGAGCAGGCTCAATGGGTTACAGTGACATTCGATATCATTCCCAGCGGCCTGCTGAAAGCCAGAGGGGAACATGATCCAGGCCAGAGCCACCCTGCCGCGCGCATCGCCGCTGATTCCGGCTGGTCCGCCAGTCATGGCGAGCCGCCGCCGTCAGATTGTGTGGATGGCGGCCGCAGGCGTCGCCCTTTCGGGCTGTGCCGGCATGGGCGACGCGGATCAGATCCGGGCCCGTTCAGGCGCGTTTCTGACACAGTCCGGGGAGATGATTGCGGCGCAGACGCGGCGTCTTGCGCAATTCGCCGGCGGGCTGGTCGGCAGCAAGGATGAGGCCGTGCTGCAGGAAGAAATCGACGAGCTTTTTGCCCAGCCCTATATCGATCCATTAACGGCCTATCTGGAAGAACATTCCGCTGACGAACGGCGGGCCAAACAGCTGGTGCTCGTAGCGCAGGAACGCGCCGAGCGTTGTGCGGCCGTCGCCGGGATCTACGCGGGGCGGGATGCCTCACAGGCCAATTTGAATCGCATGCAGCGTGCCTACCTGATGTCCTGCCCCGAAGATGTGCGGGACTTCGCGGCCCGAGTGCAGCAGACCAACGCAACCCGAGTCGCTTCTGACAGCAAGACGCCGCAACCCGACGCCGTGCCTGCCCTTGATCCCGCCTCCGATGGCGCCTCCGATGTGGCCTTCGTTGCCGTCTCCGATCCTGCGGAAGATCTCAACAATGCGCTGGAAGAGGCACTGACGCGCCGGCAAAACAGCGATTGCTACCTGCTGTTCACCATCATGAACCATTCGCAGGCCCATGGTGCCTGCCGCCCGATCGCCGAAAGTGGTGACGCCAAGGCGCAACATCATATGGCCAGCCTCGAAAGGAGTCGTGGCAATTTTGCTGATGCTTTCAGCTGGGCCGAACGCTCTGCCCGCCAGCAGCACCCCGCCGGCCAACTTATTCTGGGCCAGCTCTACCAGGCGGGGCAGGGTACTCGACGTGATCAGGCGAAAGGATTGACGCTGATGCAAGAGGCTGCCGACAGCGGCCTTGCCGAAGCAAGCTACCTCACGGGCCTGGCTTACCAGAGAGGTCAGGGCGTTGCGCCTGATTCCGCGCTGGCTGATTTTCACCTCCAACGCGCAGCTGACAAGGACCACCTGCCCTCGTACCTGGCGCTGGCTTCACTGCACGCCCAGCACAATCCGGAGACGGCACGCCATTGGCTGGTTCAGGCGGCGCGCAAAGGTTCACCGGAAGCGCAACTGGCTCTTGCGGACAGCTACGCGACGCTCGGCAACGGCGCTGCTGATCACAAGGAAGCGTACGTCTGGTACAGCCTGGCGCTGCTCAACGGTAATCGCGACGCCAAGGCCGGCATCGAACGCCAGGAGAAGTTGCTCAGTGCTGACCAGCTTGCCAGCGCGCGCAACCGGATCCAGGACGGAATCAACGGAAGATGGAACTGAAAGCGTCCACCAGCTTCTGGATGAAGTTGCCGATCATGCTGCTGGTCGGTGTACTGGTCGGCGTATTCGTGCTTGGGATCGTATTTATGTCGAGCCTCAACCTGGAGTTTGCGCAATCCAGAATGGCAGAGCTGCGTCACCAGCAGATCACCGACACGTTCTATGCCAACCTCAACCGAATCAATGCTCATCACCAACTGATGGAACAAAATACGCTCAATCTTGCTCACGCGGGGGAGATGCTACACCGCAGCGGCCAGCAGAATCGCGACAGCCGCACGCGTGAACTGGAATCGAGCCTGGCCTCCACACTGCGAAACATGCCCGAGGTCCACGGCGCGGAAATCTGGTACGGCAACGCCGATCCCACGCGACAAAGTTTGTCCGTGTATGGGTACCGCAGCAAGGGCGACATCCACATCCGGCAAGTGGCCAACCTGTACCATATCCGCGACTGGTATCGCCGCATCCTGCCAGAGGCGACGGCGCCGGCGCGCGAGCCTGGTCCCAGCGCGCCGGATTTCTACTGGACACCGGCGTATTACAAGGAAATGATCGAAAACGTCGTCATCAGTCTGACGACGGTGATGCGAAATCAGCAGGGGCAGGTGATCGGCCTGGCCTCCACGGACTGGCGTGCCGACGAGATCATCCGTCTGGTAAGTCGGGTAGAGGTAACCCCCGGAACGTTTGCGTTCCTGCTCGACGGCGAAAACCGCAACCTCTCCAGCCTTGCGACCCTCGGGAATAGCGTTGCTGCACGGAAAAAAATTGACGCTGTGATCGACAGCCGCTTGCACGATAGGATGACCGGGCCCGTGCCGCAGTCGGCGATCATCTCCGGTCGTCTGCTGGTGGCACCGATGCAGACCGTGCCGCTGATGATCAACGACGAAGACCACGCAGTGTTTTTCAGCCGCACTCAGGCGGGCATGATCTTCGGGGTGGGGGTTCCGCAGGCGGAGATCGATGCAGTGCTCGTCCCGATGCAGAAGAGCAATGTAAAGATTGTCAGTCTGGTCGTCATCATCACCCTGATTCTTTCCTCGCTCATCCTGTGGTTGGTCGCCAAGCTCCTCAATCGGCTGCATTTTCTGCATACCGACACTCTGACGCAGTTGCCCAATCGCGAAAAGTTGTTGATGGACCTTGGAGCAGACCAGGCAGGGACGCTGCTGCTGGTCAACATTGATGCGTTCAAGGAGATCAACGATTTTTACGGTCATCACTGCGGTGACTATGTGATCAGCCAGTTGGCGGCGGCCCTGCAAAGGTTTCTTGACGATCGGCCGGCTTCAGCCCCAAGCCAGTTGTATCGTCTGCCGGGCGATGAAATGGCCATCTGGATACGCAAGAGCTTGGACGCGCAGACGCTCGATGAGCTGACCAGCGGACTCCTTGCCTCGGTCAACACCCTGTCGCTCTCCTGGCTGGACCATCGAATTCCCTTGAGTGTCACAATCGGGGTATCGACCAGCCAGATCGCTGACTTCCCGGCGGCTGACGACCAGTTGCTGACTTCCGCCAACATCGCGCTCAAGTTCGCCCGCCAGCACAAGCTGGGCTACCAGCGCTACGACCCTGAGCAAAAAACGCGCGAAAGCTATGAGCACAATCTGGTCTGGGCCAATCGACTCAAGAAGGCGCTGAGTGAAGGCCGGATCGTGCCTTACTTTCAACCCATCATGAATCTGAAGACCGGGCTTATCGACAAGTTCGAATGCCTGGCGAGAATGATCGACGAGGACGGCCAGGCGATCAGTCCAACAGAATTTCTCGCAGTCGCGAAGAAGATTCGCCTGTATCGCTACATTACCCGCACCATGGTCCAGCAGTGCATCAGCCGATTCATGGACAATCAGTATGAGTTCGCGCTGAACCTGTCGTGCGAAGACCTGCTCGACCCCGAGCTCACGAGCTTTATCATCAACAGTCTTGAGCAGAGCAGCATAGCGCCCCGGGTGATCCTCGAGATCCTCGAATCCGAAGGAATCGAGAACTATGCGCAGGTTCGCCAGTTTATCGACAAGGTAAAGCGGCTTGGGTGCCGGATCGCCATCGACGATTTCGGTACTGGCTACTCGAACTTCGAGCATCTGCTGAGACTGGACGTGGACATCATCAAGATCGACGGCAGCCTCGTGGAGAATCTGGACACCGATCCGGTGGCTTTCAGTGTCACCAGCGGGATTCATCGCTTCGCGTCAGGACTGGGCATGCAGACCGTAGCCGAGTACGTGCACAGCCCGGCGATTCTGGAGAAGGTACAGGCGCTGAACATCGATTTCGCGCAGGGCTACCACGTTGGCGAACCCTCGGCCACCTTGGTAACCGATACTTCAAGCACCCAGGGCTCGCAGCTTCTCCGGTTCACCCCCAAAATCTCGCCCCAACCAAAGCCCCGGCTCATCGGCGGCTAGGCGTGCCCCGGCGCCCGCCGGAGCAAAAGTGCGCGGACGTACCGACAGGGTCAGGCCGAACCGATAGTCTTGTTTCCGTCAGCGGGGTGGCCAGAGCCACGACTGACCAGAGTCATGGTCGGGGCGATGTTCCCGCACGAGGAAACTGTCATGCCGTACGAGCGAATCACGGAACTTCCTGACGCAGTGCGAAAGCATTTGCCCAAGCATGCGCAGGAGATCTACAAAGAAGCGTACAACAGCGCATGGGATGAGTACGACGAGCCCGAGGATCGACGTGGGGACGCCTCGCGGGAGGAGGTGGCGCACAAGGTCGCGTGGTCGGCGGTGAAGACGACCTACGATAAATGCGACGACGGTCAGTGGCGACGTAAATCCGATTGAAGGCGAGTGCTCGCCAGCGCACGCTGTTCGAGCCGATCCCGCACCTGCTGCGCCATTTTGGCAGGACACACAGGCCCTTCAGTGTGGCGGGACCACATTGCGAAAAAAGCGATGAGCAGCATCAGCTCAGCGAGGTTCCCACCGTAATACAGGTCGTTTCGCATGCCGAAAATGCTCACGACGGCGCGCACTGTGTGCGGCGCCGTACAGTCAGAGTCGGCGGACGATGCAAGGCTTCGGTGAAACCACGGAGTACTCGCCTTGCGAAGAATACTTGCAGTTCTCATTGCACTCACCGTTGCGTCGGGGGCGATGGCACAGTCAGCCGACTATCAACTCGAAGTGCTCGCGGAGACACTCGAGCATCCCTGGTCGATTGCGTTTCTGCCGGATGGCGGGATTCTGGTGACGGAGCGACCCGGGCGCCTGCGCGTCATAGCGCCTGATGGGCTGCGGCCCGCACCGGTCGAAGGCCTCCCCGAGGTGTTTGCCTCGGGGCAGGCTGGCTTGTTCGAGGTGCTGTTGGCTGAGGATTTCGCAGACTCCGGGGTTGTCTTTCTGTCATTCGCTTTTGGCGATGCCGACGAGAACCATACGCGTATCGTGCGGGCACGATTCGACGGACACCAACTCCTGGATGTGACGCCGATCTTCACCACGCAACCGCCCAAGAGTGGCGATGCGCACTTTGGAGGCCGCATGGCCTGGATGCCGGATGGCACGCTGTTGCTCGGCACCGGAGATGGCTTCTATTTTCGAGAGGAGTCGCAGAATCTTGCCAGCCACCTTGGCAAGATCATTCGCATTCACGATGACGGCTCGGTTCCGGAAGACAATCCATTCCTTGGCACTGCAAACGTAAGGCCAGAGATTTACAGCTACGGACATCGCCACGTGCAGTCCATCGTTATGGACCGGGACGTCATCTATGCCCATGAGCACGGTCCGCGCGGTGGAGACGAGCTCAACGTGATTCTGCCCGGTCGTAACTATGGCTGGCCGATCATCAGCTATGGCAAGGACTACAGTCGCGCGCTGATTACCCCGTTCACTTCGCAGCAGGGCATGGAGCAGCCATTGCTGCAATGGACGCCCTCTATCGCGCCCGCCGGGATGACACTGTATGACGGACGACTGTTTCCGGAGTGGCGGAGAAGCTTCTTCGTAGCGGCCCTTGCAGAGGAATCCGTGCGGCGGGTGCCATTGCAGGATGGCGGGGCCCCGGGCGCGCAGGAAATTCTGTTCGAGGAACTCGGACAACGGATTCGGGACATTCGCACCGGTCCGGACGGCGCGCTGTATCTGGTGACCGACGAGGCCGAGGGGCAGCTGGTTCGCGTGGCCCCGCGGAACTGATCGACAGTAGAGACTGACAGAGGGCATCAGGAGAGTGACAATGGATTCGATTAACGCGCGGCGCGTGATCCCCGCTTTCCTGGCGGCGGTGGTTTTGACTGTGGTGTGGGGGGCGGTGGTCCAGACCCAGTACAACCTTGCCGCCTTGGTCGGCATCGGCGCGGATATAGACGCCGGCACCAACCTTCAAGCGACGCTCACCGACATCTTCTCCGGCTTCAGCCCTACGTACGCTGGCTATATAGTGGTACCGGCACTGCTGGTGGCGTTCTTCGTTGCCTGGCTGGTCGTGAAGCGCACCGGCGCCCCGCTGCTGTGGTTCGGCTTGGCCGGCGGGCTTGCGATCCTGGCGGGCATCCCGTTCGTCAACTGGTTGTCGCCGCTGGCGTTGCTGATCGGCGCGAGCAGAGATGTGTCATGCACAGTACTGATGGCCGCGGGCGGAGCCCTCGGCGGATTGCTGTTCGCATGGATGACATACGCGCGACAGACCGAACCCCATGCACGGCCAGTCGCTCAAGGTCTGTGAGGAACCATTCGCCTCGTCGTGCCTGTCACGTCATCTGACTTCTTCAGGTCAGGCGCTGGAGGCCGAAGCTGGCCAGCCAGGCAAACAACCCGAAAGAGACGACCAGCGCAAATATGGCCACGTAGCCATCGCGGAATATCATCGCCAGGCCAAAGGTCATCCAGGCGATTGCAGCGATGTTGGAACTGAACGGAATCGCCTCGAGAAACGGCATTACCAGTGCGACGAGAATGCAGGCCACCGCGATAAGATAAACGCCGCGGCCTGCAGTCACCGGCTCCAGGCGACGGTGGAACAAGCGATCAAGCACTTTGGCCGGCCGATCCGTCCATGCAAGTATGCGACTCAGCCTGTCGCGTTGAACCGACCGCTGGAGCAGCCAGCGTGGCAACCAGAAGTTCTGTTTGCCCATCAACACCTGGCTGGCCGTCAGAATGACCAGTGACGCCATCAACGTCGGCACGCCGGGGATGTCGCCGATCAGCGGCGCCATGGTCACGAGAGCGGCAAGCAGAATCACCGGTCCGAACGAGCGCGGACCGATGATCTCGAGAACTGCCCGAAGTGTTACCGGGTCTTCGCTCTTGTCGATGGTCCGGATTCTCTGCAAAAGATCCGCCAGACTATCGACATCATTGCTCATCAATGTGCACCGTTTTCGTCATTGCTTCGTATCTGTACGACGCAAAGCCAGTGTAGCAAAGCTGCGGGAGGACGATCACGCTTTGGGTAGTATCGACGCATCATGGAGACGTTAAGGAAGCAGCAGAACATTCGTCGCGCCCGCAAGGCGGGATTGCACTATGTTCATGATTTTTCCGCCGGGTGGTCGCGGCGGCGGTGCGGTCGCGGGTTCATCTACCTGAGTGCTGGCGGCAAGCGGCTGACGGGCGCGCGCACCTTGCAGCGCATCGCCGCGCTTGCGATTCCGCCGGCCTGGCGGGAAGTGCGGGTCTGCCCGAGTCCCAATGGCCACATACAGGCGCTCGGCAACGATGCGAACGGACGCCGGCAATACCTGTATCACGACGATTGGCACGCGATCAGTTCGACCACCAAGTTCGATCGCCTTGCACTCATCGGCAGACTGCTGCCGAGAATACGCCGGCGAGTCCGTCGCGATCTAAATAGCAGAAAACAGAGCAAGAAGCGGGTCATCGCAGCGATCGTTCGATTGATCGACAAGATTCATCTGCGAGTGGGCAACGCCGCGTCGGCCGAAAACAATGGCGCCTATGGCGCCACGACCTTGCTGCCGGACCACGTGGAGATCGACGATATCCGGATTTGCCTGGATTTTCCTGGCAAAGGCGGCAAGCAGATCGAAGTCTGCATTTCGGATGCGAAGGTTGCGGCCGTGATCCGTCAGTGCGAAGAGATCAGCGGTCAGTTCCTCTTTTGCTATCGGGGTGTTGATGGCGAACTCCATTCGGTCAGCTCATCCGACGTAAACGCTTACCTGAAAGACGCCACCAGCGAGGCTATCACC
Source organism: Gammaproteobacteria bacterium (assembly GCA_041745895.1). GTDB lineage: Bacteria > Pseudomonadota > Gammaproteobacteria > Steroidobacterales > PWYM01 > PWYM01. Next base: position 8,782 of record JBGTIC010000147.1, read on the forward strand.
GCCAAAGACTTTCGCACCTGGTCTGGGAGCGTACTGGCGTTGCGGCACCTCAAGGCACAGCTCGAGCAATCCGATGGCAAGCGGACAAAGCGGGCTGTGTTGCGGGCGATCGAGATGACCGCCGCGGAAATGGGACACACCAAGGCTGTTTGCCGGCAGAGCTACATCCATCCCGGACTGCCCGCTGCCTACGAGTCGGGCGAGCTTGGCTCATTGCTCAGAAAATACGCTGGCGATGAACCAGCCGTGCCCGCCGAGTTGACACGCGACGAAGCTTTGCTGCTGGCCATACTGCCCGCGCTTCCCGCCAGGCCGGTAGTTCAAGCCCACGGCTGCGTCGGGCCTACGTGCGCAACCGCACCGTAGGGGGCAGATTCACATTCTAGACTCTGACGAGTTTGTCACGTGGATTGGGGAGTGGCCCATGGCCAAACCGTCAGTACGGATCGCCAATTCGCCCGGACGACATCGCTTTGAACAGGCGCGTGGTTGGGACGATGTCCCGTTGCGGATCATGCTGCTGACCTCCTCGCTGGGCTCCGGCCACATGATGGCCTCGCGTGCCGTGCAAGCGGCGCTGCAAGAGAAAAGCCCTTGCATGGAAATCGAAACTGTGGACTTCTGGTCCCTGATGGATCCGGAAGTGGCCGGTGCGGTGCGCCACGCCTACCTCGATACCATCGTCGAGGAGCCGAAGCTCTATGACGACGTCTATCGACTCGGCCAGGAGACCTGGCGTAGCCTGTTCGACGCCAGTGGATGCCTGCCGCGGGAACTCGAGACGCTCGTCGACCACTTCAGTGCGCGGGTGGCGCAGCCCAACGGAACCCACCCCGACCCGGTAACAGGTGATGCTCACCCTTCTGACCGGCTGCTGCTGCGTTACCTGCATGCCTCGCTTGCCAGGCGTCGGCGTAACGGTACGGCCGCTCGCGCATTGATCCGCCCCGTACTCTCGCGATGGATCTGGGCCCGGCTGTCGCGCCGGCTGGAAGAGAGACTCAGCGATTTCGGCCCGCATGCGGCCATCGCCACGCAGATGGGCCCGGCGGCGTTGCTGGCCTCGATCCGGTCCCGGCGCCGGCTCGCGCTACCGCTGATTGCGGTGCCGACCGATTTCGGCGTCCACGACTTCTGGCTGCAGCGCGGCGTAGGCTGCTTCTGCGTTGCCCACGAAACGCTGACACGCGCGGATCTCCCGGCTGGAAGTCTGTCGCGCGCCACTGGACTGCCCTTGATGCCGGGGTTTCGCGAGCTTCCCGATCGGCATGGGGCTCGGGTGGAACTCGGGCTGCATCCGGACAAGCCAGTGGTACTGGTGGCCGGTGGCGGTCTCGGACTGGGCGTGGGCGAACTCAGTGAAAGGATTCTCGCTGAGGTCCCGGAGGCGGTCGTGATCGCCGTGAACGGCCGCAGTTGGGTGGCACCGTCGTCTGTGTCGCAGCGGGCGCCCTGCGGTGATACCCGTCTGCTCCGTTTTGGTTGGACGGATCGCATGCCGGTCCTGCTGCGCGCCGCCGACGTGGTTGTCGGCAAGCCGGGCGGCCTGACCGTCGCCGAGACGCTTGCGTGTGGACGATACCTGCTGGCCCTGAACAGTCCCGGCGGGCAGGAGAGCTTCAACGTTCGATTTCTTGCCCGTCACGGCGCCGGCGCACTCATTCGAAAGGAAGACGTCGGCCAGCGCCTGCGCGTCCTGCTCGCCGACGCCGGCCAGTTCGAAGGACTGCAGCAGCATGTCGCATCGCTGGGACGACGCGATGGCGCGGTGCAGATTGCCGCACTGGCGCTCGATGCAGCCCGTGAAGGACGGGAGGCGTTGGCCGGAGCCCGCGGGTAATGCTGCTGCGGAACCTGGCACAGCGATGCCTGAGCATCGTCGATCGCGGGTATCACCGGTGGCATCGCCTGCGACCGGTCGGACCTGTGATGTACGTCGGCCGTGCGCGCTACCGTGGACCCGAACGACAGTTTGCCGATGGCGCCACCCTGCGTCCGGGGGATTTCATCGGTACCATGCACTTCGATAACCGGCGTCTTGCGGCGCTCGCCAGTCATTCACCGTCGGCCACCGGCCTGCACTTTGCCCGCCTTGTGTTTCCCTCCATGCGCAGCCTCGGTGATCTGCTGCGTACCGACGAGGCCTTTCGCGATGTAGCGGTGGTTCAGGGAGTGGGCTGGTTTCATCACGGCACAAATCTGGGTGTCGTCATCGAGCCCATTCCGCCGGGGCCGCGACGCCGCTTCCTTGCCCGCTACCTGCGCCTGCTCGCGTGGGCCTTTGCGCCCGACGAACGCAGTGCACGCAGCATCCGGCCTGAGCCGACCGTGACCTGGTTGACCCGCGACGTGGTGTTGACACGCTTGGCACGCGAAACGCGCCATGGCTGAGCTCGTCCACCTGACCTTCGACGATGGGCCCGATCCGCGCTGGACACCTCGCGTGCTCGAAGTACTGGCCCTTCATGGCGCCACCGCCACCTTTTTCATGGTTGGCCGGCAGGCGCTGGCACATCCAGAGGTGGCGCGCGCGGTGGCGGCGGCCGGACACGGTCTCGGTAACCACAGTTTCAGTCACTGCCACCCCTGGCGTATGCGCGAAGAGCACGCGCGGCGCGAGGTGCAAGACGGCGCGAGAGCGCTGGAAGATGTCTGCGGCAGAGCGGTGTCGTGGTTCCGTCCGCCCTTTGGGCGCGCGCGTGCATGCATGACATCTGAAGCAACGCTCTGCGGTCAGGCACAGCTCCTCTGGGATCGCAGTGCGATCGACTGGGGGCCTCTAGGTCGCAGCACCTGGATCGCCCGTCGGCTGGCGCGTGTGCGGCCGGGCGAGATCGTGCTGATGCACGATGGCGCTGGCAGGCACAACCACCCTGATCAACTTCTGCAGGTGCTGCCCGGGCTGCTGCGCCGGCTACGCGACACCGGTGTGCGCACGTTGGAGTCTGCTACGAAGACGGTCTTTACGCCGTGACGAAACATATGACACTGGCGGGACGCTGAAGCTATGCCCGAACCCAACGGATCCCTGCTGCTCGTCAATGCGAATGCACGCGGTGGCGAGATGGATGTCGATGAGCTGCGCGAACGGCTCGGGCCAGTCGGCCCGGTTTTCTGCCCGGTCTGTTCGGATGCCGGGTCTTTGCGCGACGCGATCATCGAGCACGCAAACACGGTTCAGCGCGTGTTGCTTTGCGGTGGGGACGGCACGCTGAATTCCGCCTTGCCGGCCTTGTTGTCCACCGGACTGCCACTGGGCGTACTGCCCTGCGGTACGGCGAACGATTTCGCGCGCTCAATCGGAATCGACGATCTGGAATCCGCCATAGCGAGTGTTATCGAAGGCCACGTCAAGTCGGTGGATGTGGGCGTGGTGAACGGCCACCATTTCCTGAACGCTGCCGGCATCGGTCTGGGTCCGGATATCAACAGGAACCTCGACAAGGAAGCCAAGAAGCGTTTTGGTGTGCTGGGCTATTTCTTCCAGGCACTCAGGCAGCTGCGTGGCAACCGCGGTATGCTCCTGGTGATCGATTGCGATGGCAAACGGGTCGCGATGCGCAGCCTGCAGCTTACGATTGCCAACGGGATCCATTACGGCGGGGGTATGACCATTTCCAGGCACGCGCGGCTGGACGATGGCCGTCTGGATGTCCTGTGCATAAAGCCGCAGAGCGTTCTGCGCCTCCTGGCGTACGGGCCGTCCATGCGCTCGGGCGAGCTGGTCGACGATGAAAACATCAGCACCTTTTCATGCCGCGAATTCACTGTCAACAGCCGACACACGGCGGACGTCACCGCGGATGGCGAGCTCGTGACGCGCACGCCTGCGCAATGTCATGTGCTTCCCGGCGCCCTGAAAGTGTATGTCCCGGTCCAATGAGGTGCATGAATGAGCGATATCGTACTGACTGAACACCAGCAACTTTGTCGAACGGCACACCAGCAGATCGCGATGCTGCGCCATCTGTATGACGATTTTCTGGTCGGCGGGAGTACCGACTCGGCGATTCGAGGGTTCAGCGCAGGCGACCGGATACGCGAGCTTCACCAGGCCGAAGGGATACTGTCGGCGAAGTTGGAGGCGCTGGATCTGCTGCCCGCATCACCTGATCCCGAGTGGGAAGGGGTGCTGGAGGCGGTGACCAGGCTCAAGCGCGTGTTTAGCGCTGAGGGTGATACTGCGCTTGCTGAAAGGCTTTACGAGGAAGAACTGGAGTTGCTCCGTCTCAGCGAGCGCCTGGCGCAGCACGATCCGGATCCGGCGCTCGGCGCGAGCATCGAGCTGACCCGGGAGGCACTTCAGCGCCTCAAATCAGCCACCTCGGCGGCTGGTTGACGAGCGTCCGGCGCGTCGGCGAGGGAGCCACAGTCTGCGGAATGGTATTGCCGCTGCCCCTTGCTGTACGCTTTCGCATCAACGGATGTCGCGCGGACCACCAAATCGACCCCGGAAGGTGCGAATGACGCGAACGATACTAACCGTGCTGATGTTGTGCGCGCTTTGCGCCTGCGACGTATTGACGGATTCCGGCACCCGGCTGGCCTTCGACATCGAGCGCGGCGTCAGTGGCCTGGGCAAGCGCGAAGGCGACGAGTTCGTCATCGTCCATCGGCCGACCCTGCAGACGCCGGGCGCAGACGGTCGCGTGAGGGTGCAGCTTGACACGGTCGGCGCGCTCATCGTGTGGTACTCGACCGCGGACGGAACCGTTCTGGAGAGCGGCGGGACCAGTTTCCACAGTCGCTTCGTCGACACACCGCAGACCTGGATCGTCGAGCATGCGGAAGGCACGGACTTTGCGATCCGCGTTCAGCGGCGCGGCGGCCGCGCGGTGATTGTCGGCGTCGACTGACCCTTTCGCAAGGTTTCGCCAGGGCGTTGTAAGTTTACAATCAAGCGCTACGCGATGCTGGCTCGTATGAACCTTCCATCGTCATCGTGGGAACGGATGCGGAGTTGTTGATCGTCTGGCACTGCGGCAGGTAAGGCAGCAGGCGTTCGGTTTCTTTCCGGACCGCTCTGTAGCACTCGCAACTCAGCCTCTCGAGCCGCGGCCGGTCCAGTACAGTGATCAAGCCGCGTGTATAGGAGATTACGCCCACGTCCCGCAACTTCGTCGCTGCCTGGGTAACCCCCTCGCGACGTACACCGAGCATGTTGCTGATGAATTCGTGGGTCATGGTAAGGCGGTTGTGTGGCAGGCGATCCAGCGAATGCAGCAGCCATCGGCAGAGTTGCTGGTCGATCGAGTGGTGCCGATTGCACGCAGCAGCCTGCGCGATTTGCGTGATGAGCACCTGCGTATAGCGCAGCATCAAGCTCAGAAATTCGCCGTGGCGATTGAACTCCTCGCGAACCAGCCGCCTCGGGAGCCGATAGGCGTATCCCGCACTCTGCACCAACGACCGACTCGGCGTACTCTCCTCAGCCCGACATAAATTAAAGCCGAGTAACGCTTCGTTTCCGACCACCATAGGGGCACTTGAGGCGCCGCAGCTCAGCACGTACTGCACGGAAATTATGGCATCCGCCGGAAAATAGACATAACGCATGGGTTGATCGGCGTGATACACCACGTCATACAGTGACAGCGCGACGAGGTCTAGGTGCCGGCCCCAGCGGTCGTGGACCTCAGGGGACAGCGCTCCCAACAGACAGTTGTCCTGAGGCAGCAGAGTTCGGACCACCATCTGTCTCCCCTCCAGTAGATGAAGATGGGAAGGATCTCTCGGGGTGACATAAGAGGTCTGTTCGATAGCGCGCAATAGTGAGCGGAATCGCGCTGGCGATGTAGCTTCAACACATTTATCCGGACAAAAAGTAGCGAGGGCTACGTGCGCTTGCGTACATCATCGCGGCCAACGATCAGGCTAGGCTGACAGTCATTGATGCCCTAAGAGAGAGTCGGCCATGTCTGTTCAGAGCGTCGCGCTGCGGGTCGTGCTCTTCATCGCAACGATCGGGGTGCTGGGCGGCTGCCAACGCGCCGAGCAGACCGCAGGGCCGGCCGGCAGCCAGCCACAGGTCGATCAGTCTGCGGGGGACGAGCGACCCCTGGAGCAGGTGATGGAGTTTGATGGCTTCACGCTCCGCGCCAACGTCACCCGTACCGAGTTTCTTCCCGATGCCATGGCTCGACAATACGGTATCCAGGCCGATCCCGACTCCGTACTGCTCAATGTGGTCATTATGGAGAATCGACCGGATCGGCAACCTGCGCCCATGTCCGCCGAAGTGACCGCGAAGTACGAAAATCGGATCGGTCAGGTCCAAGTCATCGACATGCGCGCGGCGGAAGCAAATGGGTTTGTATCTTACATCGGTACGCTGGATGCCAGCGCCCAGCGTGTGTTCCGACTCGTCATCGAGGCGCAACCTGCAGGGGTTGACGAGCCACTTCTCATGGACTTTGAAGTGCAGCTCGACACACTCGCCACCGAATAGCAGAAACTCGGGCGAGCGCTGAATGACATGACGCGCCAAGCCCGACCACAATCAGCCGGTCGCGCACGCTCGAACGCGTCTCGGCGCCCCTCTCGAAGCGCGACACGTCGGAATCGCGGCCGGGTGGAGGATTATCGTCGCGGAGCACAGAATCGACTGAGGCGATTCCGGCAAGGCACGGCGTTGGCCGTGGCGCTCACCGCGCTCCTCCTGTTGATCTGGATGAACGATCCGACCGCCTTGGGTGAGGAAGGCGAGGGGGGCGCGGCAATGTCCGCTTCGACTGTCGAGGGGCCGACAGAGCTGATACCGATGGATCCAGCGGTCTCCCTGGAAGCGGCGACGCGAACGGTCGGGGATTTGGTTCTCGGGTTTTACGCCATGCTTCCCAGGATCATCATCGCGGTGATGTTGATTCTCGTGGCGGCCGTACTGGCAAGATTCGTCCGCAAGCTGCTCCAGCGCTTTCTGGGCCGATGGGAGCGAACCCACGCCCTGTCGGCGCTGATACAGATCGGGGTCCTGCTGGTTGGCATCGCGGCGGCAATAAGTGTTCTGGCGGGCGATGCCCGCGCATTGCTCGGCTCGGTCGGACTGGTCGGTCTGGCGCTTTCGTGGGCACTCCAAACGCCGATCGAAAGTTTCGCCGGATGGCTGATGAACTCCTTTCGCGGGTACTACCGGACGGGCGACCGGATTGAGGTGGGCGATGTCTTCGGCGATGTCTACAGAATCGATGTGTTGACAACGACCGTCTGGGAAGCGGGCGGACCGGGAAATCCGGTGGCGGGCGCGCAGGCCACTGGGGCGATGATCACATTTCCGAATTGGGAAGTACTGCGCTCGAACATCATCAACTACAGCCGCGACTTTCCGTACGTCTGGGATGAAGTGACCATCAACATCGCCGGCGAAAGCGATTTGCCTTATACGATCCAGGTATTCGAGCGGATTGCACTGGATCTGCTGGGCGCGAGAATGGCGGGAGCTGCCCGCGAGTACAAGCAGATACTGGAGAAGGCGCGGCTGGCCTTTGATGTTGACGAGCAGCCGAAAGTATTCATCAGCCTGACCGACGCCTGGGTGGACTGCACCGTGCGCTACCTGGTACCGGCGCGCGCACGCCGCCGCTGGTCCAGCGATCTGGCCGTAGCACTGTGCGTGGAGATGGCGAAGCCGGAGCACAAGGGAAAGATAATCGACGGCTACCCGCGGCAGGAGTTGCGAATTTTCGGGGCAACCGCTCATGCAGGCGCGCAGGCAGAGCGCTGAGCTCACGAGCTCACCCTGCGCGAAACGGGCAATGCGTGCGTTCCCGTACATAAAATCACGCCCATTCGGGCTAGGCTGGCACACTGCCATGGGGAAGGGAGAACGCGCATGTTTATTCGAATCGGCTTCGATATCGCACTCGAGGCGAAGGGACCCACGGCCGTCATCTACATGCTTCGGGTGCATTCTTCCCGGCAGAAAGACCTGCAGAGGAAGGAGAAATTCCAGATAGTACCGGAACTGCCACGAGAGGAATACGTGGACGCCTATGGCAATCATTGCGGCAAGATCACCCTGCCGGAAGGATGCACGACACTGCAGTTTCGCAATGAGGCCATCATCTACGATGACGGCACTCCTGATGACTATGCACCTTTCGCCCAGCAAGTCGATGTTGCCGATCTGCCGGTCGAGACTCTCAGTTTCGTCCTGCCCAGCCGATACTGCGATGTAGACAGCGAACTGATGAGCTTTGCGTGGAATCAGTTTCAGGCAACCCCGCCTGGCTGGGCGCGCGTGCAGGCGATCTGCGATTTCGTGCATCATCACCTCGAGTTCAACTACGCTCTGGCACGATCCAATCGGACCGCGCTGGAAGCCTTCCACGAACGGGTGGGTGTTTGTCGCGATTTCGCGCATCTTGCGATCACACTGTGTCGTTGCATGAACATTCCCGCTCGCTATGTGACGGGCTATCTCGGTGACATCGGCGTGCCGAAGGATCCGGCGCCCATGGATTTCAGTGCCTGGTTCGAAGTCTATCTGGGGGGGCGCTGGTATACTTTCGATGCGAGGCATAATCAACGTCGTGTTGGACGCATCGTGATCGCTCGCGGACGCGACGCGGTCGATGTGCCGATCACGATGGTGTTCGGCGCACACACACTGAGCAGATTCACTGTGGTGACCGAACAGATCGATCCGGTAGAATTAGTGCAAAACTACGACCTGCGTGCGTTTTCCACGCCGTCGCGGTCGCGGATTTCACACCACCCGCTCAGGTAGACGGGGTGGGGTGAAGCCAGCGGCCGACGATTACAGCCACAGCTCGTGCGACAGCGAACAGGAGTCCAGCCATGGCGACTGGATGGGCCGGCGACGGCGCGGTACAGGACCAGATCGATGCAACCGTGGAGGACGCCATCCGGCGCGCCCGCAGCGAGTTGCGGCAGGGGCCGGGGCTGACGCTGTGCGAGGAATGCGGCACGCGGATCCCCGAAGCCCGGCGCAAGGCTGTGCCCGGGGTACGCATGTGCATCGCCTGCCAGGAGCAACACAACGGAGCGCATGCCCGTAACAGCGGCTATAACCGCCGCGGCAGCAAGGACAGCCAGCTTCGCTGAGCATGGCCTGCTTGAGGTCCCCTGAAAATGTCCAGCGACAGGCCGGGCGTGCGGTTTTTCTCGCGCCGCTGGTGTGGTCAGGTACCCGTGTCGGTGCTGCTCTGGCGCGACATGCTCGGGGTCGGTACGCTCATCAACCTGGTGGCCACAGCCCTGGCTCTGGCGGTGGTGGTACAGAATGGACCGGACGGGCTGGCCCTTGCGCTGCATTTCCTGCCGATGCCCTACAATTTATTTCTGTGCGCAGCGCTGTGGCGCAGGCCGGACCGGCACGCCCTCGCGTCCCTCATTGCCGCCGGATGGCTGCTCGCGATGACCGTTCTATGATGGCTGCTCTGTCACCATGGCGCTGAAGGCCACTGTCTACAAAGCCGAACTGCAGATCAGCGACATGGACCGGCATTACTACGCCACCCATGCGCTCACCCTCGCACAGCACCCATCCGAAACCGCGGCCCGGCTGATGGTACGGGTGCTGGCATTCGCCCTGTTCGCCAACGAGAACCTGGAGTTCGGCCGCGGGTTGAGCACCGAGGATGAGCCCGACCTGTGGCGCCGGGCGGCTACCGGCGAGATCGAGCAGTGGATCGAGCTTGGCCAACCGGAGGAATCGCGCATCCGCAAGGCGTGCGGACGCGCCCGTGAAGTCGTCGTGATCGGTTATGGTGGCCGTGGCTTCGGCCTGTGGTGGGATAAACACGCCAACACCCTTGCGCGCTGCGCCAATCTCTGCGTAATCGAGTTTCCGGCCGGCACAGCGGACGCACTCGCCGTCCTGCTGGGTCGGGGCATGCAGCTGCAGTGCCTGGTCCAGGACGGTGAACTCCAGTTGATGAGTGACGCAGGTGCCGTGACAGTGACCCCGGTGCTGCGCCAGGTGATCTCGGATCGGCACGGGCGCTGAAGCCTGGGCGGCAGACGCCGGGCGGTGACCTCCATTCAAACCTTTTCACATCGGGCGGCATCTATCAGGTGACCGGGATGCCGGGCGCTCCGCGCTACGGCACATGAACCTGATCAGGGCGGCTACGAAGGGCCCTGGGACATCCGAAGAAGGGGCCGAATATGTCACGTTTCCCGCCGCTCACGGCCTGCAGCGCGCTGGCCTGCGGGCTGTTGATGCTGATCTTGCATGCCGACCCGCTTGTCGCGCAAAACGACGAGACACCTGGAGAGGGGGGAGGCCGGGTCTACACCGCCGAGGACTTCGAGCGCTATGCCCCGCGCACTGCCCTGGACATGCTCCAGCAGGTCCCAGGCTTCGTGATTCGCGACCAGATTCAGGAACGCGGCCTCGGTCAGGCGACCGGCAACGTGCTGATCAACGGCCAGCGCATGTCTGCCAAGAGCAACGAGGTTGTTGCTGAACTGGGCCGAATTCCGGCCGGAAACGTCGTGCGCGTCGAGATTGTCGACGGTGCCACACTGGACATTTCGGGATTCTCCGGCCTGGTGGCCAACGTGGTTACCCGGGCTGGGGGCGTCAGCGGCCGTTATGCCTGGCGGCCGGAGTTTCGGCCCTACAACACCGCTCCTCGACTGGCACATTTCGAACTCTCCGCCGGCGGCCATGCGGGCAGGGTGGAATACTCCTTGGGGCTGGACAACCGCTCCGGGCACGGCGGCGCCGATGGCCCCACACGCATACTCGACGCCGACGGCGAGATTATCGAGCATCGGGAAGATCGCTGGAAATCCGCGTTCAATCAGCCGCGTCTCAGCGGCCGGTTCGTCATCAACGAGCTGGGCGACTCGGTGGCCAACCTCAACCTGCTGTACCGACGTATCCACGAGCGTTTCGACGAAGATGGGACTCGAAGCGGTCCAGGCGCGTCGGATCGCGAGCGACAGCTGAGAAGTGCTGGCGACGGATACAACTATGAGGTGGGTGCGGATTACGATTTCGTGTGGGGCCCGGGAAGGCTCAAGTTGATCGGCCTGAGCCGAGAACAATCTCTGGAGTTCTCCGACCGCCTGCTGACACGATATGCCGACGGGCGGGCCGATACCGGCGTCCGATTCGATCGCGACAGCAGCGAAACCGAGCACATCGCGCGCGGCGAGTATCGCCTGCAACTTGAGCAAGGCGAATGGCAGTGGTCGGCCGAGATGGCGTTCAATCGTCTCGACAGCACGGCCAGGCTGTTCGATCTCGAGGATGGGCGGTTTGAGCCTGTTGCGCTGCCCGGGGCCACCGCGGTCGTCGAAGAACAGCGCGCCGAAGTGATGACCGGCTACAACCGGCCATTGGGCGAGGGCTGGACCGTGCAGGCCAATGTCGGTGGGGAGTACTCAAGGTTGGAACAAATAGGTGGCGGCGGCCTCACACGCCACTTCCTGCGTCCAAAAGGCTCGGTCGCGCTGGCCTGGCAGGCCGCGCCGGGAACGGATGTCAGCTTCCGACTCCAGCGCCGCGTGGGCCAGCTCAATTTTTTTGACTTTCTCGCCAGCGTCAGCCTGACCGATGAGTTTGAGAATGCTGGCAACCCGGATCTCAGACCGCCGCAGTCCTGGGAGCTGGAAGCCGAAATGTCTACCCGGTTCGGCGAAGTGGGCACGACTACGCTGCGTGCCTATGTCCACCGCATCGACGACATCGTCGATTTCATTCCCATCGGCGCCAATGGAGAATCGCCGGGCAATATCGATGTGGCCTGGCGGTACGGTGCACAATGGACCAATACGCTGCAACTGTCGCGGCTTGGCTGGGCGGGTGGCCGCGTGGATACCCGCATCCAGTGGCAGGACAGCCGCCTCGACGATCCGCTGACCGGTCAGGCACGGCCCATCAGCCGCAGCCTGCAGCACCTGGCCACGCTGGCGCTGAGAAGCGACCCGCCCGGAAGCCACTGGGGCTGGGGGGTGAACGCCTCCTACGAATACGAAGCCAGAAACTACCGGCTGACCGAGCAGGGCCGCATCTGGGAAGGTCCGGTATGGGCCAGCGCCTACGTCGAACACCGCAGTGTCTTCGGCCATACCCTTCGCGCGACAGCAGGCAATCTGCTCGGCGCCCGCAGCATGTGGGACCGAGTCGTGTACACCGGCCGACGCACCGACCCCATCTCGTTTATTGAAGCGCGCGACCGGCGCATCGGGCCGATCTTCACCGTCTCGATTCAGGGGGAGTTCTGACACAGCGGCGCGTGGTGCCTTCGATCAGGGCACCAACGTGGCCGTATGTACTTTGTCGAACAGATCGCATGCATATGCGCAGCTATTGTCAGGGCTCATTCCTGCGGTAGATGAAAGCATATGGCGCTAGATCATGAAGAGCTCTTATCCCCAAGGACGCGCCACCTTGCCAATCATCCCGTCATAGTGCATTGCCATCTGCGCTGGGACTTTGTGTGGCAGAGGCCTCAGCAGATTTTCTCCAGGCTGGCGGCTCACCATCCGGTTCTGTTTCTGGAGGATCCCGTGGCCGGCGCCGGGGAGGCACGTCTGGAGATTACACAGCCCGTTCCCAACGTATTCCGGGCGGTGCCAGTGCTGCCAGATCAAGCAACGTCGTACAAGGCGCAGTGTGGGGTCGTTCTCCAGCTTGTCAAAGCGGCGTTGCGCGATCACCGCCTGCTTCAAGCCAGATTCGATTTGCCGCTCCAGTGGTTCTATTCGCCGATGCCGGTGGCGAGCTTCTCAGGCGAATTCGGCGCACTGGCGATTGTGTACGATTGCATGGACGAGCTTGCGAACTTTCGCTTTGCGCCGCCGGACATCGCAGAGCGCGAGCGGGAATTGCTTGCAGCCGCCGATGTCGTGTTCACCGGCGGCTATCGTCTCTACGAAGCAAAGTCGCGCTACCACAAGAATACCCACTTCTTTGGATGTGGTGTCGATGCCGCGCACTTCGGGCAGGCACGGCGTGCATCCCTTGGCGTACCAGCGGAGTTGGCCGACCTTCCACGCCCGGTATTGGGCTATTTTGGCGTGATCGACGAACGTCTGGATTACCTCCTCATCGAGCGTCTGGCGCAGGCGTTTCCTGACGCCACAGTTGCCATGGTCGGACCGATTGTGAAGGTCGATCCTGACGGATTGCCGAAGCTGCCGAACATCCACTGGTTTGGGCAACGCAGCTACGATGAACTTCCTGCAATCGTCAAGGCGTTCGACGTGTGCCTGATGCCCTTTGCAATGAACGAAGCCACCCGGTACATCAATCCCACGAAAACCCTCGAGTACATGGCCGCGGGCAAGCCCATCGTGTCAACCGCCGTGCCCGATGTGGTACGCAATTTCACACCGGTCGTCCAGGTCGCGCACTCCATGGAGGAGTACGTCAGCGCCGTCAGGCACGCCCTGGACCATCCCGACGCGAAGTTGATTGCCGCAGGCATCGAGCTGGCACACAACTCCTCATGGGATTCGACGGTTTCCCAGATGCGAGAACTCATGCTGGCGTGCATACGAAAGCCCGCCCGCGCTTCGCCGCTTTCCAGACTCCCGATCGCCGGTCCGGCACCAGCGCCGCCACAGGCCCGGGCGCGGGCGGCTGGTTTCGGGCGAGATGTCAGCACAGGTGGCTCGAAGGGCATCACGCCATGACCCGCGAAGTCGATGTATTCGTAGTCGGTGCGGGCTTTTCCGGTGCCGTCACCGCGCAGCGCCTGGCGAGCCACGGATTTTCGGTACTGGTGATCGACAAGCGCCCGCATATCGGCGGCAATGCCTACGACTCGACAGATGAACACGGAATCCGCATCCATCACTACGGACCACATATTTTTCACACCAATGGCGCCTACATTGCCGAGTATCTTTCCCAGTTCACCCGCTGGCGCCCTTACGAACACCGCGTGCTTGCCAAGGTAGCCGACCAGTTCGTACCCTTTCCGATCAACATCGATACCGTCAATCGGCTGTACGGGCTCAGTCTGACCGAGCACACGATCGAGCAATTCTTCGCCAGCGTACGCGAGGCTCGCGATCAGGTCGTCACCAGCGAGGATGTCGTCGTCAACGCGGTGGGACGTGACCTCTACGAGAAATTCTTCCGCGGGTATACCCGCAAACAATGGGGCCTGGATCCCTCAGAACTGGCGGCCTCGGTGGCTGCGAGAATACCCAATCGCACAAATCACGACGACCGCTACTTCACCGATGCGTTTCAAAAAATGCCTGCCGACGGCTATACCAGCATGTTCAAGCGCATGCTTGATGATCCACACGTAGAAGTCGAACTGGACACAGACTTTTTCGAGATGAAGGACTCCATCAAGGCGCGCCATACCGTGTACACGGGACCCATCGATGCCTATTTCGGCTTCTGTTACGGCAGGCTGCCCTATCGGTCGCTTCGCTTCGAGCACTGCCATGTTGCCGACACGCCGCAGCACCAGCCGGTGGGGACGGTCAACTTTCCGAACGATCATGAATATACGCGCGTCACTGAATTCAAGCATCTGACAGGGCAGAAGCACACCGGCACTTCGATCGTATATGAGTATCCGGAAGCCGAGGGAGACCCCTATTACCCAGTGCCCCGGCCAGCCAACGAAGCACTGTTCAAGCGCTATCAGGCGCTGGCGCGCGCGGAGAGCGACGTCACCTTCGTCGGTCGTCTCGCTCAATACCGTTACTACAATATGGACCAGTGCGTCGGCGCGGCATTGAAATCGGTCCAGAATGTTATGAAGAAGCTCGGTGTCGCCGAGTACGCGTGACAAACGCACGGTGCCATCGGCACCTGATCCTGCACGCAAGATGGAGGTGTGGGGCGGCATAGAGAGCACTGTCAACCGGGTGGGCGGCAGCTACTTCTCTCAGCTCGAGCGAAACGGTCATCACCGCCGCGATGCGGACATCGAACGTTGCGGCAGCCTGGGTATCTCTGCTTTACGCTATCCGGTGCTTTGGGAGCGCGTTGCGCCAGAAGGTCTCGAGCACCCGGACTGGCGCTGGACCGACCGACGCCTGCCTGCGTTGCGCGATGCCGACATTCGGGTGATCGCAGGCCTGCTGCATCACGGCAGCGGCCCTGCCTATACGAGCCTTATCGATCCGGGATTTTATGCATTGTTTGCACGCTATGCGCGCCTGGTCGCAGAGCGCTACCCCTGGCTGGACATGTATACGCCGATCAACGAACCGCTGACTACCGCAAGGTTCAGCTGCCTGTATGGCTTGTGGTACCCACACGCGCGCGACGAACCCAGCTTCGTGCGCGCATTGCTGAACCAGTGCCGCGCCGTGGTGCAGGCAATGCGTGAGATCCGTCAGGTCAATTCGGATGCCCGACTCGTGCAGACAGATGACCTGGGCAGAACCAGCAGCACGGCGACCCTGGCCTACCAGGCACACTTCAACAATGAGCTGCGCTGGGTTGGGTGGGATCTGTTGTGCGGTCGCGTTGATCCTGCGCACTCGCTCTGGGACTGGCTTACGCAACGCGGCGGGGCCGATGCCGCCGAGCTGATGTGGTTTTCCGAAAACTCCTGCCCGCCCGACATCATCGGCGTCAATTACTACGTGACCAGCGAGCGCTTTCTTGACGAGCGCACGGGGAGATATCCGGAGCGATATCACGGCGGCAATGGTGTCCACCGCTACGCCGATATCGAGGTGGCACGCAGCCTTGCCGAGCCGCGATGCGGCCTCGCCCCGTTGTTGGCGGAAGCGTGGCAGAGATACGGCCTTCCACTCGCAGTGACCGAAGTGCATATCGATTCCACGCGAGAGGATCAATTGCGCTGGGCGCTGGAGATCTGGAATGCCGCGGCCCAGGCGCGTGAGGCGGGCATCGACGTGCGGGCAGTCACCGCCTGGGCGGTGTTTGGAACATTCGACTGGCAGTGTCTGCTGACTGACCAATGCGGCTACTACGAGCCCGGGGCCTTCGACGTACGCGCGCCACGCCCCCGGCTGACCGCGGTCGGCAAGCTGTGGAGGCAACTGGCGAATGCCCAGCCCCCCACTCATCCGGTGCTGGCGGGGCCGGGCTGGTGGCGACGCGCTGATCGTTTCCTGTGTCCGCCCGCCAGCGCCGTTCAGGCGGGCGTCGAGCTCGTGCCATGGGCGGAGCGTAGCGCCCAACCCATTGTGATTTCCGGCGCGACTGGAACTCTGGGCCAGGCGTTCGGCCGCAGCTGCGAACACCGGGGGTTGGCCTACAGACTGCTCTCCCGCGCGGAGATGGATATCGCGGATCCGGCAAGCGTGAATGCTGCGTTAGGCCGGTTTCAGCCGTGGGCCGTGATCAACGCGGCCGGCTACGTGCACGTCGATGGCGCCGAGCGCGATGTCGAGGGGTGTCATCGGGCAAATGCGCGCGGACCTGAGGTGCTCGCGAGCGCCTGCGCTGTGATGGGTATCAAGCTGGTGACATTTTCCAGCGATCTCGTCTTTGACGGGAAGCAGCGCAAGCCTTACATGGAGTCCGACACACCCGCGCCACTCAACGAGTACGGCAAGTCGAAACTGGCTGCGGAAGCCGCAGTGTTACGCCTGCACTGCGGCTCACTGGTTGTCCGTACCAGTTCATTTTTTGGACCGTGGGATGAGTACAACTACCTCGCGGCGGCTATCAGGACCATGGGCAGGGGCATGCCGTTCACAGCGGCCGACGACATCACGGTTACCCCGACATACGTGCCGGATCTCGTGAACGCGTGCCTGGACCTGCTGATCGACGGGGAATCGGGCATCTGGCATCTGACCAACGGGGAACCGACTACCTGGGCTGCGTTTGCCAGACTGGCCCTCGGCCCCGCCGCCCTGGATCCGGCGCTGCTGCAGCCGCGCGCGCACGGGCATATGAACTACGCCGCGCGCCGGCCGGTCTACAGCGCGTTACAAAGTGCGCGCGGTACTGTGATGCCGACGCTGCAGAGCGCCGTGGACCGCTACTTCCAGGAGTGGCACCAGCGTAATCCCGCACCGTGTGCCTATGTCGAGAAGTCCGCGAGGGGGGCAAGAAGACCGTCCTCGTTCGTGAGCTCGAGCGAATACATGGCGCATCCTAGCCGCGATACTTCTGCACGATGACGGTTGCCTCCCGAATTTCGGACAGCGGGATCTTCGGCGTGCGGTCGGCGTTGAGCAGCCCGTTGATCTCCTGGAAAGTATCGGCAAACTGGGTGTAGCAGTAGCCGCTCAGGAGCGCCAGATCGTTGACGGTTTTCAGCAAGGCGCGATAGCGCGTACGGAATTCGTCGGCAGTGGACACTCTCGAGTAGCCCCAGTCTTTGGTATCACTTCCTGCCTGGCGCGGGGAGAACGCAATGCCGCCGAATTCCGTCAACATGATGGGCTGGCCCCGGTGGGGGTACCCATCCAGCGTTAGAACCCTCCCGCCCGGACGGCGGCGGTCGAAGAGTTCGTCGGAGCGCTTCCCGTAGCGATCGCTGATGCGGGCGGGGCTGATGTCATAGTCGTGAATGCCGATGATGTCCGTAGCGCCGCTTTCCCAGCCGTCGTTGCCAATGACCGGGCGGGTAGAATCCAGCGTTTTGGTCAGGTGATAGAGGGCCTCTACGGCATGTCGGTGGGCCTGTACGTTCGGCAGTTCGGGCACGCCCCAGGACTCGTTGTAGGGGACCCACGCGATAATGCAGGGATGACTGAAGTCCCGGTCGATCGCCTCACCCCACTCGCGCACCATGCGCTTGATCGCGGTTCGCGAGAATCTATAGGCCGATGGCATCTCTTCCCACACGAGAAGTCCCAGACGGTCTGCCCAGTACAGATAGCGGGGGTCTTCGATTTTCTGATGCTTGCGCACGCCGTTGAAGCCCATTGCTTTGGCAAGTTCCACATCCTGCTTGAGCGCGGCGTCATTGGGTGTGGCCAGGAGAGTGGTCGGCCAGTATCCCTGGTCCAGCACCAGTCGCAGGGGATAGGGTCTGCCATTGAGCATGAACCGATCGCGCACGATCTCGATCGAGCGTAACGCCGTATAGGACTCGAAGCGGTCCAGCACCTGATCACCAAGACGCAGTGCGATGTCGGCCTGCAGCAGCGTAGGGCACTCCGGGCTCCACAAAAGTTCGTTGCGGAAGTCCTCAATCCCGGGGTCCGACAGGATGATGCGCCGGTCGGATTCCAGATCGATGACCGCATAGGAATCCTGCGCAAGAATCCGCTTGCCGTGGCGCAGAGACAAGTCGATCGTCAGGCCGTCCAGCGGCTCACCGCTGACGCGTGCCTCGAACTGCAAGGCATAGTTCTCAAGGTACGGCGTCCACCGAACTTTGCTTATGAACGTCGATGCGACGAGTTCAAGCCAGACCGTCTGCCAGATACCCGTGGTGCGCGGATACCATATCGAGTGAGGCTCAAGCTGCCAGTCCTGTTTGCCACGTGGCTTGGTGAGATCAAACGGGTCGTCCTTCGCCAGCACCGTCACCGTCTGCTTCGAGCCTTCGTTCAGCGCAAGCGTAATGTCTGCCGAGAACGGGGTGTGGCCGCCCTCATGCGTGACAACCAGCTTGCCGTTGACCCAGACCCAGGCGGCGTAGTCGACTGCGCCGAAATGCAGCAGCACGTGCTTGTCGTTACGAGAAATTTCGAAGTCCCGCTCGTACCAGCACGCGAAGTGATATCCGGTGTCGCCAATACCGCTTGCAGCGGACTCGGGCGGGAAGGGGACTTCGATTGTCAGCGGCCATTCCGCAAGGTCGGACGGTTGGCGGAACCGTCGATCGTCGTCGAACAGGAATTTCCATGGCCCGTTCAGTGACTGCCATTCCGGGCGCCGGAGTTGAGGGCGGGGATAACCGTGTTCCAATCGCACACTCCAGTCTGGTTGCGTTGTTGCTCCGCCCGGGGTGCTCGGGAGCAGTAAGGGACCGCTCCTTACTTCTCCCGGCTGATCAGCGCGGGTTGGCTGATGTGCCGTATCGGAAGTCGACGGGATAGCGCGATAGAACCCGAATTTATGGTCTCGCGCTCGGATGGTCTGTGCGTCGGCGCACAATCATAGGTGGGCGCGGAGGATTGCTGCGCTTTGCCAGGGCTCAAGCTTGCAAGCCCGGCGGCAATGCGCTCGCTGGGCAGCGCCAGCGCCAACAGTGCCGCGAAAGTGGCCATCGAACTGACTACGTTCTCTGGTGCATGACCGTTGAGCGTGTTCGGAAGCTTTGCCGTCGCGATCAACGGCAGCCGGTGATCACCGTCGGCCCATGTCAACATGCCATTTTTCGCATAGACCGCGCGTCCCCCACTTGCGATATGGCGCACCATCTCGGGGTGGGCCGCGTCGAATCCGAAAAAGATGACCTCAGTGCCCGGCGAAGCCCTCGGCGCCAGCTGTACACACAGGGCATCGTCAACGTTGAGCACCACAGCCTTTCGGGCGGTCGCCACGACGAGTCCTTTGACCCTCGCCATATCCTCCATGGTCTGGATGCCGTCGTCTCTGAGGGCATCGTCATGGTCGTCATCAACGTTCAGAACGATGCCGACATCGCATCGGTCGAAGCCCAGGCCGCGTTTGAGTATGCCGTCACGGGCTGTTTCGAGCACTGCGAACTCGACTTCCGGCGAGGTAAGCACGGCGCGCGCCGCCGGGTAGCCGGTAGAGTCACCCTCGTGGATACGCTGACCGGCTACGGTGATGCCTTCGGTGGTCGCAACGCCGGTCACGTAGCCGATATGTTGCAGTACGTGAGCGATCGACAGCGCCGCCCTCGTTCTGCCCTTGCTTCCGGTGACCGCAATCACCGGCACACGACCGTCGTCATCGGGGGCGAAAAGTGCGTCGACGAACGCACGTCCGACAGGGCGGGGTGCCCCGCAACTTGGATGCTCGTGCATGCGCAGGCCCGGGGCTGCATTCACCTCGACGATCGTGCCGCCCTGGATCAGCAGTGGAAGGGAGATGTCCTGGCAGACGACGTCGATGCCCGCGACGTCCAGGCCGACCTTCGCGGCCGCCCGCAAGCATGCGATCGCGGTGTCGGGGTGGACCTCGGGGGTCACGTCCTGCGCAGTGCCGCCGGTCGAAAGGTTGGCGTTGCCACGCAGCCTCACGACTTGCCCTGCGGCGGGCACAGACTCGGCGTCGAGTCCTTGACGAGTCAGTTGCACGGCTGTCGCCTCGTCAAGGCGGATCTTGGTCAGTACGTTCTCGTGACCGTCTCCGCGTCGCGGGTCGGCATTGATGGTGTCCACCAGCAGGCGAACACTCCGACGCCCGTCGCCGGTCACCTCCGGTGGCACCCGGCGCGACGCCGCGATCACCTCGTTGCCGATGACGAGTACGCGATAGTCGTTCCCTTCGATGTGCTGCTCGACGATCACGCGACGCCCGAACTGCTGTGCACGGACGAATGCGGCTTCCACGGCCTTTGGACCTGACACGGCGGTCGTCACCCCCTTGCCCTGGTTGCCGCAGAGTGGCTTGATCACCACACGTCCGCTCGCGCATTGCGCTGCGGCCTGCGCGGCCTGGAGTGTCACCACGGTCTGGCCGTGGGGTACGGGAAGACCCGCCTGCCTGAGCAGGCGCTTGGTAAGCTCCTTGTCACTGGCAATGCCAACGGCGATGTGGTTTGTCCGGCTTGTTGCCGTGGCCTGGATGCGTTGCTGCTTGACCCCCCAACCGAGCTGAAACAGATTGGCGGTCTCGGTGAGCCGCAGTGTCGGTATGCCACGCTGCTTTGCGGCTTCGACAATGGCGCGTGTGCTGGGTCCCAGCGCGGCGGCCTGCGCGAGTTGCCGCAGCCCGATCAGGCCGGTGTCCAGCGTGGTGTGCTTCCCGACGGCCAGCGCTGTCACCAGTTCGATCGCCAGGTTCAAGGCGGTCGCGGCGACGCGCTCGTCCACGTAGGCAAAAATCACCCGGTAGTGACGCGGCTTGCCCGCTATCATGCGCGCCTTGCCGAAGCTGACCTGCGAGCCGACCACACGCTGCAACTCGATCGCCAAGTGCTCGACGATGTGGGCCATGTAGGTGCCTGTACGCAAGCGCTCGATAAATCCGCCGACGTACCCCGGTGAGCAGCGATGTTGATCCAAGGTGGGCAGGACCCTGAGCAAGGTGTCGGTGAATTCCGGGATCGCCGAGGAAGCCACGTTGTCCAGCGCCTCGAGGTCGATGATCGCGAAGTACACCGGCCGAGCCGAGTAGATGTTCGGCCCGCTGAGAATCCGGCGTTCGATCACCTTCATGCCTGCTCACCCATGGTTTGTCGGATTTCAGGCACGTTATACTGGCCGCACCACGAGGTCACCGCGGCAATGGCTTCTCTCAACCCCGGAGAAAGTGAGACGGCGGGCGGGTCCTCTGCTTCCGCGCGCGTGGGCGACTCGAGGTCGTAGCGCACGCCTGCCGGCAACAGATGCAGTCGCACGTCGGCGAGCTCGAGCGTTGCCCGCTTTTTGACTTCCGTGAAGTTCGAGCGCATGTCGCGGCCGTCGATGAGGGTAACGGCGCCGTCGCCGATCACCTCCACGCCATTGCCCGGTCTGACGATCAATGCGGTGTTCTCGTCGATCCCCGCGCCGAGCAGGTACGGATTCTGTGCGACCGCCGAGAGCAGCCGGCCGAGTCGCTGCCGTTCCGAAAAGTGCTGGTCGATGATGACCCGGCGCACCAAACCCAGCCCGGCGCCCAGAGGAACCGAGCCCTTCTGCGGCAGCAGCTTCTTCGTGCCGTCTACCAGCATGTGCTCCGACATTGCAGACGCTCCGGCGCTGGTGCCGCCGATGCAGGTCCCTCGCTCCCGCAGCGCGCGGTGCATCGCGTGGTCGATGCGGGTGCCGCCAATCAGCGCCATCAGTCGCTTCTGGTCGCCACCGGTCATGAAAATGCCATCGGCCTCGAACACCGCGGCCGCCGTGTCCTCGTCGCAGGCGTCGTCCCGGGTTGCGATGTTCGACGTCGTAACATGCCGCACACCCAATGCAGCGAAGGCTGCTTCGTACACACCCCACATCTCGTCGTGAACATTGCTCGCGGCGGTGAGCACAAAGATATGCGCATCGGCGCCTCCAGCGAGCGCAGCAAAGCGCTCGAGGATGACCATCTCGTTGTCGCGGTTTTCGTGGCCGCCGACGATCACAAGGTGACCGGTGCGTGTCGAGTCCGCCGCCTCAGGCGTGTGTTGATTCAACAGTCTTGCGCTCATCGCGTGCACTCTGCGGCGGTGCGACCTCACGTGCGATGCGCTCTGCCGCGGCCGGATTCTTCAGCCTGACGCCTTCGACGAGGTCGTCGAAGGTTCCCGCACACGTGAAGACAAGCAAGTCACCGGGCTTCGCCGCAGTCAGGCCCAGCGACAGCGCATGGCGAATTCGCGGTTCGCCATGCAGCGGCTTGCCAGGGGCGGCGCTGCGCGCGCCGCGCAGGATCTCCTGGGTGGTCGCGCCGGGACTGCGGCCGCGCGGATGGTGTTCGTACACTACAAGCTCATCGAAGCCGTTGCCGCACACCCGCCCGGTCTCGTAGAGGTCCTCCGTGCGCCGGTCCCCCGGCGCAGTGATGACGCCAAGGAGCCGTGCGGCAGTGTTGTGCATCGAGCGCGCCATGTCGCACAGAGCACGATAGGCGACAACGTTATGCGCCGAATCGACAATGAGTGTGACACCATCGACCTCGAAAAGATTTCCACGTAAGGGATTGGTCGTCGCATCGGAGTCGAAGCGCGTCAAGTGCCTGGCAATGCGGGCCGTGTTGTAGCCGACGCAGCGCAACGCGGCGAGTGCCGCAAGCGCATTGGCGGTGTTATGGCGGGCGTGGCCTGCCAATGTGAACGGAAGGTCTGCTGCCCTTACCACCTTCGAGCGCGTAGCACCGCGACACCAGACAAGCCAGCCGTCGTCGTCGAGGAGGGCGCCTGAGCCGCCGTTGCGCAAGTGTTCGAGAAGCACGGGACTGCGCGGGTCCATGGCGAAGAACACGGGTTTGCATCCGGGCAGAAGCGTGTCGCGCATCGCCACGCACAAGGCGTCGTCGGCGTTCAGAACCGCGGCAACCCGGGCACAACGCGCCACCAGACCCTTGACGTTCGCCAGATCCTGTAGCGTCTCTACGCCATCCAGCCCGAGGTGGTCGCCGCTGATGTTCAACACCACGCCGACATCACAGCGGTCGAACGCAAGGCCGCGCTTCAGGATTCCGCCCCTCGCTGTCTCCAGTGTCGCCAGTTCCACTGTGGGGTCAGCCAGTACCCGGCGCGCGGACCAGAAGCCTGCGCAGTCGCCGCTTTTCACGCACTGTCCGTCGATATAGATGCCCTGCGTCGTCGTCGTGCCGGTGCGCGCCCCGCAGGCGCGAGCTACATGGGCGATGAGCTGGGTAGTGGTGGTCTTGCCGTTGGTGCCGGTGACGGCAATAACAGGAATGCGCCCGTCGTCATTGAGGCGCAGCAGCGGGTCATCGCGCTCGCGCGCTGACCGCAGCAGTGCCTGTTTCGCCGGGGCGATGGCGCGGGTGTTGGCGAGTTTTCTCAAGTCCTCCAGTCGCGCTTCGAAATCGAACCTCTGCTGTCTCAGAAGTGCCGTGACGAACGCTACGGCAAGGCTAAGCGCCGCTTCGGCGACAGCTTCATGCTGGTAGTCGCACAGCAGCCGATACCGGTGCGGGGCGGTGGGCGCAAGGCT
Source organism: Gammaproteobacteria bacterium (assembly GCA_041745895.1). GTDB lineage: Bacteria > Pseudomonadota > Gammaproteobacteria > Steroidobacterales > PWYM01 > PWYM01. The sequence goes on from JBGTIC010000147.1 coordinate 32,389, forward strand.
CACCGCGTCGCAGAATGTAGCCGGGCTGCCCGCCCAGGTCTGAGCGCAGAACATCAGCCTCGCGAGCAGCCTGGCCACTTCGGCCGCATCGATGATGCTTGGGGCTGCGCTGCCCGCAAGGAGCGTTCGTAACAGGGCGGCGCCGCCTTGCAACTCTTCGACCGTGACCGTTCTGTGACCATCGAGGTCAAGCACCGACACAAAGCACGGCCCCATGCGATAGATGTTCGGGCCGCGCAGGAACCGGCTGTCGAGAACCTTCATGCCGTTACCTTGCGCACGGTAAGCAGAACCGCGGCGATGCGATCGGCGTCTGAATATGCAGGCTCGGCCAGTTCTTCGCCGAACACGTCCGGATCGAGTTCCTGGTAGTGCCATCGGAGGGAGGATGCTTCCAGAAGCGGTGCAACAGAAGCGCGGAGGCGATCTGTGCCGTCGATGATGGCGGTTCCGGTGCAGAGCAGCAACGTGCCCCCGGGAGCCAGCCTCGTTCTCGCCAGGCCCGCAATCGCCAGGGAAAGTCCTTCGCCGAAGCTGCCGCCACCGTGACGATAGGTGCGCGCCGTCGCGTCGATCAGGAATGGGGGGTGTGCAACGATCAAATCAAATTCTCCATTGATGCTGTCCAGCAAGTCGGAGTGGTGTGCCCGAATTCGTCCGACGCCCGCCAGGCGGGCGTTAATGGTGGTGTAGCGCAGGGCCATGTCGTTGATGTCAACGGCAAACACTTCGGCTTGTGGCCGCTCGAGGGCAACGACCACGGCGCCCGGGCCGGCGCCGCAGCAGATGTCGACGGCACGCCCGACGGCCACGTCGCCGGCAAGGTATTGCGCGATTGCGTCAGCGAAGCGGTAACTGTCAGGTCCGAAGAAAATGGCGTCTGACGCTGTCGTCGGATAGGCCGAGTGCAGAAAGAGCTGTCCGCGCAGTGTCGAAGCGCGCACGCGCGCGACCCAACCCTCTCCATGTGGATCCAGCACCTTTGCATCGCGCATCGCTTCGAAAATCTGTGGCGTCAAAACATCCTCCCGAAAGGGCCGACTCCAGCCAAAGACGTCGGTGGTGTTGCGCGCCCACGCATTTTTTGACCGTGAATTGACGCGAGCGTGGGTCGCCGGTGTTACGGTAGTAAACGCGTACCCGCTGGCTTTGAGCGCCAGCGCGAGATGCAGCAGAGAATCATCGAACATGGGGGTTGCCGGAGGTACGTCCTGTGCTGCAAGGGGCCTCATCGATCTGTCCTCCGGATCATCTGCCAGAAACACCTTTTTTAGGTTCACAGCGAACAGCTCGATGGGGAGATTAGCTGCAGCTGGGCGGCGCTATCTGTTCGAGACCGTACGTTGTCGCGGCATCTGGGTGTGCGTGTCAGCAACTGGTGGAACGTTTGTGCTGCTCAGGTCTCCTCGTCGATGAACAGGACCGCGCGGACGAGCGCCTGGCTGTCGGCCCGGCCGCCGAGTGAGCCGGCGAGGACACCCAGCGCGGCCAGGAACAGGCTCAGCTTCACGTGATCGAGGGTGCGCACCGCCGGGTCCACGGTCGGCCATGTCTCCATGAGCTTGGGCGGAAAGATGGTGACGATGCCGCCATAGACGAGAAGAGCGAACCCGGAGAACAGGAGCAGCATCGTCAGGAGCAGACACAGGATCGTAGCCGCGCTCGTGACGACGGTCGACTCGGCGAGCAGACGCCCGCGTCCGAGTACGCCGCCGAACGCAAACGCACGGTAGAGCAAGACTGTCGCCGAGCCCATGGCCACGACCGAAAACCCAACCAGCTGGTAGAGGTCCACGGTGCTGGCGACGTCCCACATCTCCGGGCTGAAGAAGAGGACTATGATGACTGACAGGGCGGCTGTGATCATCGTGGGCAGTCGGGTAACGAGCCGGAACGGATTCGCCCGAACGACGGCGGCGCCGAGGCTGCGCCAGTCGCGCGCAAGCGTCCGGACCACGAAGCCCAGGTGAGGGCCGCGGCTCGTCCGCTCATGGGCCTCGCGGGGCAGCGCTCGCTTCATCTGGACGCGCTGGCTGTCCGTCAGCCAATCCATCGCGGCGAGATCGTCCACGCCCGCGAAGTCGTGCATCACGTTCGCCGGGTCCTTCTCGTGGGGGAGGTTGAGGAGGTGTCCGAGCGTGTGGAGCAGCAGCGCCGTCAGGCGATGGACGGCATGTTCGTCGTCAAGGTCGTCGCCCCAGAACGCCGGGTCCAGGCGCTTGGTGGAGACGACGGCGACGTTGGTGAGCTGGCTCGGGAGGGCGAGCGTGTAAGAGAGCGTTGAGGCTGCAAGGTCCACCTCGGTCACGATGAGGAGAAAGTGGATGCCGCGTTCCAGCTTCTCCTTCAATCCGATCTGGAGGAAATCAAGCGGGGCGTACGCACCGGCGGCTGGCGTGAGGTGAGGCCCCTCGAACGAGAGCAGCTCCACGCGCACGCCGAGTGCGGCCGTGATCGCCCGGTCCAGCGCGGCCGTGGCGGCTTCGACGTACCCGAGGAACCGCTCGGAGTC
>JBGTIC010000148.1:0-6374 GCA_041745895.1 Gammaproteobacteria bacterium
GCCGCCGCCCGCAGCAAGACCGATGCGCCCGGCGGTGGCCACGACGGCGCGCGCTTGGGTATCATCGGCTGCGCCCGAAGACCTTACCCCTGGAACTTGCAGCAGGACGCAAACGCCCCATGACGCAGACGACACGAGACGTACTGGCCATCGACGCCGTGGTCAACATCTGGACCGACGATGCACTGGCCGTGCGCCCTGACTCGCTGCGCGGCTTCTACGTCGACAAGATCGGCACCGCAGAGACCACCTACAAGGGCGTCTCGCTGGAACAGATGATCGAGCGCATGGATGCCGCCGGCGTGGAGCGGGCCTTCCTGATCGCCGTGAAATGCGGCCGGGAGGGCTTGCGCTCGCACTTCCGCGTACCTTACGAAGTGGTCCACAAGGCCGTAAAGCAGCACCCGGACCGCTTCTACGGTCTGGCCGGCATCGATCCTTTCGAGGGCATGGCCGGGGTGCGCGAACTCGAACGCGCCGTCAAGGAGTTCGGCTTCATCGGCGCGCACTACTATCCGCACTGGTTCGAGGTGCCGCCCGATCACCGCAAGATGTACCCTTACTACGTCAAGTGCATCGAACTGGGCATCCCCATTCAGATGCAGGTCGGCCAGTCGCTGGTCTACACCCCCGACAACCCCATGCGCAGCGTGGGCCAGCCGATCCTGCTCGACACCGTGGCCTGCGACCTGCCAGAGCTCAAACTGATCGGCATCCACGTCGGCGTTCCCTGGACCGACGAGATGATCGCGATGGCCTGGAAGCACCCGAATGTGTTCATCGGCACGGATGCGCACAGCCCGAAGTACTGGCCGCAGTCATTTGTCCACTACATCAACACCTATGGGCAGGACAAGGTCATCTTCGGCACCGACTTTCCGGTACTGGACTTCGCGCGCACGATGCGGGAGATCGATGAACTGAATTTCCGGCCAGGCCCTCGGCGCAAGCTGCTGCGTGACAATGTTCTGCGGATCTACGGGCTCGCCGAGACCGGCGCCTGATCAAGAGTTTTGGCTTTGTGCGCGCACGGCGGTACACTTGAGCGGCGCATCGATGCGCATGGCCTTAAACAAGAAGTCCAGGAGTAAGAACGGATGGTGAAAGTCATCGAGCACAAGCTCAGTCGCGAAGTGAAAGCCTGGCTCAAGCGCGAGGCCGCCGAGCAGAAAGAGCGCTACAAGCTGATCGTCGAGGAACAGGAAGCGCTGGCACCGAAGCGCGACAAGTGGGTCGCCGAGTTCCTCGAACGCATCCAGACGAAAGGATTCAATGTGCACGCAGACATGCGCCGCAAGATCCCCGCTTCCGAGATCCCGAAGCAACCGCGCCGCAAGTTCAAGGTGGTGTTCTAGACCGGGCGTACGCGCCTTTTCCAGTACTGTGAGCAGACATCTGCCTCAGGACATGTCCAGCCAGCAGGAGTGACGCATGGCCCGCCCACACATTGAACCTTTCGTCGACCGCGACGTCCCGTTCAAGAAATTTACGCTGCCGGGTTTCGCCAAAGGCATGCACTACAAGATGTTGAGCCTCGACACCGATAACGGTGCGTGCTCGATGACGGTCATGTTCGAGAACGGCTTTTCGCAGCCACCGGGCATGAGTTACACGGACATGGAACTGTTCATCATGTCCGGTTACCTGGAAAGCGACGACAAGCGCTATGACGCGGGCACCTATTTCTGGGTGCCACCCGGCGTGAGCCTGCCCGCCCTGCGAGCCCCGCGCGGATGCGTGGCGCTGATGTTCTATAACTACGCCGAACCGAGCTTCGTCGAGTCCGACGAGGACCACCAGCTCGCCGAGCGTGAACATCTGACCATCATCAACGCCTATGAGAGCATGGCCTGGACCGGCACCAGCTTCTTCCCGGCCACCGCGACAGGCTGTCTGGTGAAGGTACTGCGTTTCGACCAGCGCACCCAGGCGTTCACCTTCCTGTACTGCATGACGCCGAATTTCTCGCAGGACAATATCTCGTACCATGACTGCATCGAGGAGGCCTATCACATCTGGGGCACCTCCTGGATGATGCAGTTCGGCAACCTGCCGACCGGCGGCTACTTCTACCGCCCGCCGTACATCAACCATGGTGCGTTCGCCTGCAAGCTCGGCACGCTTGCGCTGGGCCGCACCGACAGCCAGCTCTACAACCACTTCCACTTCAACCCCTGGACCACGCCCGAGGAGAATCGCGAGCGTGCTGCCTCCAGGATCCTGTCATGGAAGCCGGAGCTCTACCGCTGGATCGAGCAGCACGGCCACAATCATCCGCACGTGCCGCACGATTTCGAGTACCCCGACGAGGGCGACCCGCACGCCATTGCCCATGCCTCCGGGGTGCCGCACGACCATGGCGATGGCCACGACCATCATCAGCACGAAGACAAGCCGAAGCGCAGGAAAAAGAAGGTCAGCCGAAAGAAGTAGATGCTGCTAGGCAGCGCACATCTCGGCGCGCGCCACGCCAGAAAAACCCCGTCACCTCCGGCGAAGTGACGGGGTTTTTTTCTCTATTCCCCGGCGGCGGACGTCGCGCCCAGCAGGTAGGCGATCAGGTGGGTGCGATCCTCCTCGCGCCGGATGCCGGCAAACGCCATGCGGTTGCCTGGCACGAACGTACTGGGACGCACCAGCCACTCCTCGAGCGACGCAGGCGTCCACACCACGCCCGAATTTTTCAGTGCCTCGGAATACACGAAGCCGTCACGCTGGGCCGCCTGGCTGCCGAACATGTCCCACAGATTAGGGCCGGACGGTCTGTGCGGCTCGTTTTCCGCAAGCGAATGACAGGCACGGCACTGCAGGAACACACGTTCCCCGCGCTGCAGGTCGGCGGCGGCAAAGCGTGGCAGCGCCAGATATTCGTCAGCCGACAGCACCTCGGCTTCGCGCGGATCGCGCTGTGCGGGTTCGGCAGCGGCGGCGGGTTGGTCCGATGCTGGCGCTGGCGTCGAGGCAGTCGTGTCATCACGACTACAGCCTGACAGCGCCACGCAAGCAGCCAAGGCCACGACGCTCAGGAACTTACGGTACTCTGGCACTGCTGTACTCCTTTTTTATGTCTTCTATTGACCGCGGATCACTGGCTTTTGGTTCAATGCGTGCGCAGTGTGCGGAAATACTGCTCGATTTCGCTGGCCTGCACAATCTCACAGTAACGGCGACCGACATCGCGCAGATTGTCCTCGTGCGGGCGCTCGTCGACGTCGCCGACGCAGTCTTCGGCCACGATGACCCGATACCCATGTGAAAACGCATCGACCACGGAGGCGCGCACGCAGCCACTGGTCGTGCAGCCCGTGATGATGACAGTATCGACGCCGTGCTTGGTCAGGAAAGTCGTGACAGGCGTCAGGAAGAAAATCGACGGGGCATTCTTGCAGAACACGAAGTCATGATCGCGGTCGAGCACGCGCGGGTCGATCTCGGTGCACGGATGTCCATAGTAGAACTGGTCGTGCACCGCCTGCACCTTCCAGCGCGGCATGTCGTGTTCGCTGCCATAAGCGGTATAGCAGCTGGCCACCGGCACCTGGAACTTGCGCGCGACCTTGAGCAGCTCACCGGTCCTGTCCGTGGCCTTCTGCACCATGGGCAGACCGCCCAGCGGGTACTGAGGATCCGTGAATGCCAGCTGAAAATCCACCACCAGCACGGCCGGCCGGGCGCCGAACTCTATGCGCTGGCTGGAATAGCCCACATCCGCGTATCTGTCGGTCATGACTTCCCCTGTCGCTGCCGCAACGCAGCCCCCCAGGGAGCATGATGCCCGGCCAGGACCGGGCCGGACAAGTGTGCGGCTCAGCGCTCGTGGTGCGCCTCCAACAGGCGGATCAGGCGATCGGGGTGATCGATGAACAGCCCATCGACGCCGATCCGGTGCACGAACAGCTCGAGCAGCTGCTCGAGGCTCACCCCTGCAGGCAGGGTATCCGCGCGGAAGGTATAGGGGTGCACCAGCAGGCCTGCGGCATGGGCGTCGGCCACCAGCGAGGTCAGGCGCGGCGCGCCGTCGGCGTCCATGCCGTCAAGGATGCGCGTCAGCGGCGGTCCGATGGCATCGGCGTAAGCTGCAATGTCCGCCAGTCCTGCCGGGGTGTACATCGGATCATAGTCGATGGCGTTCATCGCCCAGGCGTTCTCCCCGAGCAGCTGCACCAGCCGCAGGTCGGTGCCGAACTCCGTGCGCAGGCGCCGTAGCGGTTCGGGTTCGAAGGACTGGATCAGGCACAAATCCTCAGCCGAGCGGTAGCCGTAACGCTCGAGGATCTCAAGCACGATCGCAGTGATGTCATGGTCGTGGCTTTCGTGGAAGGCCGGAGCCTTGAGTTCGGGGTATATGCCCACGGATCGACCGGTGCTGGCGTTGAGCCCCTGGGTCAACTCGATAAGCTCCGCCAGCGTGACCACCCGGAAGGTGCCTTTGTCGGCCGGGAACCTCGCTGGATAGCGTTGCTCGCCAGTCTCAGGCTCGATGCGCTCGTTGAGCGTGAGGCTGCGGATCTCCTCGAGCGTGAAGTCCACGACATAGTGCAGGCCATCGGCGCGCGCGCGATCGATAAAGCGCTCACGCACGTCCGTCACCGCATCCAGGTACAGGTCATGCAGCGCGATGGCCTGGCCGTCGCGGGTAATCACGACATCGGGCTCCAGGTAGTCGGCGCCCAGTGCATAGGCGTATGCGTAGGCGGCCAGCGTGTGTTCAGGCAGGTAGCCCGAGGCGCCACGATGGGCGATCACCGTGCTCGCGGTCGCCACCGATGCCATGCCGCCCAGCATCACCAGCACACCCGCCACCAGACTCAGCCACCGTGCATTCATCCATCCCCCTTACGCGCATCGGCGCCTTATTCGTCTATGATCCAGCACATTACACCACCGTCGTGTTGACAGGCGATGACAAAAGGGGCGGCGCTCGTGACCCTGTGGGGTCACAGCTCTGTAACCGGACAGTGCCACGATGCGATGCCGATCTGTGCGGTTCCCACCAGGGGTTGATTTGCCATGTCCAGACTCGTCGCACTGCTGCTGCTTGCCTTCCTGCCCGCAGGCGCCGCCACGCTTGCCCAGGACTGTGCGTCCGGAAGCCTGGCGGCACACCTGTGTGACCGCGATGGCGATCTGGTGGCCGATCCTCCGAAGAACGCACGGGAGTTCCGCGATCCAAGGGTCCTTATCTTCGCCTATACACCCGTCGAGGACCCCGCAGTGTATGCACAGGTATGGGACGGTTTCGTCGCGCACCTGAGCACGGCCACCGGTCGCCAGGTGCGTTTCTTTCCGGTCCAGTCCAATGCCGCGCAACTCGAGGCCATGCGTGCCGGGCGCCTGCACGTGGCCGGCTTCAACACCGGCGCGACGCCACTGGCCGTGAACTGCGCCGGTTTCGTGCCCTTTGCGATGATGGCGCGCGAAGACGACAGTTTCGGCTATGAGATGGAGATCATCACGCGCCCTGACAGCGGCATCAGCGCCCTGCCCGATCTCGCCGGGCGCACACTGGCGTTTACACAGCCGACTTCCAATTCCGGCTACAAGGCACCGACCATCCTGCTCGAACGCGAGACGGGGCTGCGTGAGGGCCGCGACTATCGGTCCGCGTTTTCCGGAAAACACGATAATTCCGTGCTGGGCGTGGTCAATCGCGACTACGACGCCGCAGCTATTGCCAATTCGGTTCTCAGCCGCATGCTCGCGAGAGACGCCGTCAAGGCCGATCAGGTGGTCAGCCTGTATCGCTCGGAGACCTTTCCCACCACCGCTTACGGCTACGCGCACAATCTCGCACCCGACCTGGCCGCGAAAATCCGCGAGGCGTTTTTCAGCTACCCCTGGGAGGGGTCGGCGCTGGCCGAGGAGTTTCGTCAGTCCGGTGAAGCGAAGTTCATGCCGATCACCTACCAGCACCACTGGCAGGTGATCCGCGATATCGATGCACTCAGCGGCGTGAGCTACGACTGCCGCTGATATGTTGCACGTCCACGGACTCTCCAAGCGCTACCCCGGTACCGCGGCAGCAGCACTCGACGATGTGAGCCTGCAGCTCGAGGGCGGGGAGATCGTTGCACTGATCGGGCCCTCGGGCGCAGGTAAGAGCACGCTGATCCGCTGCATCAACCGCCTTGTCGAACCCACCGCCGGGCGCATCGAACTCGGCGGCAAGGAGCTCACCCGTCTGGGTCCGCGTGAGCTGCGCCGCGCGCGACGCCGTATCGGTATGGTCTTCCAGGAATTCGCGCTGGTCGAACGCCTGAGTGTCATGGAAAACCTGCTCTCCGGTCGCCTGGGCTATGTCGGGCTGTGGCGCTCCGTGCTGCGCCGGTTTCCCCAGTCGGACATCAGGCGTGCCTTCGAGCTGCTCGAGCGCG
>JBGTIC010000149.1:0-10364 GCA_041745895.1 Gammaproteobacteria bacterium
GAAGCACGCAGGCGGCAACGCGAAGCCGAGCAGGCTGCACGCGCAGAGGCCGCGCGCCTGGAAAAGGCACTCGAAAATGCCCGTCGGCGACGTCGCCGGCTCGGCGCGGTGACTGTCGTGCTGGCGCTGGCCCTGTCGGTCGTGACTGCACTGCTCTTCCAGGTCCGCGAAGCCCAGGAGCGCGCACGAGGCGAGGCGGACATTGCCGCGGCTGTCAACGAGTTTTTGACCACGGATCTGCTGGGTCAGGCCAATCCGATGATCTCGGGTCGTCGGGATGTCTCGGTGCGCGAGATCCTCGATGTGGCCGCAGAGGAGGCTGGCAGACGCTTCGCAGGGCGCGAGGCCACCGAGGCCAGCGTGAGGCTGGCGGTGGGCAGCGCGTATCGCAACCTGGCCGAGTACGAGCGTGCGGAAGATCAGTTGCACATGGCAGGCCAGCTCGCCGCTCAATCTTCCATGGTGACGGACATCGGTGCACAGGCGCAGCTCGAGCTTGGACGCCTGCATGTGTCCCTTGATCAACCGGTGCAGGCAATCGAGGTGGTCGCCCCGCTGGTGGAGGTCAGCGATGTCCGGCTGCGGCTTCAGGCAGAGATCATCACCGCCTGGGCCATGCAGAATCAGGGCGACTTCGAAGCAGCATTGGCTCGGCTGCAGGCACTGCTGCCCCGGGTGCAGGCCCAATACGGTGAGAATTCCGTCATGACCGTGGCGGTGCTCGGGCACCAGGCCGTCACGCTGGAAAAGCTCAGTCGCTATGAAGAGGCAATCGCTGCGCATCAGCACGAGCTCGATGCCATGCAGCAGATCTACGGCACCGGCCATGTACAGACGCTGCGAGCGCTGCGCGGTCTGAGCGCCGCGAACTTCATGCTCGGCCGCCTCGACGAAGCACTCGCATTCGTGAAGGCGGCGCACGAGATCGCGGTGGATGTGCTCGGCGCCGACCATAACGACACCCTGGCGGTCGCCTCCGATCTGGGGCTGCTTTACGCCGAGAGCGGTGATGGTGAGCGCGGTGAGCAGATCATGCTCGAGACGCTTGAACGGCGTATCGAGCTGTTTGGCGAAGGCTCGCGCGATGCACGCAGCCTGCTGAACAACCTGGGTCTTTTGTACGGCGAGCGTGGCGATGTGGCGCGCGAGCTGGACTACGTCGAGCGTGCCTACCGCGCGGAACTCGGCGCCAGTGGCGAACGCGATCCGTTCACGCTGGTTGCCGCCCACAACCTGGCCCGGGCCATGGGTCGGGCGGGGCGGCTCGAGGAAGCCGAGGTGCTCGAGCGCCATACCCTGGCGATTGCCCGCGAGGTGTTCGGCGCCGACCATGCCTACGTCGGTATCATGGGCTATACGCTGGCTGACATTCTCGGCAAGCGCGGTGAACTCGCGGCAGCGGAAGCGGGGTTCGAGGAGGCCATCGCACTGCTCGACGAGATCCTGGCACCGGACAACACCTACAGTGCCCGCGCGCATCTGCTGCGGGAGGAGATGCGCGCGCGTCAGTCCACCGCTCAGGGCAGCAGTGCGCTGGCGCCGTAAGGATTCGGCGTGACGCGCAATTCACGTGCGAAGCCGCTATTGGGTCTCGAAACCTGCTGATCAGACAGCAACGCATAAAGAGGGCGCAGGATATGGATCGACGCGATGTACTCAGGGGCGCTGCGCTGCTTGGGGCTGCCGGCGGCATGTATGGCTGCAGTGGTGCGGCAGCGCCTGACCAAACGGTGAGCGGCGAGTCGCATCGCCGCGTGTCACCGCCGCTGCCGCCACGCCCGGCCAGTGAGATACTGCGCGCCGCCCCACCGATGAATCTCGAGCGTGCCTATGAGGTGATGGCGGCCGACGGGCTGGACGGCCTGCTGGTATCCAACCCGGTCAACGTCTATCACCTCACCGGGCACTGGCCGGCCAGCGCGCGCATGGGGCCGCATTTCCGGCTGCACGCGCTGCTCAGCCGCGATCCTGACCAGCCCATCGCGCTGGTCAGCCCCGAGTTCACCTACTACTACCTGCTCACCGACAACGACTACCGCTATCGGCATGTGGTCTATCTGTTCACCGGGCCCGCGGATGCCGAGGCCTTCGCCGCGGCGCAGGAGGGCGGCTATGTCGGTCAGCCTGCGGCGGCCGCCTCGCGCATGTTCGTCGATCGCGAATTCGAATCCGTCTCTGAACGCGAGCAGGCCCGGCAGTCGCGGGTCAGGACGGTGACCACCGCCACGCCCGTCAGCGCCAGCCGCGAATTTGCACTGCTGCGTGCGCTGCGCGACCTCGAGCTGGATCGTGGGCGCATCGGCATCGATGATCCGCAGGCCGCAGGCGTGTTCGCTCACGCGAACCTGGCCGTGACTCTTCAACCCGCGGACGATACGCTCAAGCGCATCCGCCTGGTGAAGTCACCGCGCGAAATCGAGCTCATGCGACTGGCGTCTGCAGCGAACGTGGCCGCCGCCGATGCCGCCATGTCGCTGGCGCGCGAGGGCGCGACTCTGCGGGAGCTGCGCACAAGTTTCTTCTCCGAAGCGGCCAGACGCGGCAATCGGGGCGTGTTCATGGTGCTCGACGGCGTGTCATCCGAAGGCGTGGATGCCACGCTGCGCGATGGTGATGCGTTCCTCTTCGACGCGGTCAGCGAAGGGGCCGGCTATCACGGCGACTACGCACGCACGGTGTTCGTCGGTGAGCCGGCGCAGACCATGAAGCGCGTAACCCAGGGCATCGAGCTGGGCTGGGCTGCGGTGCGCGCAGCGCTGAAGCCCGGGCTTCCGATGTCAGAGATCCCGGAGATCGGCCGCGCGGCGATGCGCAAGGCGGGCTTCGACTACAACGTGATCTTCCAGCCGCACAGTGTCGGGCTGTATCACGGCGATGCCTTCGGCCTTGGGGATCATGAGTTGATGGAGAACATGGTGCTCTCGGTGGACTGCCCCATCATGGAGACGGGCGTCGGCGGCACAGCCCACCTGGAGGACCTGATGCTGATCACCCGCGATGGTGCTGAGCCGATACACGAGGTGACGCCGGCGGTGATGGTCGTCTGAGCGTAATGGCTTGAGCCAAAACCGCGGAGTACTGCGTCAAACCGGGGCGTCGACGATTGCCTCCAGGGGCTTCAGGCGCTTCTCGATTTCGTCGAGGACCGACGCGGCACCTACTATGTTGAGCTGCCGGCCATCACGAATCACTGACAGCTTGCCTGTAGACAGCCTCACGCGCAGCGGGGGACTGAACACCAGTGTAGGCCCACTCGCGAACGCTGGGTGAAAACCCAGTTCTCCCAGCAGCGCATGCAACGCGGGCAGAGAACGCTCCAATTCCGGCGGTGACCAGACGATCGATCTCCTGTGGAACAGACGAGCGTGCGACCAGGCCAGCCAGATGATGAGGGGACTGGAGATGACCAGCGCGACCGGCAAGACTCTCGCGAACTCGCCCAGGTCGAATCCCACGTACACAAGGACGATAACCAGAAACACAGGCAGGCCGGGAAACTGCAAGCCCTGGAAAAACGCTCGTTGCTTCGCGCTCATAAGCTCACTCCCTGAGAGTCAACAGGGGAATTGGTCGGGTTTTCGGCGCCCCTCAGCGCCCTGCTCACTGATATTGGGGCGCCCACGGATGCGCATCTGCAAGGTGCAACCCCATGCCGATCAAACATCCCGCAGTCGCCGCTACCGGAACGCCTTGAAACTGTCCGAATGCAGCCACCGTCAGCGCCGAGGCAGCGGCAGTCGACAGACAACTGTAGGCGAGCCCCTTCACCGTCACGCCTCCGGGGCCCTGGGCGGTGACGATCAATTCACCGGACACCCCAGTCGCAACACAATTGCCGCTGGAGTCCGTTTGGGCACCCCATACGATATACATAGATCCTGACATACTACCCCACGGGTCATCGAGACCAAACCCGTCGGTGTTGCTCGTGGGCTGGGCCAGTCCTCCGCTGATCGATGTCAGTTCATTTGCCGTGATTGCTCTCATTGCCTGTCTCCCGTCCGTGGAACCGGCCCACAGACTATGCAACAAAGCAGTTCACCGCCACTGGCTATTCTGGGCTATTCCCTGGGATATGCGTCCTGCCTGCCACTTGTCCCCCTCGGTTGGCGGGACTCCCCCTCGAACCGGGTTTAACTACCAGAGGGGCCTCCATCTGGGGCAGGCCACGGGAAGAGGATTCAACCATGACCAGTAGCCCGCGGCTCATTGTCGTCACCGTGCTTGTCACTTTTGGTATGGCCCTTGCAGGCTGCGGCAGTGACAGCCCTTCCCCACCGCCGCCGGTCGCAAATCCGCCGCCCCCTCCACCGCCAGACCAGGACGGTGCCCTGCAAGGGGATCCGGCATCCCCGGCTCAGCAGGCAGTGGCGAACGTGAACGAGCTGCCGCTCGTCGAGACTGCCAGCGAAGATGGCCTACTGCTCGCGCGTCTCGGCGTGATCTTCGATGCGAGTGCCACCGTCGGTCAGGTCAACGAGGCGCTGGCGTCGGTCGACGGCACGATCGTGTACTCGCGCAGTGGCTCGCTGTTGCTGGAAATCGACATCCCGACCCAGGACGATGCAGCTGCGCTCCTGGCGCTCGCAGAGTCGCTGGAGACCCAGCCAGGGGTGGTCGCCGCATTCACCGATCGCATCCCGGCAACCCAGGTGCTGCCAGGGGAGGCGCAGGGCGAACCGGTGGTCGCCACCGAGGAGCTTTTGCACCTGCTGCCGACCGGATTCCCGGCCGCATGGAATGCGTCATCGCTCCTGGCTGGCTGCGAGTCCGACCCCATACGGATCGTCGTCGCCGACAAGTTCGCGCGCACGGATCCAGCTGGCTTTCTGGCACAGCTGCCGCCCGGGATTTTCCAGCGGGACGATCGCTTCTGGCTCGCCGCGCTGCTGCCCGGCGATCTGCACGGGTACCAGGTGACGATGGCGATGGCCGGGATCCACGACACAATCAACCCGACTGGCGCCCATCCGCGCGCCCAATGCCTGCGGATCGAGATGCTGGATGCGAGCGGCCGCGGATTGACGGCGCTCGCCCAGGAGCTGGCCGAGGTCCTCGACGACAGCGCCGGAAAGGTCATCGTCCAGGCATCACTGGGCTTCGGCGACAACTTCTGCGGCCTGGGCACTTCCTCTTGTGAAGTCTCCGGGCCGTTCTCTCCGACGCGGCGCCAGGTCCGTGATGCAGTGAGCCGTCGCGTGGCCAGCGGGATCGCCTGGGCCCGCGAGGGGATGAACCCGGCGAACAATGGCCGCGTGCTCAGCGTCGTCGCGGCCGGTAATTCAGCCAACGATCCGATTGGCATCCACTACCAGGGCTTCAGCAGCGCGCGCTTCGGCTTCTTTCCACAGATGACGGAGCACCTGCCGCGCATTGCCGCACGCCTCGGCGACGAGGGAATCGGCACCGAGTACTGGTTCCCCCGTGGCATCAATGGCGAGCCCCCACCGGCGAGCCTGCCGCCGGCCGCGCTCGATGACGTGCTATCGGCCGCCTTGCAACGCGAGTTTGACGCACTGAACAAACGCGAGATCGTCGAGAGTGCGCGTAACGTCGTTACCGTCGGCGCCCTCCGCGCGCCTGGGCGCAACGAGGCCGGTGAACTGATTGAGGCTGCTACCAGCACCAACTCGCTGCGCCGAGCAAGCTTCAGCAACGCGGAGGCCGACCTGCATGCCATCGGCACGGACGTGCTGCTGGGCGATCTCGATGGCTCGGGCCTCCAGCCCACACAGGGAACGAGCTTCAGCGCACCGCAGGTTTCCGGCCTGGTAGCTTACCTCTGGTCGTTGTCCCCGGAACTGCGCGGGCTACCCGTGGAGGCGACGCTACGGCATCTGCAGGCAACCGCGCAACAGTCGGCAGACTTCGAGGCCAGTGGCGTCATAGACGCCTACGCTGCCGTACTGGCGCTGGACCGCCCCGGTGAGGAGAAGCGGATCCGCACGGCGATTCTAGACGTCGATGGCAACGGCGTGTTCGACGACCGCGACATCGAGCTCTACCTCGAAGCCTTCGAGACCCGCGAGAACGCCGGCCAACAGGGGCCCGATTTCTCGCGATTCGATCTGAATGGCGACGGCCATACAGGCGGGCCCGGCACGAGAGCTATGGACCTCGATGCCGAGGAGTACGACACCAGTCTGTTCCCTGACTTCGGTCGTCCGGTGCGCTCGACAATCGAGTTGCGCATCGAGGGTGACACGATCAACTTCGACGAGAACGGCGTAACGGACCTTGAGGCGTTGTGCTATTTCGCCTACGAACCCACCCTCATACCCTACACGGGATCACCACAACGCCGCCGTGAGTTGCTCGGTGCCGAGCGGTGCGCCCGGCCATTGCGCCTGGACACGATTTTCCCAGCGAGCTTTTCGGGCACCGCAGGCCTGGAAGTCACGGTGACGCGCAATGCGAGCGGTGCGCAGGGTGCGATCCCGGTGGCCGACCTGTTGCTGCGGTTCACGCCGTCCTGCGGCTTTGTGTCGGACCCTGAAGCGCGCACTGACGAGAACGGTCGCGTCAACGTCACGGTGACGCCGTCAGAGGCGTGCATCGGCAGCATTTCCATCAGCATCGAGGCGATCGAGGTGTTCGACGAGGCCGAGGGCGAAGTCATCGTCGCCTCCACGGTAGTGACCGGAAATCTGTTCGTCCAATCCGGGCTCTACGGCAACTGGAGGGGTGGCCTGTCTTGCGGGCTGTTCGAGGGTTCCACCGAGGTGGCCAGTTGTGGTGGCGATCCGATCACGCTGGAGATCGCCCCTGTCGGCTGCGGGGGTGATCTCGATGTCTGCTTCACACTCGTGAGCGGCACGTCCGACTGCAGTTTCGACATTCCGGGGGCCTACGACAGTCCCGATGAGTTCGGCGTCGGGGGCAGCATCTTCCGCGAAACGCAGGAGCCCAGTTTCATCAGGATCGGCGGGCCTTACACGCTGCCCAGTGAATCCAATCCCTCTGGTTTTCTTCTGTTTGTCTTGAACACGTTTACGGCCGGCGTGGATGGCGGACCCGGGGAAGGTGTCAACTGCGTTTTCCAGGGAACCAAGAGCTCGGGAAGTCCGTAAGCCTCGGCAAAGTCACCACCCGGTCTGATCTCCTTTACCGCGGGTCTTGCCCTAAGCGGTGCGCAAACGGCACCCTTCTAGGCTGATACCGGATCATGCAAGCTTATTGGCTTCGCTACGAGCAGCACGACATGAGAGACATTGCAATCACCGAACGCAAGGAAGTGGATGGCTATTCTTTGGTACAGTTGATTGCGGTCGGAGGAGAGATTTCTATGGCTGACGAATCCCCGTTTTGACATCCGCTACGACGAGGCAGGGGGAACGCGGATGAAAATGTCGATGCTATCTGCTCTTGCTTTGGTGGGAATATTGTTTGGGAGATATATGATGGCGGACGAGCCACCGATCAATATTCGCTACGTAGAGCGGCCCGCCGGAGAATTGGTGTCTGGCAAGAGCGTTCCGAATCACATCAAGTATCAAATGTTTATCGAGCACTACGAGGGTCTGTTTGGGCATAATCTTGCCCAGGTCCTCGGCAACACCGATCATTTTATTCTAACGAGCGCCTCAGCCTCATTTGCGTCGTTCAAGTCATCGCAACAGTCGCGAATCGATCATCAGCTGCTGGATTTATGCGCGCGGCGCGGCACCATGCCGGGCAAGGCTATTGCGCTTGAGGTCGATCGAATCTACAGCGACGCGGACAGCGGGCGTGAGCAGCACTTCAACACAATCGTTTCGAAGTTATCGTCGTCAGGACAAGCGCACGTCAAAACTTTTGTTGACGAAACGATTGCAAGCAGAATGCAAACAATCGTTCCCCCACCTGCTGTTCAACGTCAAGAGGAAGACGCCGAGGAGTTTGACCACTGGCTTGAGCTCGAGTGTCACAGAGCGGCCACAGGAGAATATCCAGCCGAGATAAGAGCGCTGTCAGAGCGAGTAGCCCGCCAGCTTCGCGAGGGCAAGATCGGTCCAACAAAGGAGTAGGTTCCGGTGATGAGTACAATCGTGCGTAAGCGATGCATAAACGGCACCCTTACCAACCGAGCTAGTGACGCACGCCTCTCGTTTCACCGAGAACAGCACGCTAATCAGGCGCCTCCAGAGCGAAGCGGCAGCGCACGCTGGAACATGTGCGATGGTTACCGGGCAGCGACATTCGTATCGCGATCAGCATGATCTGCTTACAGCCGCGGTTGATTGCCGCCTACGAATCGCAAGGACACCAGCCACAGCAGTAAAGTCGCAGCAGCTGGCACCACCACTGCGCCGGTAAAGAGCCAGAAGGGGAGCAACAGCAAAATGGCCCCTGGGGCCGGAAAAATTAGTGTCGCGCCCACCGTAGTGAACGGTAGCATCGGCAGTGGAGCAGGTGCCCACGCCAGACATCCGAAGAGCACGAACAAGGCACGCCTACCCCGTGCACTGTAGCTTCGGCGCTGTACCAAATAGCGCCAGAGCAGCGCGAATATCGCTGTGCCGGCCAGCGCGGGTAAGCCGTACCAAAAGGCGAAATCCCGCAACGCAGCTAGTCGACGCGCGCGTTGTCTCTCGGCTCGTCCTGGATGCTGTCCTACTTGCCACTCCGCAACACGCTGCTCAAGTGACGCGGTGAGCGGTTCTCGATCAAACGCCGCGATGGCCTCGATCGGCAGGGTCGCTGCCGGATGCCGAATCGTCCGGATCTCGGGCGCTTCATCGGCGTCGCCTAGAATGGCGGGGAAGACACTGTCTCTCAGATCATAGTAGTGGTCCCATCCAGCCTCCGTCTGTACTGTCTGAACCATCACCTCTACCGTTCCCTCGGGGCAGCTCACTATGACGGTGATCTCATCCCCATAATGCCGTAACCCGCCCTCTCGCTTCCATGGCTCCGAAAAGGAGCACCCATCATCACGGAAGAAAAAGGGCTCACGCGTGGGCGTGTACCCAAGCTCAGAGAGGCTATGTGCGATGCTCTCGGAGAGTGAAACAGACGTGGAGGCCAAGTCAAGTTGGAACACACCGGTTAAATCTGGCCGAGACTGGCAGCCGATGAGGAACGCCGAAAGCACGCAAACCAAGATGCCAACCGACAATCTTGAGCGAGCTCTCTGGCTTGTCTCCACCAGACGACCGGGGCAATTCGCCACGACATGCCGCTGATCTCCGGCCTCAGCTGCAGCGGCAAGAGAGATCTGACCGATTGCGGAAAATCGTTGGGCTAACAGCTGACTCCGGCTCTGTTCGCATCGCGAAGTTCTAGAGAAGCCTGAAGAGCCGCCGATGAGTGCGCAGTGTGAGCAGGCCACATAGACGGACTTACCCAAGCGGCACCCGGGCAGGGTTCGAGGGGCGAACAGTCGGTCGTACTGCTTCACTGCGCTCTTGGCCATCGCAGAGCGCCCCCCTCCAGCGATAGCAACCGTTGTCGCCTGACCAGGTGCAGGGTGTCCAGCGCAAATGGACTGAAAAGCCGCGTGGCATTACGCGCCGGGTTGCGACAACCATCCTTGCCGTAGCTCCACAGTCGCTTCTGATATCGAACTCACCGAAGACACGGCTCCTGATGAGACCCCTGCCAGACACCGCTCACGGCGCGTAACCTCGCACATTCCCTTCCACGCCAGCGAAACAACGTCGTCTGATGCTTCGGCCCTCAACCGACGCGATCGCCATTGTCTGCTGGTTGCCGTTCGTTACTCTCAGTGACCTGTCCAAGCGTTCCCTAGTGGTCCGGCTGATCAACGCGAAACCGCCCCAAAGTCGACTATTCAAAAGCCGCAAGATCCGCCGGATGCGTCACTCATTGCCGACCGTAGGTTAACATCAAGCCGGCGAAATATAGCTGGCCCGAGAAGGTCATCGGCTCGGCGAAGCATTAAGCACGAGCGCATAAACCGTCAAGCGTCGTGCGAGTGTCAGTCCCTGCATCACAGCCACCTCACTCTGACAGGCTACCAGCGTGCCGCTGCTACGCCGAAGCTCGGAACCACCTAACGATGACCGAGAGTTCGTGTCAACAAGAATCTTCTTGTCCGGACCGATGCAGCACGCGGCGGGGTGACGCACCACGATGGTAGGAATTGCGCTGAGGTACTGAGGAGACAGGGTACTTGCATCTGTCCAGCCCCAGATCTCTGGTCCACTCATCCTGTTAGGGATTCTGGTTGTTGAAGCGAATTGGCTTGGGTCCATCGCTGTAGAAACTTCTCCGGCGCCAGCCCGCCCAGCGATCCATGCGGTCTGACGGTGTTGTACTCATCCAGCCAGTGATCGACCACCACGCGTGCCTCGGTCATCGAGCCGAACAAACAACGATCCAGACAGGTGGTACGAAAGATCGAGTTGAAGCTTTCGTTGTAG
>JBGTIC010000150.1:0-7340 GCA_041745895.1 Gammaproteobacteria bacterium
TCCCACTGGGCATCGAACATGCCCATGCCGCTGAGTTTGCAGCATGTGCCCGGCAGCTCGGCGATGGCGCGCGTGCCACGCTGCCAGCGCGCGAACCCTGCCGGGTCACGCGCCCAGGGCGAACCCGCATGACACAAGGCCACCTTGAGTGCAGGCACGCGGGCGAGGATCTCGGCCATGGGCTCGAGCTGTGGCGGCACCAGTTGCAGATCGAATGACAGGCCCCGCGCGGCGAGCTCAGCGAGGCCTTCGTGCCAGCGCGGATCGCCTATCAGCTCACCGGAACCGGTATGTGCATCTTCGTCGGCCGCGCGCCCGACGATCTGACGCACACCGCGCAGACTGCGAAACGCCTGTTGCGCATCCAGCAGAACATCGAGGCGGTCGCTGGTCAGATCCGCGGCCGCGACGATCGCGTGCGGGAATCCGCCGCTTGAGCTGTCGGCCTGGCGTTGCAGCCAGGTGGTCTCTGCCAGCTCCTGGCCAGCCGCCACCCCCACCTGCACGTGTACGGAGGCCTGCAAGGGCAGCGCGCCGACATCGGCAAGCAGGTCATCGACGAGATAATTGCGCTGGATCGGCGTCGGATCTCCGAAAAAACGCTTCACCCCGCGCGCCATCAGCCAAGGATAGTGGCAGGCCTGCAGATCCCACAGGTGATGGTGAGCATCCACGAATGGCGGGATCGCCGCGGCCATCAGGCCACCTCCGCGAGCTGCGGCCACCAAGCCAGGATTTCCGCAGCGACACGCCGGGGTGCCTCCAGCGTACACAAGTGACCGCAGCCGGGGAGTACGCGAAAGCGGCCATCGAGCAGCTGTTGTGCCGCGCTTTGCTGTACCAACACAGGCACCAATGCATCGGCCTGACCGGCCAGCCACAGCACCGGCAGTTGCAGTCCAGCCAGTGTCGCGCGAAGGTCAGGGCGTGTGCGCAAGGCTTCCGCCTGGCGACGAAACACCTCGGGTCCGAGCGCGATGGCCATATCGATCACCACCTGTACGAGTTCCGGCGCAACAGCGGGTTGATGCGAAAAATACGCCGGCAACAATTCCTCACGAACGACACCCTCGAGGTCGCCGGCCTCGGCGCGTTCAAGCTGACGCATGCGCTGTGCGCCGCGTGTAGGGTTTTCAGCCAGCGGATTCGTGCTCAACAACACGAGTCCGATCACGCGCTGCGGCGCCAGGCGACAGATCTCGACGGCCACCATCCCGCCCTGCGAAAGCCCGCAGAGCACGAACCTTGGCGGTGCGCTGGCCAGGACGCGGTTCGCTTGACCACCGATGTTGGCCGCATCATCAGCGTCGACAATGTGCATAGAAGTGGGTGCATTGGCGTGTTCCCGGAGTTCGGCGACGAGCGTATCGAACACCCGTCGGTCACACAGGGTGCCCGGCAGCAACACCAGCGGGAGCGAGGACATACCTCAGCGAGCGGTCCAGCCGCCATCAACACGCAGCGACGTACCGGTAATCATCGCGGCGTCGTCGGACGCCAGAAACACCACGGCGGCGGCGATCTCCTGCGGCGTCGCCAGCCTGCCCATCGGAATACTCCCCAGCACCGCGTCGCGGAACGCCGGGTCCTCCAGCATCGGTCGAGTCATCGGGGTTTCCACGAAGGTCGGCGCCACGGTGTTCACGCGGATGCCACTGGGCGCAAGCTCCACGGCCATGGCCTTGGACATACCCTCGACGGCGTGTTTGCTCGCGCAGTAAACGCTGCGGTTGGGCGCACCGACATGACCCATCTGTGAGGACATGAACACCAGGCTGCCGCCACGCCCGGCCCGGGCCATCGCACGCACCGCACTGCGTGCAATCACGAAGGCCGCACGGATGTTGAGATCGAGCACCTGTGAGAGCGCCTCGTCGGTGACCTCCGCCACCGGCTGCGGGCGGTTGGTGCCGGCGTTGTTGACCAGCACGTCGAGTTGGCCGAGTGCCTCGATGCGAGCTGGCAGCTCAGCCCCGGTTACATCGCCTGTCCAACCCTCGATGCGCCCCGCACGCAGGCTGGCGAGCTCCTTCAGGTCCGCAGAGGTGCGCGCCACCGCGATCACGCGCGCGCCGGCATCAGCCAGGGCCAGTACGCAGGCGGCCCCGATGCCTCTCCCAGCCCCTGTGACCAAGGCAACGCGCCCGGCCAACGGTCCATTCGATGTCATGTCAAATGTCACTCACGCAAGTTTTTGCATTCGAATGCAATCTGCCCTAGTATCGCGTGACGTGCAGGCTTGCGCAACCGCGCCAGGTCACCGGGCGTGCGGATCCGCCGCCGTGTCAGACGCGTGGCGCATACTTCGCAAACAGCTCGTCTCAGAACTGCCGCAGCGCCCCAGGAACACCAAAGGACATACCACCATGATCAAAGTACTCAAGCAGGGTATCAGTGAGGACGCAGCCGCGCAGGCCGACGCGAAGGTTCGCCAGATCGTCGAAGGCATACTCGACGAGATCGGCCGGGATGGCGATGCTGCCGTGCGGCGCTACTCGGAGAAGTTCGACAACTGGTCGCCTCCGGCCTACCGCCTGAGCCGCGAGCAAATCGACGCCTGCTATCGCGAATTGCCGGAGAGCACGATCGAGGACATCCGCTTCGCCCAGGAACAGGTCGGCAACTTCGCCCGGATCCAGCGCGAAGCACTCCGCGATGTGGAGGTCGAGACCCTGCCCGGCGTGACGCTGGGTCACAGGAACATTCCGGTCAACAGCGTGGGCTGTTACGTGCCGGGCGGCAAGTACCCGCTGGTGGCATCAGCGCACATGAGTGTGGTTACCGCCAAGGTGGCCGGCGTGAAGCGCGTCGTGGCCACCGCGCCTCCCTACCAGGGCCGCCCCAATGCGGCCATCGTCGTGGCCATGGACCTCGCGGGCGCCGACGAGATCTACACCCTGGGGGGCGTGCAGGCCATCGCGGCCATGGCGCTGGGTACCGAATCGATCGCTGCGGTCGACATGATCGTTGGCCCGGGCAACGCCTTTGTCGCCGAGGCCAAGCGGCAACTCTTCGGTCGCATCGGCATCGACCTGCTGGCCGGCCCCACCGAGACGCTGGTGATCGCCGATGACAGCGTGGATGGTGAACTCTGCGCCGCCGATCTGCTTGGTCAGGCCGAGCACGGGCCCAACTCCCCTGCCGTGCTGCTGACCGACTCCGAAAAGCTCGCACGCGATACCATGGCCGAGGTGGAACGCCAGCTCAAGGTGTTGCCCACCGGTGAAGTCGCAGGCCAGGCATGGCGGGATTACGGACAGGTTATCGTCTGCGACACGCGCGAGGAGATGGTCGCCGAGGCCGACCGGCTGGCCTCCGAGCATGTCCAGGTGATGACACGCGATCCGGACTATTTCCTGCACAACATGACGAACTATGGTGCCTTGTTTCTCGGCCCGGAGACCAACGTCTCCTACGGCGACAAGGTGATCGGCACCAACCACACGCTGCCCACCAAAGGCGCGGCAAGGTACACTGGCGGCCTGTGGGTCGGAAAGTTCATCAAGACCTGCACCTATCAGCGGGTGACGCCGGAGGCCTCTGTGGTGGTCGGTGAATACTGCTCACGGCTGTGCGCCCTTGAGGGTTTCATGGGGCACAAGGAACAGGCGGACATCAGGCTGCGACGTTATGGCGGAAAGACACAAGCGGGTCAGGCCTAGCACACCGTCGGCTGCACGACGCAGCACGCAGCCCGAGTCGGAGGTCACCACCGGCGCGAGGACCGTTACCTCCTACGATGTCGCGCGTCTGGCCGGCGTATCCCAATCCGCGGTCTCGCGTTGCTTCAATCCCGGCTCCAGTGTGTCGCGCAAGATGCGCGAGCGGGTCATGAAGGCGGCCGAAGCGCTGCGCTACCAGCCCAACGCGATCGCACGCGGGCTGATCACGCGACGCTCGAACCTCGTTGCGGTCATCATTTCGAACCTCACCAACCTGTACTACCCGGAGGTGCTTTCGCAACTCTCGCAGCAGCTCTCCGAGCGCGGTATCCGACTGCTGCTGTTCACCCTTGAACGCGAAAGCGGGATCGACCAGATGCTCGAGCAGATCTGGCAATACCGTGTCGACGGCGCCATCGTCGCGGCGCGCCTTTCTGCCGACCAGATCGCCTCGTTCAGGGAACGAAATGTCCCTCTCGTGCTGTACAACCGCTCCTACGAGGATCAACCGGTCAGTTCAGTGTGCTGCGACCAGGGCGAAGCCGCGCGGGGACTGGTCAACCGTCTGCATGCCGCTGGTCACGCCCGCTTCGGCATCGTCGCCGGACCGCCGGATTCTGTGGTCGGCGAACAGCGCACGGCCGCGGCCCTGCAGCGGCTGCGTGACCTTTCTCATGATGAGGTTCATGTGGTCCCCGGCAACTACGACTACGACAGCGGCGTGGCCGCGATGCAGGCGCTGGTCACGCATTTCGGCACGGCGCCCGACGCGGTAATCTGCGCCAACGATGTGATGGCGCTGGGCTGCATGGATTCTGCACGGCATGCCTTTGGCCTGGATGTCCCGCGCGATGTATCCATCGCCGGCTTCGATGGTGTAGGCCCCTCGGGCTGGTCGAGTTATCGCCTCGCAACCGTCCGACAACCGGTGCGCCGGATGGCGGAAGCGGCCGTCTCGATGCTTGTAGAGCACATCGATGACGCGCAGCTGCCGCCAGAGAAACGCGTGTTTTCCGGCATCCTGATCGAGGGCGCCTCTGCGCGGCTGTCCCCGGCGGCGTCCTAAATCACCAGCAGAGCCAGCGCGATCAGCACCGCCAGCAACACGGTTTCGGCCACGATCAGCGTCGCCGCCCGCGGTCCGACCGAGGCCAGTTCACGCAGCGAGGTCTTCACCCCGAGCGCTGCGATTGCCGTGACCAGACAGACAATCGACAGGCTGACCAGCGCATCGCGCGCCGGCGAAGGCACCCAGCCCAGGCTGTTGACAATCACCAGCGCGACAAAAAGCACCAGAAACCACGGCAACGCGCTCTTAACCGCCGCCCCGCCCTGCACTCGTCGGCCGACCGCCCACGCGATGATCATGATCACCGGCAGCAGCATGGCCACGCGCAGAAGTTTCGTGAACGTCGCCAGGTCACCGGTCTGCTCGGAGACGATGTACCCGGCGCCCACCACCTGTGCGACATCGTGGATGGTCGCGCCCAGGAATAATCCTGCTTCGGCGTGATCGAAGCCCAGCAGCACCACCAGCAGCGGATATAGCACCATTGCGACAGTGCTCAACACAGTGACACCGACCACCGTGAAGGCGGTGTAGCGTTCCAGCTCCGGGCGCTGAGGCAGGACCGCAGAGATCGCCATCGCCGCAGACGCGCCACAGATGCCGACAGCACCACCGGTGAGTACCCCGAGAAAGCGCGGCATTCCCAGCATGCGCGCCAGCGCCAGACCCGCCAGCAATGTGAAGGACACCGCAGCCACGACCAGCACCACCGGCCCCCAGCCCAACTCCGCCACCTGCTCGAAGGTGATGCGAAGTCCCAGCAGCCCCACTCCCAGGCGCAGCACGAAGCGTGACGCGAACGCGATTCCCGGCGCGAGACGGGGCGAATCCGCGAGAAAGTTCAACGGCATGCCCAGCAGCAGCGCCAGCAGCATCACGGGGCCACCGTAGTGCCCGGAAATGAACATCGCGGCCAGCGCCAGCACCGCCGCCAGGGCCAGGCCCGGAACGATGACCGCAATGCGGCGTGCTGGCATACGATACCCCCCGAGACACTGTATTATTTTCGATCAGGCTGGCTGCGACCCGATCCGGTCCGCCGGCGGACAATATCCACAACACGGACAAGGAGCAAGAACACATGGCAAACGAGGGATACCACGAGCCCTATGAATTGCTCAGCGACGAGACCCGCGAGATGCATCGGGCAATCGTGTCTCTGATGGAGGAGCTCGAGGCGGTCGACTGGTACAACCAGCGTGTCGATGTGTGCAGCGACCCGGAGCTCAGGCGCGTACTGGTCCATAATCGTGACGAGGAGAAGGAGCACGCGGCCATGACCCTCGAATGGATCCGTCGCAAGGATCCGGTCATGGACAAGGAACTCAAGGACTATCTGTTTACGGACAAACCACTGGCGCCGAAACACGGCTAAGCCGGTCCACCGGCAGCCGGCAGACTTCGCGCTGACCCGCGGGCGCATCACTTCAAGGAGACAAGGCATGGCCATCGGATTCATCGGCGAGGCACTGGCGATCACCCTGCTCGCCTCATCATCAGGCGCGGCTGCCTGCCCGCCGTTACTCGACGATACACAGTCGCGCCTGCACTCCAGCGAACAGGTCGAGCTTTGCCAGTTTGCAGGCAAGCCGCTGCTGATCGTCAACACCGCGAGCTACTGCGGATTCACCGGCCAGTTCGAAGGACTGGAGGCGCTGTGGCAGGAGCTGCGCGAGGACGACCTGGTCGTGCTGGGATTTCCGTCAAACGACTTCAAGCAGGAGGATGACGACGAGGCGGTTACCGCTGAGGTCTGCTACGTCAACTACGGGGTGAGCTTCACGATGCTGGCCCCCAGTGCCGTGAGCAGCGGCGCCGTCAACCCTGTATTCGCCGAACTGGCCCGGCAGGGCGCCACGCCACCGCGCTGGAACTTCCACAAGTACGTCGTCGGCCGCGATGGTCAATTGGTTGCCGAGTTCGGTTCACGCACGACACCCGACGACGCCGCGCTGCGAAAGGCCATTGACGAGGCCATCGGGCCGGCGCAGCCCGCTGAGGCCGATTGATTACTGCTTACCCGGCAGGCCGAGCACGCCGGGATTGATCAGGCCGTCCGGGTCGAGCTGCTGCTTGATACCGTGCAGCAGCGCGGCGGTCTCCGGTTGCAGCATCTCCAGATGCGGGTAGGTCTTGCCCAGCTGGTTTGATGCAGCACCGTGTGCGGCGAACATCGCCACGAGCGCGGCACGAATCTCGGCCACCAGCGCGCGCGCTTCCGGATCCGCGGCGGGCTCATCGAGTGTTGCCAGGTGATCGGCATCCGGGCTGGCGCGATGGATCGGCAACCACTCATCGCGCCAGTGCAATACCGGCTCGACGCTGAACGCGTGATTGGAGATCGCGATCAGCAGCTGAGTGGTCGTGATGGCGTGCGTATTCATACGCGACCGAAACGGCGCCAGCACCTGCTCGACCGCCGCTAGCATGTCCAGCGCATCGCTGTGTGCCACCTTGCAGTTCAGCGCCGCCCAGCGCTCGCCACGCGGACCCAGCACACCATTCAATGGTGGGAAAGGCTGGGCACGCACCGCACGCGGCACCGAATCGGCGATCACGCGACCCCCTTCGGCCTGGGCCAGGGCGCGGCATCGCTGCACATCGTGACG
>JBGTIC010000151.1:0-5951 GCA_041745895.1 Gammaproteobacteria bacterium
CGCAGGATCAGCCCGAGTTCGTCAACGCCGCGGTCGGCCTGCTCACGCGGTTGACGCCGACCGCGCTGCTTGCCGCGCTGAAAGCCATCGAACAGATCCGGGGCCGGCCCGCGGACGCCCCTCGCTGGGGACCACGCATCATCGACCTGGACATCATCGCTCTGGGGCGCATACGCATGGATACGCCGGGACTTTGTATCCCCCATCGCGGCGCGGGGGTGCGAAATTTCGTTCTGCGACCGCTGGCCGATATCGCACCCTGGCTGGATCTGCCTGGCATCGGTCGCGTCGCCGAGCTGCTGGCCGCGCTAGGCGAAACCGATCTTCGGATCGTGCCGGAGCCGCGGGTATGCTGAATTCAGGCAGCCGATACGTGGTCGTCGAGGGACCGATCGGGGTCGGCAAGACCAGCCTCGCCCGTCGCCTGGCCACCAGCTACGGCAGTGACGTGCTGCTGGAGCAGGCACAGGAGAATCCTTTCCTGGCGCGCTTCTACGCCAATCCGCGCGAAACGGCGCTGCCGGTGCAGTTGTTCTTCCTGTTCCAGCGCGTACGCCAGCTCGAGCAGCTGCGCCAGACCGACATGTTCTCGCCCGTCAGGGTGGCTGATTTCCTGATGGAGAAAGACCGCCTGTTCGCGCAGTTGAATCTCGACCGCGACGAACTGGCGCTCTACGAGCAGGTCTGGCGCAACCTGCAACCCGAGCCCGTCGTACCGGACCTTGTCGTTTACCTGCAGGCGCCGACCGATGTGCTGCTCGAGCGCATCGCACGGCGCGGTATTGCCTACGAGCAGACTGTCAGCCGTGCCTATCTGGAACGCCTCGCCCAGGCTTACGCGGGATTCTTCCACGACTACGATGCCGCGCCGCTGCTGATCGTCAACACTGCGAACATTGACCCGGTCAACAATGAAACCGATTATGAGCAGCTGTTCCAGGCCATCCAGCGGGTGCGGCACGGCCGGCACTTCTTCAATCCGGTGGCCAATCTGGGCACCTGATCCGAGGGCGAATACATGTACACCCAACTGCAGCAGCGCGAAATGGACTCGCCGCCGGTCAATGTCGCGACGCTGCGCAAAATGAAGGCCGAGCGTGAGCCCATCGCCTGCCTGACGGCCTACGACGCGAGTTTTGCGATGCTGGTGGATGCCGCGGGCACCGACCTGATTCTGGTGGGTGATTCACTGGGGATGGTCATTCAGGGCCACGACACCACGGTACCGGTCACCGTCGAAGACATCATTTACCACTGCCGCCACGTGGCGCGACGGCTGCGTCGCGCATTCCTGGTTGCCGACATGCCGTTCATGAGCTACACCACACCGCAACAGGCCCTGGGCAATGCCGTGCGCCTGATGCAGGAGGGCGGTGCGATGATGGTCAAGCTCGAGGGCGGGGCCGGTCAGGTCAGCGTGGTCGAGCACCTGGCGCGTCATGATATTCCGGTGTGCGCGCATCTCGGACTCAAGCCGCAGTCAGTGCACAAGATCGGTGGGTTCCGCGTGCAGGGTCGTGAACGCAGTGCCGCGGATCGCATGCTCGACGACGCGCGCGCGCTGCAGGAGGTCGGTGCCGATCTGGTGCTGCTCGAATGCGTGCCAAACGATGTGGGCGGTGCGATCACCCGCGCGCTCGAGGTGCCGGTGATCGGTATCGGCGCAGGCCCGGATGTCAACGGGCAGATCCTCGTGCTCTACGATATCCTCGATGTCACGCAGGGGCGCAAGCCGCGCTTCGTGCGCAATTTCATGGAGACTGCCGGTTCCCCCGCCGGGGCCATCCGCGCCTATGTGGAGGCGGTCAAGGATCGCAGCTACCCGGCCGCGGAACACTGCTTCTCGTAAAGCCGCGCAGTTCACCGGAGAGCTTTGCGCATGTTGCATACCAGCCGCGTCGCCGAGTTGCGTGACGAACTTGCCGGCCTGCGGGTTCGCGGCTTGCGCGTGGCGCTGGTGCCGACGATGGGCAACCTGCACGAAGGTCACGTAGCGCTGCTGCGCGTGGCGCGGCAGCATGCCGAATGCGTCGTGTGCAGCATATTCGTGAACCCCACCCAGTTCGGTCCCGGCGAGGACTTTGCAAATTATCCACGCACGCTGTCGCGCGATGCCGAACTGCTCGAAGCCGAGGGGGTGCATGCGCTGTTTGCCCCCGCGGTCGACGAGATGTATCCACTGGGCGTGGCACAGGCCACCGAGGTCCGGGTGCCGGGCCTCGCCGACATCCTCTGCGGCGCGGTGCGACCGGGGCATTTCAACGGCGTGGCCACCGTGGTGCTGCGGCTGTTGAACATGGTCATGCCACAGGTCGCGGTATTCGGTCAGAAGGACTACCAGCAGCAGTTGATCATCCGTCGGCTGGTCGCCGATCTGAACCTGCCCGCCGAAATTCTGACCGCGCCGACCAGCCGCGAGGCCGACGGGCTGGCACGTTCTTCGCGCAACCAGTACCTGAGTGTCGAAGAGCGCGAACGGGCGCCCGCACTTTACGCGGCGCTTCAGGCGCTGGCCTCGGGCGTGGCTGCCTCGATCGATAACGTCGAGGCCTTGTGCGAATCGGCAAGGCAGACGATTCTTGCGGCCGGGCTGACCCCGGAGTACGTCGAACTGCGCGATGCGGACACGCTCGCCCCGGCAGCCTCCGAACACCGACCGCTGATCGCGCTTGCCGCGGCCCGCCTGGGGCGCGCCCGGTTGATCGATAATCTACTCATCCCCTGATATAATTACCGGTTCGAAAACGGACGTGCGCCGGATCGCTCCGGGGCGTTGGTCAGGCCGGCGCAGGCTGGTCTGAGGAGTATCGGTGATGTTCACCACCTTGCTGAAGGCCAAGCTGCATCGCGCGCGGGTCACGCACGCTGAGCTCGATTACGAGGGCTCGTGCGCCATCGACGAGGCTCTGCTCGAGGCCTCTGGCATTCGCGAATACGAGCAGATCCAGATCTACAACGTCACCAACGGTGAGCGTTTCACGACCTATGCGATCCGGGCCGAGCGCGCATCACGGACGATTTCTGTGAACGGCGCGGCGGCGCACAAGGCCCGACCCGGTGACATCGTCATCATCTGTGCCTACGGTCAGTATGACGCCCAGGAAGCCGCGTCTCACAAGCCCGTGCTCATTTACCTCGGCGAAGGAAATCACGTGAAGGGCAGCGCCAACCTCATTCCCTCCCAAGCCGCCTGAGGCCCTTGCGGGTCTGACTGCGACGGCGCGTTCTGCGTCGTCCGCGCTACATCAACAGCCCCTGAAGTTCGGCCATGCGTTGCCGGTCGGACTCGGCAACTTCGGGGTAGTCGATGTCCAGGCTGCGCAGATGCGCCACGATGGTCTCTGCCACGGTCGTGCGCATGAAGTGCTTGTCATCCGCAGGAATTGCATACCAGGGTGCCCACGCGCGCGAGGTCTCGTTGAGCGCCGCTTCGTAGGCATGCATGTAGTCATCCCAGTTGACCCGCTCGCGCAGGTCGGCCGCCGAAAATTTCCACTGCTTCCGATCTTCTTTCAGTCGACGCAGGAAACGCTGCCGCTGCTCTTCGCGTGAGACGTTGAGGAAGAACTTCAGCACCACGGTGCCGTTGCGTGCGAGGTGGCGCTCGTGGTCGCGGATCGATTCCAGGCGCTCGGCCCACACCAGCTGTCCCTCGGGCACATGCGGCAGGCGCTGGTGGGCCAGCAACTCGGGATTCACCCGCACGACCAGGACTTCCTCGTAATAGCTGCGGTTGAACACGCCGATGCGGCCGCGCTCGGGCAGGGCGCAGACGCTGCGCCACAGAAAATCATGGTCCAGCTCGAGGCTCGAGGGCTGCTTGAAGGAGAATACCTGGCAGCCTGCGGGATTCACGCCGGTGAGCACGGCGCGGATCGTACCATCCTTGCCGGCGGCATCCATCGCCTGGAACACCAGCAGCAGGGCATAGCGGTCCTGAGCGTACATCGTAGCCTGCAGGCGGTCGAGTTCGCTGACCGCATCGGCGAGGCGCTGCTTCAGATCTTTTTTGCGTTCGGCGTCGTCGGGCGGGGTAGTGGATGCGCGGTCCATGCGGAAGCTGCCGTCGAAGGGGACTCGATAAGGGCTTGCAAACAGATCAGACATCATCAGCTCCGGTTTTATGGCGGGCGAGTGCCCACTGTACATGCTCGACGACGAGTGGGTCGGGGTGGGTCAGGCGCGCACGCAAGGCTTGAGTCACGCGCGCCGAGGCAGGCGCGTTGCCCAGTGCCACAGCAATATTGCGCAGCCAGCGGACATGGCCGATGCGACGGATCGCGCTGCCGCGCGTGCGCTCAAGCCAGGTGGGCTCATCCCAGTCGAACAGTTCGGTCAGCGCCTCGCCATCCAGCCGGTGCCGTGGCGTGAAGTCCGCCTCGCCCGTTGTGCGTGCATAGCGATTCCACGGACACACGAGCTGGCAGTCGTCACAGCCGTAGATGCGGTTACCCATCGCCACACGAAACGCCTCCGGGATGGCGCCGGGGTGCTCGATGGTCAGGTAGGAGATGCAGCGCCGTGCATCGAGCTCATGAGGTGCGACGATGGCACCGGTGGGACAGGCGTCGATGCACGCGGCGCAACTGCCGCAGTGCGCGGTGGCGGGCGCATCGGCGGGCAATGCCAGGTCAGTGTAGATTTCTCCAAGGAAAAAATACGAGCCTGCCGAGCGATCCAGCAGGTTGGTGTGCTTGCCGATCCAGCCCAGGCCGGCGTTGCGGGCGAGCGCCTTTTCCAGCACCGGTGCGGAGTCGACAAATACGCGATAGCCGAACTCGCCGATGCGCGCGCAGATGCGATCGGCAAGCTGTTGCAGCCGTCGACGCAGCAGCTTGTGGTAGTCACGGCCCAGTGCATAGCGCGAGACGTATCCCAGCTGCCCGTCTTGCAACACTGTCCAGGCATCGCGAGAAGATTCCGGCCAGTAGTCCATGCGTGCGGCGATGACCGAGACGGTGCCGGGAATGAGCTCCGCCGGACGTGAGCGCCGGGTGCCGTGGCGGTGCATCCAATGCATCTCGCCGTGTCGACCCAGCGCCAGCCAGCGTTGCAGTCGCGCCTCGTCATCGGCCAGTTCGATCCCCGTGATGCCGATCGCAGCAAATCCCAGCGCACGCCCGGCGCTGCGAATTTCCTCGACCAGCGCGTCGGTGTCCGGCAGCTTGTCAGAAACGTTCTCGCTCACGCGATGGTAGCTCCGGTCTCACGGGTATACTTCATCGATTATGCCTGCACTGCCGACAGCCCTGTACACCGCAGCCCAGGTGCGCGCGCTGGATCGCTACGCTATCGAGTCGGATGGCATCCCCGGCTACACGCTGATGAATCGTGCGGCGCAGGCCGCACTGAATGCCTTGCGTGTGCGATTCCCGGCGGCGCGTCGTCTGCGCGTCTGGTGCGGGGCGGGCAACAATGCCGGTGACGGTTATGTGCTCGCACGACTGGCCAAGGCCGCGGGTCTGGACGTGGAGGTAGTGGCGATCACCGAACCGGCGCGGCTCGGTGGCGATGCCGCCCGCGCCTGGCAAGACTGGTGCGCCGCTGCTGCAGATCACGCAGTGAAAGCCTTGCCCGACGCAGGCGACGTGGATGTAGAGGTCGACGCGCTGCTGGGCACAGGACTGGACCGTGCGGCGGAAGGGGCGATGGCGGCGGCCGTAGGCCAGATCAATGACAGCGAGGCTGACGTGCTGGCGCTCGATATTCCCAGCGGACTTTCCGCCGACACGGGTGCCGTGCTGGGTGTGGCCGTGCGTGCGAGCCTCACGGTGACGTTCGTTGCGCTCAAGCAGGGATTGCTGACGGGTGCCGGGCCTGCGCATACCGGTGCACTGGTGTTCGACGATCTCGGCGTGGACACGGCGCGTGCGCCGGTGCAACCAGCGATGCGCAGGTTGGTCAAAGTGAATCTGAATGCCTGGCTGCCCGCGCGCCGGCGCGATGCGCAC
>JBGTIC010000152.1:0-16529 GCA_041745895.1 Gammaproteobacteria bacterium
ACGTCGATGTCGCGGAGCTCAGACGGCGGGTCACCTCACCCGGCGGCACGACCCAGGCCGCACTCGAATCG
Source organism: Gammaproteobacteria bacterium (assembly GCA_041745895.1). Lineage (GTDB taxonomy): Bacteria > Pseudomonadota > Gammaproteobacteria > Steroidobacterales > PWYM01 > PWYM01. The sequence goes on from JBGTIC010000152.1 coordinate 72, forward strand.
CTTGAGCACGCCCGGATCCGTGCTATTTTCGCCCACGCGCTGGAAGCCGCACGCGACCGTGCCCGCCAGCTCGGCGGCGAATCCAAGGATGACTGAATGAACAACGCACTGATTTTTCTGATCAAGACGCTGCTCGACCTGTACATCCTGACCTTCCTGCTGCGCCTGATCCTGCAACTGGTGCGTGCGGACTTCTACAATCCGCTCTCGCAGTTCATCGTACGCGTGACCAACCCGCTGGTGCGCCCGCTGCGGCGAGTGGTGCCGCCTCTGGGCGGTGTCGACAGCGCGACCCTGCTGCTGATCCTGCTGCTGGAGATCGCAGCCACCGCCCTGCTGCTGCTGATGGCCACCGGTGGCACACTGCCAGGTGTGGGCACGCTGCTCTATCTTGCCATCCTGCGCGGCCTGGTGCTGCTTCTGCGACTTTACTTCGTGGGCATTCTGATCAGCGTGATCTTGAGCTGGGTGGGACGTGACACGCGTCATCCGCTGGTCACGGTACTCAACAGCATCATCGAACCGGTGCTTCGCCCGGTGCGTCGTATTCTGCCGACGATAGGCGGCCTGGATCTGTCGCCGCTGGTCGTACTGCTGCTCATCCAGGCGCTGCTCATCGCCATTCCGCTCGGCGGCGTGCTGTACTGACCCATGCCGCGGAATATGGTTTATAGTGACAAGAGTCCTTGGGGGAGGCAGAGCCGATGCACACCCGCCTGATCCAGCGCTTTCTGCTGCTGCTGATGCCCTTCGCGTTGCTGGTTGCCTGCAGCCAGAACGGCGAAGACGAGAGCCGCGAGTTTCCGCCTGCCACCTCGGCCACCGAGTCGTTCCGCGACTTCGGCGACTACGTGGTGCATTTCCGCGCCTTCCGCAGCGATGATCTGAGCCCGCAGGTTGCACGCAGCTACGGCATCACCCGCAGCCAGAACCGCGCGCTTCTCAACGTCTCCATCATCCGCAAGGAAGACGGCACGATCGGCACGCCCGTCAAGGGTGCCATTCGCGCCGAGGTGCATAACCTTGTAGGCCAGTACAAGAACATCCAGATGCGCGAGATCGAGGACGACACGGCCATCTATTACATCGGCGAGACCTCGATCAGCAACGCAGAAACGCTGATCTTCAATATCGATGTGACACCGATGGGTGAAGGCAGCCGGTTCTCGGTCCGATTCCGCCAGCAGTTCTATACAACGTGACCGGCGGGCTCAAAAGCTTGAAATACAGGCGTCACGGGTGTTCCGTGCGCCAACGGCGCTGTGCTATCGTCTCGACGCGCAGTGTGGCGATACCAGCAGATTGCCCGCCGCCGACGGGACCGTAGCGACTACCCATCCATCGAAGGAGTATGAATTCATGGCAGCCAAGAAAAAGGCCAGCGCCACCGCAAAAGCCGCCCCCAAGCCGCCGACCAAGTCTGAGATCTTCAAGACCATTTCCGAGCAGACCGGACTTTCCCGCAAGGACGTCGCGGCAGTGTTCGAGTCATTGAACGGACAGATCAAGAAGAACCTCGGTGGACGCAATGCCCCGGGCCAGTTCACCGTGCCGGGCCTGATGAAGCTCACGGTGCGCAGGAAGCCTGCCACCAAAGCTCGCAAGGGCATCAACCCGTTCACCGGTGAAGAGACCATGTTCAAGGCCAAGCCCGCCTCCAAGACTGTCAAGGTGACGGCGCTGAAGGGCCTGAAGGACATGGTCTAGAGCTGACGGCGTCGTACGCCCGGCGCTGATCGCCGGGCGACCCGTCAACAAGCGCACGCTGGCGCAGGGACGTTTCCGGCGTGTGCCTATTCCGCCGAGCCCAGCGCTTCGTCGCGCACACGGTTTCGCAGCCGCAGCGTGTCTGCCTCCCGGACATACAGCAGGCCGGACACCTTGCGCACCAGGGATTCCTCCCGCTGGTGCAGCGCTTTGTCAGCGAATGCCACACGCCATAGCATTTCGATGATGGCGAGTTTCTCGGCCTCGGTGAGGGATTCGTGCAACTGACGCGTGAAGCGCTGCAGCGACACCGCGTCGTTCAGTTCTTTCTCGGCCAGCGCCATCAACTCCTCAGCCTCCTCGGCGGGTAAGCCGAAGTGTTGCTGGAGCTGCGAGAAAACAGCCGCACTTTCGATCATTTTCTCCGAATGATCCGCACGCGCGGTCTCCACGAGCAGCACGGCCGTGGCAAGCCGGATCGCCTCCTCGCGGAGCTCCGGCGGCTGACTGCGATCAGGCGCAAGCAGTCGATCGATGATTTCTTTCAGGGTCCCGATCATTCTGAGGGCCCGGCAGGCGACACTGCGGCCGGCGCACAGGCTTCGGCATCCGCGCCCGCAAGGAACGCCTGGACGATGTCGCGCAGCACATTGAGCTTGCCGTGAAAGAAATGTCCCGCCTGCGGCAGCGTTGCCAGTTGCGGCCCGGGGGACGTCTCGTTGAGCCACTCGATGACGGCTGCTGCCGGCACCACGTCGTCATCTTCACCCTGCACGATCAGCCAGCGCGGCAGCGCCGACGCCTCTTGAGTCTCCAGCCTCAGGCGCGTGACCGCAGGGGCCACCGTGACCAGCACGTCTGCATCCCTGCGCAGGGCCGCGTGGGCGGCAATCACCCCCCCGAAGGAGAACCCCAGCAGCCAGAGTTCACGATCCGGCCAGCGCGCCTGCGCCCAATCGACCACGGCCAGCGCGTCGTCGACCTCACCGACACCATTGTCGTGGGTGCCCTGACTGTCGCCGACGCCGCGAAAGTTGAAGCGCACGGCCGGCGCGCCCATGCGTGTGCAGGCCCTCGCCAGGGTATGCACGACCTTGTTGTCCATCGTACCCTGATGCAGGGGATGGGGATGACATACGATCGCCAGCGCCTGGCGTGCGTCGTCGATTGGCAGCTCAGCGAGCGCCTGCAGGTGACCCGCAGGCCCATCGATGCTGATGGCCTGGGTATCCGCAAGTCTGGTGGATGAACTGGTGATGAGCGCGACTCCACGTATCCGGGAGACCAAGCATGCAGCACACGACTGATCGCAGCAAGGCAGGCGCCCATACGGGTTCATTCGAAAATGACGCGCTCTCCAGCGACACGATCGCGCTCGAGACGCGCTACTGCGCACACAACTATCACCCGCTACCGGTAGTACTGCAGCGCGGCGAGGGCTGCTTCGTGTGGGACGAGGGGGGCAGGCGTTATCTTGACATGATGAGCGCGTATTCGGCGGTCAGCCACGGCCACTGTCATCCGCGGCTGGTGGCGGCGCTGTGCGAACAGGCCGCGAAGCTCAGCGTGGTGTCGCGTGCATTTCACAGCGACCGGCTCGCAGCGTTTCTTGCGAGAGCCTGCCAACTGACCGGCCTGCCCAGGGCGTTGCCGATGAACACCGGCGCCGAGGCGGTGGAGACGGCCTTGAAGGCGGCACGCAAGTGGGCCTATACGGTAAAGGGTGTGCCCGCCGATGCCGCCGAGATCATCACCTGCACGGGCAACTTCCACGGTCGCACGATCGCCATCGTCGCCATGTCGTCGGATGCCCAGTACCGCGAGGGCTTCGGGCCATTTCCGCCCGGCTTCAGACTCGTCGAGTATGGCGACCTGGCGTCGCTGGAAGCCGCCATCACAGCAAACACGGCGGCGCTGCTGATCGAGCCCATCCAGGGTGAGGGCGGCATCGTGATCCCGCCCGCAGGGTACCTGGCGGCGGCCGCGGAGCTGTGTCGGCGCCACAATGTGCTGTTCATCGCCGATGAGATCCAGACCGGCCTGGGCCGCACCGGCGCGCTGCTCGCCTGCGACCACGAAAACGTCAAGCCCGATGGGCTGATTCTGGGCAAGGCCCTGGGCGGCGGGCTGCTGCCGGTATCGATGTTCCTGGCCCGCGAGGATCTAATGGGCGTATTCCATCCCGGCGATCACGGCAGCACCTTTGGCGGCAATCCGCTGGCCGCCGCGGTCGGCCTGGAGGCGCTGAACGTGATGGTCGAGGAACGGCTTGCCGAGCGCAGCGCAGACCAGGGTGACTGGCTGCTCGGTGAATTGCGCCGCCTCGACAGTCCGTTGATTCGCGAAGTCCGCGGACGCGGGCTGTTCGTGGGCGTGGAGATCGATCCGGCTCGGGCGACAGCCAGGCAGGTGGTTGAAGCCCTGCTCAGGCGCGGTGTGCTCAGCAAGGAGACCCATGAGACCGTGGTGCGGCTGGCGCCGCCGTTGACGATTGGCCGTGAGGAACTCGCCTGGGCACTGACGCAGTTGCGCGACGCGCTCGCCGAAGTCCTCGCCTCGGCCGCGAGTTCTTAGGCTGAGCACCGCCGCTGCCCGTGTGACCGGGCAGCGGCGGGAGTCAGGAAGGCCTGCGGCCGGCTTTAGAACTGATAAGCCAGCTGCAGGACGAAGGTGCGTCCGAACAAGTCGTAGCCGACACCCGGCAGGGTGTTGTACACGCGTGTTGCCCCCTGCGCGCCCTGGCCGTCGCCAACGGCCGGTGGGTACTTGTCGAACAGGTTGCGGATGGTGAAGATCGCCTGCCAGTTTGCCGCGGTATAGCGCGTCGAGACAGTGTGGTAGAGCGTATTCGGCGTGCGGAATCGACGGTCGATGTTGGTTGTGCCCGGATCGAAGACCGGCTCCTCCTTGCTCTGGCCGATAAAGAACTTCGACCACGCGAAGCGCCAGTCACGATACTCGAAGCTGGTCTGACTCGCCGCCGTCCAGCGCGGAAAGCCCCAACGGCCTTCAAGTGTAGTGAACTGGTCGAACACTTCGAAGTTCTGCTGGTCGATGTAGGTCGTAGTGCCATCGATGATCAACCGGCCGATCGGAAACTCCCGCTGGTAGACCGCGTTGAAATCCATACCCCGCGTCTGCTGCCGACCCACGTTGACGAACGAGGTATCCACCGAGTTGAGTTCGCCGAAGGCGTTGCGGCCGCCGAGGCGGGTACAGAACGGGCTGGAGAAATTCGTCGAGTTGTAGCACTCGCCGAGAATGAAGCCCACGCCAGGAGAGGCGACCGTGTCCTTGAGCTTGATATCGAAGTAATCGATGGCAAACGAGATGTCGGCCCAATCCGGGGTGTACGCCACCCCGACGGTGAATGCATCCGAGGTTTCGGCTTCAAGATCGGATGCCCCGCCGGTGATCACCAGGATCGACGAGGTGGCCGCAAAGTCCGGGGCAAGCCCCTCGGCGGCACAGTTGTCAAAGACCGGATCACCCGGAGACCTGCCGGTACCATAGTTGATACAGGGATCCGCCAGGTTGGAGGTAAACCCGGTGCTGTCAGCAAGGAACTGTTCGAACAGCGCCGGTGCACGGAACGACGTACCGAAGGTCGAGCGCAGCAGAACCTGCGGCGTCATGGTCCACGCCAGACCCAGCTTGTAGGTCATGTCCGACCCATAGGAACTGTAGTCGGTGTAGCGGGCGGCACCGGTGACCGTCAGTTCCTCTGCGAACCGTCGCCCGGCCAGCAGTGGCAGTTCGATTTCGGTGAACAACTCAGAGACGTTGTCCCGGCCCTTGGTGATGCCCGAGGTGGTGAAGCCCCAGAAATTGTCATTCTGGGCATCGATATCCGGCACGTCGTTAATGGATTCTTCGCGGAATTCCGCGCCGAGCACGACACCCACCCGCCCTGCGGGCAGTGAGAACAGTTCACCTGTGACGTAGCCTGAAACGGTCAGGCCCTCGTAGGTGGTGTTACCCTCGGTGTCCTTGCGAATGAACGCGAGCACATCGGCGGGGAGTCGTCCGCGAAGCAGTGCATCCTCGGTGCTCAGGTCCGCGGGAACGCAGTCGGGAAACTGCGCGAGCACGGCCGGGGCACACACGACATCGCCGTCCCCGTTGATGACGATGCCATTGATCGCGGCCTCCACGCGATCGGCGAGCAGCTGCTGCTGACGATACGTGCCCTTCGAACGCCCGTAACCGGCGTAAACGTCATAGAACCAGCCGCCCGTGCCCAGGTCGCCGCGCAGGCCGGCGAACACATTGTAGCGGTCGACATCGATCGCCAGCACCGGGTCGAGCAGTTCATAGCTGGGCAGCACCGCCTGGAAGAAGCCGAAACCCGGACCGAATCCCTCGAGGAAGGCGAACGGATTGTTCGGGTTCAAGTCGGCACCATCGAAGGTCAGCCCCTCGACCACCGGGAAGAACTGTCGGTAGCCGCCGGAAGAACGCGTCTTGCGGGAGTTGTAGAAGAACTCGTAATAGGCCTCGGACTGGGTGTTGCCGAAGTCGAGATCGATTTGACCGAACGATGTGGCGGACAGCAGCTCATTGGGCGTCTGGATATTGCTGATACCTGGACTGAGTTCATCACGGTAGAACGGGCCTTCGTTGTCAAACAACGGGCGAGGCGCCGGCTGGGCGCCCCCACCAAGGGGTGGAGAACTGTCCTTGAGTAGCCCGCTCGCCGGTAACCTGGTGTAGAACGGAATTCCGAACTGGGCGACGCGCGGATCAAAGAAGGGACTGCTGGTGTCAGAGGGGTTGCTGAGCGTGGGCTCGTAGCGCAGAAAGCCCAGCGCCGAGTTGCCGATGCCGTAAATGAAGCCGAAACACAACTCCTCACCGGTAAAGGGATCGGAGTTGTCGATCACACCGTCGTCGTCCTGATCGGTGATGCGCGGCTGTTGTGGACACCGTGACCAGCGGCGTTCCGCCGCCTGGAGGGATTCCTGCTTGGCGTACTGCGCCGAAAACGAGATCGAGCCCCGGTCGATGACCTTGCCCCAAGAGGCATCGAACACATATCGCTCCCCGCCGCCTTCTTGCGTGGCCAGAATCTGTGCGTTGAGCTGCAGGCCGTCGAGCGTTTCCTTGGTGATGAGGTTTACCACGCCGGCGACGGCATCAGCGCCGTAAATCGACGAGGCGCCGTCCTTGAGAATCTCTATGCGACCGACGATCGAGCTGGGAATGGCCGAGAGGTCGACGTTATTGGTGAACCCCTGGACGCCCGAAGGTGTCCAGCGTCGACCATTGACGAGCACCAGCGTCCGCTGGGCGCCAAGGCCTCGCAGGGACACCGAATTGGTGCCCGGGCCACCGTCGACCACGAAACCCGAGAACGAATCGTTGATCTGCTGGCCCGACGCAATGGTCGACTTCTGCAGGATTTCTTCGGTGGTCAGCAGGCCGGCCAGCGCGCTGCGCTCGGAGGTGATGACCGTGATCGGCGAGGTGCTGGTGTATTCGTCGCGGCGCAGGCGCGAACCGGTGACGGTAATCTGATCCAGCACGGCTGGCATCGCGTCCTCGTCGTCTTCCGCGGCAGGTACTGCCACCGTGATGTCCTGTTCTTCCGTCTGCTGAGCCAGCGCGACGGGTAGGAAAGCAAAGGTCGTGGCCGTGCAGGCCAGGATCGCCGCAATTTCCGCCCTGAGTGAACTCGCCATGGATGTCATCCTCCAATAAACTCCAGTGCATGAGTGGTCGGTGCTTTACGCCCGGTCATCGCCGGGCTTTTGAGGCTTCCACACGATCCAGGACGATTCCCGGCGACTTTGCAGGATTCGAGTGTCGCCGGCGGGGACCGTCGTGTGCTTGCGGATACGCCGAAATGACCACAGAATCTGGAGTCTAGTCTGCGTTGTCAAAAAAATGCAACGCTTGTTGTCGGACGGTCAGCGTCAGCTGGAAATCCGATAGGCGCTTGGTAGCTTTGGAAGGACGGAATATGCAGCAGATCAATGCACCCGGATCAGCCTGGATAGTGGGGTTATTGGCCCTTTCGGTATGGAATTTCGCCGGTGTCACGCACGCCCAGGGCGATGCCGGTCCGATTCCCATGCAGGCCTGGGTGCATGACCCGGTGCTGGCCAGCGTGGCGATATCTCCAGATGGCAAACATATTGTTGCAGTATCGCCACAGAATCTCGACGCTGTTCCGCAGCTGGCGATCTGGGAGGCGGACGACCTCAGCAGCGCGCCGCGCAGAATCGATCTGGTGGGCGACGACCGCTCCCGCTGGAAACCCCAGGGCGCGTTCTGGCTGACCAACTCGAAAGTCTATGTGGTGGGGACCCAGCTGCTCGATGCCCGCATCAGCGGGCGCACGACCCTCACGTTCAACAACCGGGCGTTCGTCTATGACATGGAGCGCGAGCGGCTGTCCGAGCCGTTCGGCGGTAGCGGAACCCGCCTGGACAGCCTGCTGAACCGCTTCTCGCTGCTGGATCGCCTGCCAATGGATGACGACCGGGTGCTGGTGTCGACGACCACCCCCGAAGGCACCACCGACATCTACGAGATGAGCCTGGATCGCAATTACCGCCTGCGGCGTATCTTCCGTGGCTCGGCGGGCACCAGCGCGTTTACCGACCTCGAAGGCCAGGTGCGGGCGCGCCTGCGTTTCGAGGATGCGGGCGGCCCCCGCCTTGAGGTCGATGTACGCCCGGTCGGCTCGAACGAGTGGCGCGAGATCGCAAAGTTTTACGCCCGGGATCGCGAAGGCCTGCAACCGATCGGCTTTTCCCGCGACCCCGATGTCTTTTTCATGAGCGACAACGGTGGCCGCGAGTACGCCGTATTGCGCGAATACACGATTTCCAGCGGCAAACTCTCCGAGCCGATTTTCGCGCATGCGCGCTTTAACGCGACCGGTGTGGTGCTGGGCACTACGCGCAGCAAATACGGCGAGATCCTCGGTTTCACCTATGACGGTCCGCGCTCGACGACTTACTGGGTCGACCCGGAACGCGCGGCCCTGCACGAGGCGCTGCAGAACGCCTTCCTTGGCAAGGACGTTACGCTGGGCAGCTTCTCGGACGACGAGCGCCGCGCGATCGTAGTGGTCTCGGCGTCCAACGATCCTGGCAGCTTCTATTTCTACGACGCCGAACGCGGGCTGATCGAGCTCGGCCGCCCGCGACCGCTGATCGACCCCGAGCGCCTGCCGGAAACACAGTTCACCGAGTACACCGCGCGCGACGGTCTGACGGTGCCAGCGCTGCTGACCGTGCCGCTGCGCGGCGAGGCTCCTTACCCCGCCGTGGTCATGCCCCACGGTGGCCCCTGGGCGCGCGACTACGCTGGCTTCGACACCTGGCGGCAGTTCCTCGCCGATCGCGGCTACGTCGTGCTGCAGCCGCAGTATCGCGGCACCTTCGGTCTCGGGCAGACGTTGTGGCGGGCGGGTGATCGCGAGTGGGGCGGCAAGATGCAGGACGACAAGGACGATGGCGTTGCGTGGATGATCGAACAGGGTCTGGTCGATCCCGACCGCGTGGCCATGTACGGTTTCTCCTACGGCGGCTACGCGGCCATGGCGGCGATCGTGCGCGACGACCCGCCTTACCAGTGCGCCATCGCCGGCGCGGGGCTGGCGGAATTGCGCACGTTCGATCGCGTGACCTTCGAGAACTCACGCTTCAATCGCGAATTCCAGAATCCCACCGTGGCCGGCCTGTCGCCGCTCGAGCACGTCGACAACGCCTCGATCCCGATCCTGATCTTCCACGGCAACCGCGACCAGATCGTGCCGATCGACCAGTCCGAGAAGTATCACGCAGCGCTGCGGCGCGCCGGCAAGGACTCGACCTACGTGGAGATCACCGACTACGGCCATGGGCCGTCGCTGACACCGGACAAGCAGGCTCAGGTCCTGGAACTGCTGGAAAGCTTCCTGGCTTCGGACAAGTGCGGTCTCGGCGGCCTGCAGGGCGTCACCGCCTTGCAGTAGGCGTGCCCCGTCACTGCACCTCCAGCAGTTCCACCTCGAACAGCAGGGTTGCATTCGGCGGAATCACGCCACCGGCGCCGCGGGAACCGTAGGCCATCTCCGCGGGTATGAGCAGGCGTCGCATCTCGCCCACGCGCATCCCCGCCACGCCCTCGTCCCAGCCACGAATCACCTGGCCGGCCCCCAGTGCGAAGCTGAAGGGCTGGCCGCGCGGATGCGAACTGTCGAACTGGGCGCCCTTGGCGTCCTCGTTATCCGGCGCATGCAGCCAGCCTGTGTAGTGCACCACGGCGCGCTGACCGGCTTCGATCACCGCGCCCTCGCCCTCGCGCAAGGTCGTCACCTGCATGTCAGTGACCGGCGCAGCAGGCACCGCTGCGTCCGGCGTGTCGGGCGAGGCATCGGTCGGCGGCTCGGCGGGCTGACAGGCGGCCAACAGAACACCACCCATACACAGGGCGGCGAGCGTACGGGATCGGCTGGAGCGCATGATTGAGGTTACTCCTTGGCAACATCGGAAGAGTCTCCCTGAGGCAGGAAGTCCAGTGAGGCTGAGTTGATGCAGAAGCGCAGCCCGGTCGGCGGCGGGCCGTCGGGAAACACATGGCCGAGATGAGCATCGCAGGCAGCGCAGAGCACTTCGTCGCGGGTCATGCCGTGGCTCGCGTCGCGCGCGGTGCGCACGGATGCCTCCTGGGCAGGCTGCCAATAGCTGGGCCAGCCTGACCCGGAGTCGTACTTGTGCGCCGAAGAAAACAGCGCTGCGCCACAGCACACACAGGTATAGGTACCGGGCGCCTTGTGCGCATTGAACCGCCCGCTGAAGGCGCGCTCGGTGCCCTTCTCCTGGGTCACATGGTATTGCTGCGCATCGAGCCTGCTTGCAAGTTCGTCCTTACGGGGCCTGGTGGATTCGCTCACGGTGTCGCTCCTGCCTGGGCTGGAAGGTAAGCCCGACCCCGATTGTAGCGGCTATCCGCTCGTGGTGCCGCCGGCGGGGCTCGGGACGGGCTCGAGCAACAGGCGGTTGAGCCTCTGCACAAAGGCGCCGGGATCCTTCAGCTGCCGGCCTTCGGCCAGCCTTGCCTGGTCCAGCAGCAGATGTGCCAGGTCGGCGAAGCGCGCCGTGTCCTCGAGTGCATCGAGACGCTCGACCAGCGGATGACCCGGGTTGATCTCCAGCACCGGCAGCGTCTCGGGCATTGGCTGTCCGGCAGCCTCCATGATGCGGCGCATCTGGATGCCAGGCTCGTCTGCACCCAGTACCAGGCAGGCCGGCGAGTCGGTCAGGCGGCGGCTGACGCGCACATCCTCGGCACGCCCGGCGAGTGTCGTCTTGAGGCGGCCCAGCAAGCTGGCATGCGCCTGTTCGCGCACCTCGTCGAGCTTGTCGTCCGCCGACTCGCCCAGATCGCTCAGATCGAGATCACCGCGCGCGATGTCATGCAGTTCCGACTCCCCGAACTCGCGCAGGTGCTGCATCATCCACTCATCGATACGCTCGGTGAGCAACAGCACCTCGACCTCCTGCTGGCGGAACATCTCCAGATGCGGGCTGGTGCGTGCGGCTTCCGGTGTCTCGGCGAGCAGGTAATAGACGTGCTTCTGCCCTTCCTTGCGCCGCGCCAGGTAGTCGGGCAGCGATACGCTCGCTTCAGCCGTGTCGTTGGCCGTGGAATCGAACCGCAGGAGTGCGGCCACGCGTTCGCGGTTGGCGAAGTCCTCGGCCATGCCCTCCTTGAGGACCTCACCGAACTGCGTCCAGACAGTGGGATATTTCTCCGGCTCATCGGCTGCGAGCTTTTCGAGCATCTCCAGCGCCTTGCGCGTCAGCGCCTTGCGGATTGCATCGACATGCGCATCCTGCTGCAGCAGCTCACGGGACACGTTGAGCGACAGTTCGGCTGAATCCACCACACCGCGCAGGAAGCGCAGGTACAGCGGCAGGAACTGCTCGGCATCGTCCATGATGAACACGCGCTGCACATAGAGCTTGAGCCCGCGCGGTGCCTCACGATTCCACAGGTCCCAGGGTGCGTGCGCCGGCACGTACATCAGGCCGGTGAACTCGCGCGTGCCTTCGACCTTGTGGTGCGACCAGGCCAGCGGCGCCTGGGCATCGTGGGCGATGTGCTTGTAGAACTCGATGTATTCGCTGTCCTCGATCTCGCTGCGCGGCCGGGTCCACAGGGCCTGGGCGGTGTTGAGGGCACGTGCTTCATCCTTGCCGGCCTCGGCAAGCTTTACCGGGAAGGCGATGTGATCGGAATAGCGCCGCACCAGCGACTCGATGCGATAGGTGGTCGCAAACTCGGCGGCATCCTCCTTCAGATACAGCTCCACCGTCGTGCCGCGCGCCTCGCGGGTGGCCGCCTCGACGGTGAACTCTCCCTGGCCGTCGGAGGACCAGTGCACGGCGGCATCGGCCTCGAGGCCTGCGCGCCGGGTGGTCACCTCCACGCGATCGGCCACGATGAACGCCGAGTAGAAGCCGACACCGAACTGCCCGATCAGCTGGGCATCCCGGCGCGAATCACCGGAAAGCTGGGAGAGAAACTGCGCGGTGCCCGAGCGCGCGATTGTGCCCAGGTTGTCGATGACTTCCTCGCGCGACATGCCCACCCCGTTGTCGCTGATGCGGACCACGCGCGCCTTGTCATCGACCTCCACAGTGATGGCAAGCTCCGGGGCGTCCTCCAGCAAGGAGGGTGTGGCCAGCGCCTCGAAGCGAAGCTTGTCACAGGCATCCGATGCGTTGGAGATGAGCTCGCGCAGGAAGATCTCGCGATTGCTGTACAGGGAATGGATCATCAGGTGAAGCAGCTGCTTCACCTCAGCCTGGAACCCCAGGGTCTCACGTTCGGCCGTCGCCACCATCAACACTACCTCCAAGCAGTCGGGCAATCACTTGACGCATGCACGCCGTGCGCGGCCAGGAGGCACGCGAACGCCGGCAGGGTCCAGCTCGTCTACAGGAGAAGGTGGGGGTCAGGGGCGAGGCTTTCAAGCCCGATCGGCAACCGCCAGCATGGCGGGGCCACGCAACAGGGCTGCGCGCAGAACCTGCGCCAGAACCGCCGCAACCAGCACGCACAGTGCCAGCAGGGCCGGTGCCGGGGCCACGGCGAGCGCCGGGGGAGATATCAGCGTCAGCGCGGCCAGCGCACTGCTTAAAGCAAGCAGCAGCCAGGTACGGATCCGGGCCCACAGCATGGGCAGACAATAGAGCAGGTCCTCCAACTCATCGAGCCACTGCAGCATGCATTCCATTGCGTCGAGACCTGTCTAGTTGACGGCGCGCAGCTGCGCGCTGCGTCGGGGGGCCGGCAATTCCGTGCGCTGCATCTCGGGTATGCCGCGGTTGCGATAGGCCAGAGCGGCCTCACGCGCCCGGGCAATCCAGACTTCGCGGTCGAAAGGCAAGGTGAACATCAAGCTCGTGGTGGCGTTGGCGTCTGACATCATGTGAAGCTATTTCTCGCCATCCCAGCTGCGCCGGATCTTGTCCGCCCAGTTCTGGTAACCCTTCCAGCTGTACAGTGAGATGTCGGCCTGCTGGCGGCGCACTCGCGTGTTGTCGGCGCCGGCCAGCCACTTCCGGTAGGCTTCCCAGCCGGCTTCGGTGCGCGCCCCATCGGGGCCGGGCAGCCGTTGACGAACGCCAGGGGCCGACGGCGGGCGAAACTGGTTGGGCTTGGACTTTTCCATGCGTGGACCCTCACGACGATGGCCCACAGCATAGTCGTCAGGGCGCCTTCACTGAAGGAACTGGATCACACCCAGGAAGGGATCTTTCTTTATTGAAATCATGCTCTTGCAAGCGATTTGACGTAATGCTCGGGCGCGCTGCACGCCGCTTACGCAACCACTCGGAAACACGGCGTGTAGGCACGTCCCTCGAGTTTCATGCGGTGATCGGCCACGAATGCGCTCAACACCTCGTCGAGCGCGCGGGCGACCGTGGGATCGCCGCGCAGCTCGAAGGGGCCATGCGCTTCCACGCGTCGGATGCCGTCTTCGCGCACGTTGCCTGCCACCACACCGGAGAATGCCCGCCGCAGGTCTGCCGCCAATTCGTGCGCAGGCTGGTCACGTGAAAGATTCAGCGCGGCCATGGCCTCATGCGTGACCTCGAAGGGTTGCTGGAAATCTTCATCGATGACCAGGTTCCAGTTGAAGAAGTAGGCCTCATCGCGCTCGTGGCGATAGGTGCGTACGCCGGCGATGCCCTCGGCCATCATCCGCGCCACACCCTGGGGATCATCGATGACCACGCGAAACAGTTTGCGGGCGGGCGCGCCCACCGTGGTCTCGAGGAAGCGCCCGATCATGTCGAAGTAGCGGCGGCTGGACGCGGGTCCGGTGAACACGACAGGCATCGGCTGTGAGAGGTTGTCGGGATGCATCAGGATCCCCAGCAGATAGAGGATCTCCTCGGCGGTGCCAACGCCGCCCGGGAACACGATGATGCCGTGGCCGAGGCGCACGAAGGCCTCCAGGCGCTTCTCGATGTCCGGCATGATCACCAGTTCGTTGACGATGGGGTTCGGCGACTCTGCGGCGATGATGCCGGGCTCACTGATGCCGATGTAGCGGCCGTTGCGAATACGCTGCTTCGAATGGCCGATGGTCGCGCCCTTCATCGGACCTTTCATCGCCCCGGCACCGCAGCCGGTGCAGACATTGAGCCCGCGCAGGCCCAGTTCGTAGCCGACGTCCTTGGTATAGTCGTACTCTTCGCGCGAGATCGAGTGACCGCCCCAGCACACGACCAGGTCGGGCTCCGCGGGCGTGCGCACCACGCGGGCATTACGCAGGATCTGGAACACCGTCTCGGTGATCGCACCCGGCGAGGCCACATCCAGCCGCTTGCCCAGGGATAGCTCGGTGCCGACGTAGACCACATCGCGAAGCACCGCGAACAGCAGCTCGCGCACGCCACGAATCATTTTTCCATCGACAAAGGCGCTATCGGGGGCGTTTCGCAGCTCCAGGCGCACCCCGCGATCCAGCTCGATGATCGAGATTTCGAAGTCCGCGTACTTGCGCATGACGCTGCGCACGTCGTCTTCGGTGCCGCCGGTATTCAGCACGGCCAGCGCGCACTTGCGGAACAGATCCTGCAGCCCGCTTTCACCGCCGGAGCGCAGCCGCATCACCTCCTCTCGCGAAAGGATCTCCAGGCTGCCTTCGGGTTTGACGGTTGCATCCATGCGTAGCTCTCCGGGACTCGGGTGACTTGGGTCCTGCACCGGGCATCGGGATCAGCCGCTGCGCTCGCAGGCCGTGCAGCCGGCGAGAATATCAGGGCCGTATTTCGATTGGTGTGCTTTCCCGGGTCATCAGCCAGATGTCGATCATGTCGGCATCGGAGACGGCAATGCAGCCGTTGGTCCAGTCCTGGGAGAGATAGTAGTGCTCGGGATAGCGCCGATCGTTGGGCAGGCCATGGATCATGATCTGCCCACCGGGGTTGGCGCCGTTGCGGGCGGCGCGCTGCCGGTCGTTGTGGTCCGGATAGGACACCCGGACCGAGAGGAAGAAGTCACTGTCGGGATTACGCAGGTCAAGCACGTAGCGACCTTCGGGTGTCTTCATGTCACCCTCGCGCTGCTTGTGACCCTTGGGCTGCAAGCCGAGCATGATGTCGAACTCGCGCATGATCTCGCCCTGGCGCAGCAGGTAGAGCTTGCGCTCAGCCTTCAGGACCAGCACCTCATCTGCGAGCATCGGCGTCGGCGCCAGCGCCTGGGGGTCGCGGATGGCGATATCTGCGGTGGCGAAAAGCGGCACAAACAGCCCTGCTACGAGCCACGCCGCGATTCGGTTACGGGGAAATATCTCCAAGCTCATCAGCCGGTCATCTGCAGAAGCGCCAGCAAGACTGTAAACGCACCGGGGGGTCGACTCAAGCGGCTAGTCGAGTATCCCGCGTGCGGCCAGGGCGTGGGCCAGGCGTCCGGCGTCCTCGAAGCGAATGGCGTCTATCCCCAGTGCCCGGGCACCAACCACATTTTCAAGCCGATCGTCGATGAACAGACAGCTGTGTGGTGCGCGCTCGATCACCTCGAGCAGATGCTCATAGATCCGCCGATCCGGCTTGGACACGCCCAGGCGCCCGGAAATCACCACGTGTTCGAAGGCCTCCATCCATGGATAGCGCTGATACAGGAACTCGACCGGTTCGACCGGATAATTGGACAGCGCGTGCAGCCGGTAGCCTCGCGCCTGCAGCCTGCGCAGCAACGCAGGCGTGCCGGGCACTTCCCCGGCAAACATCTGCGCCCAGCCGCTGCGATAGGCGCGGATGTGCGCCGCATGCGCCGGATATTTCAGCAGCAGTTCCGCGATCGCCTGCGCCCACGGCAGACCTGCATCCACGCGCCGGTGCCAGTCCGGGCTGCAGACCTGCGACAGGAAGTGCTCCATCGCCGCGTCGTCACCACCAAAACGAACCCGATACAGATAGCGGGGGTCCCAATCCACGAGGACATGGCCGAGATCGAAGATCACGTCAGTGATCGCCGTTCCAGCCGGGTTGTCCGGCAAGCCATGGGCGAAGCTCGAAGTGCGGCGCATCGCGGAATTTTCACTGAATTTTCGCGGCCCGTCACATCATTGGCTGGGACGATGCGTTAACATAACGCTCAAGGCGTATGAATAAACTTGAAAAACCCTGGATGATCAGCGGCCGCTTCACGGGCAGGTCTTCGACCGGCGTGGCGACGCTGTGCGTTGCGATGCTGGCCTGCGGCTGGCACGCCAGCGCGGCTGCGCAGGCGGAC
>JBGTIC010000153.1:0-4026 GCA_041745895.1 Gammaproteobacteria bacterium
CTCGAGCACGCCATGGGCCGACTCGTAGCGCCAGCGCTGTCCGGTCGCCACGGCGCGAAAATCATCCGGCGTGCATATCAGCTGCGCACCGATCGCCCTGGCATGCGCCAGCAGGGAGCCCGGCGGCTCTGGATCCGCGCATACGGCCGGTCGGCCGCCGCGGAAAATCCCCGCCTTCTCGAAACCGATCGATTCGCGGTCCGGGCCCAGCCAGTCGACGTGGTCCAGTGCCACCGATACCACCAGGCTGCCGTGGGGTTCGACTGCATTGACCGCGTCGAGGCGCCCCCCCAGCCCCACTTCGAGCACCCGCGCCGTGCAGCCAGCCTGTGCAAACGCGGCCAGCGCCGTCAGCGTGCCGTACTCGAAATAGGTCAGTGCGACCCCGCGGCGCGCGGATTCGACCTCCCCGAAAGCCGCCAGCAGCGACGCATCGTCGATGTCGCGGCCGTCGATGCGAATGCGCTCGTGGTAGCGCAGCAGATGCGGGGAGCTGTAGGTGCCGACGCGATAGCCCTCAGCGGCCAGCATCGCGCTCAGGTAGGCGGTGCACGACCCCTTGCCGTTGGTGCCACCGACCAGAAGTGTCAGCGCCCGGGAGCCGGCTGCCGGGATGCGCCCGAGTACTTCGGCGACGCGCTCCAGACCCAGCTCGATACGTGCGGCGTTGAGAGATTCCTGCCAGGCCAGCCATTCCGGGACCGTGGCAAAAGGCGGTGCCTGACTCAGACGATCACCGCCTGTTCCGGCGCAGGTCGACCCGTGAGCTTGCACAGGATCGCGGCGATCTCGTCACGCATATTGCGTCGATCGACAATCATGTCGACCGCGCCGTGATCGAGCAGAAACTCGCTGCGCTGGAACCCCTCGGGCAAGGTCTCGCGCACGGTCTGTTCGATCACCCGCGGGCCGGCGAAACCGATCAGCGCCTTGGGCTCGGCGATATTGACGTCACCGAGCATCGCCAGGCTCGCCGAC
This sequence comes from Gammaproteobacteria bacterium, assembly GCA_041745895.1. GTDB lineage: Bacteria > Pseudomonadota > Gammaproteobacteria > Steroidobacterales > PWYM01 > PWYM01. Next base: position 979 of record JBGTIC010000153.1, read on the forward strand.
ACACCGCCCGTGGTCGGATCGGTCAGTACCGAGATGAACGGCAGTCCGGCCTCCTCGAGCTCGGCAAGGGCCGCGCTGGTCTTGGCCATCTGCAGCAGCGAATACAGAGCTTCCTGCATGCGTGCACCGCCGCTGGAGGAAAAGTTCACCACCGGCATCTGGTGTTCCACCGCGTGACGCACACCCCGCGCGAAGCGCTCACCGACCACCGAACCCATCGACCCGCCCATGAAGCGGAACTCGAACGCACTGGCGACCAGCGGCACGGTGTGCAGCATGCCGGCCATCACCACCATTGCATCGCGCTCCCCTGTGGCCTTCTGCGCCTGATTGAGTCGGTCGCGGTATTTCTTGCTGTCGCGAAATTTCAGCGGATCCATCGGCTCGAGCTCAGCGCCCAGTTCCCGGCCGGAATCGGGATCCAGAAACAGCTCGAGACGCAGCCGCGCACCGATGCGCATGTGGTGATTGCACTTCGGGCAGACATGCTGGTTGCGATCCAGCTCCGGGCGATACAGGGGCGCGGCGCACGACGGGCAGTTGACCCATACGCCCTCGGGGACGGAGCGGGTGCGCCGCTCGGTCTTGATGCGCGAGGGCATCAGCTTTTCAAACCAGCTCATCGCAGACGTCGCTATGACCTTGAAGGACCCCCATGATAAAGCCTTGCCGGTGCGCTGTGCAGACCGAAGTGTTCCGGGTAGTCGACCTGCGTCAGACACAGGCCCTGGGGCGGCGCGGTGATGCCGCCGTGGCGCCGGTCACGCACTGCCAGCACCTCGGCCGCCCACTCCACCGGCGCATCCCCTGCGCCAATGCGCGCAAGCACGCCGACGAGGTTGCGCACCATGTGGTGCAGGAAGGCATTGGCCGTGAACTCCAGATGCAGATACTCACCCTCCTCGATCAGCGCGATGCGACGCAGGTGACGCCACGGCCTTTTCGCCTGGCAGGCGGCTGCGCGGAAGGCGCTGAAGTCATGCTCGCCGAGCAGCGCCGTGGCCGCGGCGGACATCGCCGCGACATCCAGGGAGCGATGCAGCCACCAGCAGCGCTGACGCAGCAGTGCCGAGCGCGCAGGACGACGCAGGATGGTATAGCGATAGCTGCGTGCGGTGGCGCTGTAGCGTGCATGGAAATCGCCGGCAACGAGGGCCACCCATTGCACGGCGGCATCGGCAGGAAGATAGCTGTTGGTGCCCAGCAGCCATGCATGCGCAGGCCGGTTGGCATCGGTATCGAAGTGGGCCACCTGGCCGCTGGCGTGCACACCCGTGTCGGTACGCCCGGCGGCAACGACCTCGACGCGATGATCGGCCACCCGCGAGAGCGCCTGCTGCAGGACATCCTGCACATTGCGATCCTGAACCTGGGTCTGCCAGCCGTGAAACTGCGCGCCGTCGTACTCCAGGCCCAGCGCGATGCGCTGTGTCGCCATATGGCTTCAGCCGCCGATGGTCTCCAAAAGCGAACGCGCCTCATGCTTCTGGTTCTGATCGCCCTCGTCGAGCACTTCCTCGAGGATGCTGCGCGCGCCGTCCGGATCGCCCATATCGATGTAGGCCCGCGCCAGGTCAAGCTTGGTGCCGATCTCCGTCATGGTCTCGATACCGCCGGCTTCCGCCGTGCCGGTGGGGTCATCCGAGTACTCCAGCGCGTTGCCGATATCGAGATCCAGATCGCCGCCGGCATTGGCCCCGCCGAACACATCGTTGTCGAAATCGCTCAACGACGGACGCGGCTGCTGGACGGTGTCGCCGATGCCAGGGTCATCACCGAGCGATGCGGAGAGTTCATCGAGATCCAGATCCAGGTCGCCTTCCATGCGCACCAGCCGGGTGGTCGCGGCGCTGTTGAACGGCGAAGGCGCCATCCGCGTCGCGTCGTCATCACCGATCAGGTCTTCGTCAGTGTTCCGACGTGGCAGGTCGCGTTCATCGATGACCTGCGTGATACCGGTTGGCGAGAACATGTCCTCGTCATCGAAGGCGCCGCGGGGCAGCGCCTGGTTGCGCGTAGAGGCCTCGCCATCGCGATCCGCCTCGACGACGGCTTCGCCCACGCCGGTGATGTCCAGATCATCATCAGAGAGTTCGACATCCAGGCCTTCGAGGTCCAGGCCCAGGTCATCGAGATCGATCTCGGCGGTGTGGTCGGCGTCGAGTTCCTCCAGCGCGCTGCCCTGCCGGCCGGGCCGCGCCTGCTCCAGTGTCGGCGACTCGGTGGTCGGCGACAGATCCGGGCCCGGCGACTCCATGGTCTCGGCGGTGTCGGCCGCATACAGTGTGGGCGACTCTACCGTTTCTGCACTATCGCGCCCGTAGGGGCCGCGTGATTCGAGCGTATCTGCGGTATCGGGGCGTCGCGATTCGATGGTCGGGGTTTCGACCGTCGGCGAGTCGGCCGCGGCGTGCCGGACGGTCGGACTCTCGGAGGTTGCGCCCGAATCGCCTCCCTCGAGCAGACCACGCTCGATATTGGTGGCCGTCTGGGAGCCGATATTGAGCATAAAGTCGTCTTCGGCAGCCGCATCGTCCACGTCCCCGCTATCGAACTGCATGTCGAGCGCGCCATCAGCGCCGGCAGACGAGTCGTCGTCGACCTCGAAGTCCAGGGAGAACATGCCGGTTTCATCGCCCCCCTCGAAATCGACATCCAGACCGCCGCTGGCGGACTCGCCGGCGAACAGCGGATCATCGGGACAGATCTGCTTGGCCATGATCAGGGTCTTGTCCCACTCGGCGCCGTCGCCGACGTGTTCCTTCACCGCCCGGGCTGCCTGCAGGAAGCCTTCCTGGTTACCCCATACGAAGTGGATCTCGGCGAGCTTCAGGCGCAGGTCGGAGCGCTCGGGCGACTCGGCCACCGCCTCGGCAATCAGATCGGCGGCCTGGTCGTAAAGCCCGTAGGCCATGTGGAAGTCCGCTTCGGCGATCGGGTCGCCCTCGGCGACCTCGTCAGCATGCATGACGCCTTCTTCAAGTGCCGGCGCAGGCCGCGGCGTCGCAGCGCGCGCAGTCCCTGCGGCTACCGTGCCCGCTGCGACCG
>JBGTIC010000154.1:0-4470 GCA_041745895.1 Gammaproteobacteria bacterium
GATGCCTCACCCCCGCCGGTTGTGCAGCCACCGCCGCCACCGCCACCGCCGCCACCACCACCGCCACCTCCTCCGCCACCCCCCCCGGTGAGCGAGACAGGTCTGGACGAGCGTCCTTCCAACACAACTTGTATTGCGCCGGCAAGGCCCTCCGTCGGCGCAGCGTTTCGTTTTCAGCGAGTTTTCGCGCTGAACGGCGTTCGGTCACCCCTGTGGATGGGACAGCCCCCCGGCGATTCATCACGGTGGTTTGTGGCTGAGCAGAATGGACGTATTTTCTCCTTTGATAACATACCCAATCCGAGTATAACCAACGACGTTCTCACGATATCGATCATCGATCCCCCGTCGGAAGGTGGGCTGCTCGGGTTCGCGTTCGCTCCCGACTTCGCGACCACCGGCCATGCATACGTTTCCTACACACGAAACGCAGCGGGCGGGCAACCGATGCAGTCCGTAGTGTCGAGGTTCACCAGCCCCGACGGTGGCCTGACCCTGAATCCCGCCTCGGAGCAGGAACTACTGGTCATCAATCAGCCGTTCCCGAACCACAATGGTGGAGGTATCAAGTTCGGGCCCGATGGCTACCTCTATCTCGGCATGGGCGATGGCGGCGGCGATCAGCACATGGTCGCTCAGGACAATACCAGCCTGCTGGGCACCTTCATCCGAATCGACGTATCCGGCGGTGGTAACCAGTATGGCATCCCCCCGGACAATCCCTTCGCCGGCAACCCCCGATGTACGTTTGGTTCCGGAAACAGTCCGTGCCCCGAAATCTTCGCCTGGGGCTTCCGCAATCCGTGGCGATGGAGCTTCGACAGCGCGACGGGAACCCTTTGGGCCGGTGACGTGGGTCAACTGTCCCGCGAAGAGATCAATATTGTCGAGCGTGGGGGAAACTACGGCTGGCCGTATCGGGAAGGGTTCATTTGCCACCAGCCCGCACAGAACTGTCCGAGCGCTGGACTTATCGATCCGATCGTCGACTACCGTACAGGTGTCGATGGCAATGCCGTAGCGGGTGGCTATGTCTACCGGGGCCAACAGCTGCCGCAACTGCAAGGTCGGTACATTTTTGGTGACACCTACAGCGGACGCATCTGGAAGCTCGAGCCGGATACGGACGGTGGCTACGACATGGTAGAGTTGTTCACCGCGCCGTCCCTGTTCATCGCGTCGTTTGCTCAATCGCTGGATGGCGAAGTCTACGGCGTGGACATAGGAGGAACCTTTCAGCAGATCGTCGCAGATTCCGGCGGTCCAGGCGACACCATCCCCACACTGCTCAGCCAGACAGGCTGCATGAATGCCGCCAATCCGACGCAGCCTGCCAGCGGCCTTATACCCTATCGCCCTGGCGCTGAGTTCTGGTCGGACGGGGCGGCCAAGGAGCGCTGGCTGGCCATTCCCAACAACACCTCGATCACCGTCCAGGGCGACGACAATTTCGGATTCCCGCCCGGCTCAGTGCTCGTCAAGAATTTCAGACTGCAGAACCAGCTGGTTGAAACCCGCCTGATGATGCGGCACCCCGATGGCATCTGGGCAGGCTACACCTATGGGTGGAACGCAGCGCAGACGGAGGCCACCCGGGTGGTGGGTGGCGCAACGCTGCCGGTTGCCGGCACCCAGTGGAACTATCCGTCCGAAGGACAATGCCTGCAGTGCCATACGGCTGCCTCAAGCCGCGCACTTGGCCTTGAAATCGCGCAGTTGAACAATCCCTTTACCTATCCTCAGACCGGACGTAACGCCAATCAGCTTGCGACCCTCGAGGCCATAGACGTGCTCACCCCTGGGCTGCCTGCGGATCCCGAAGACCTCCCTGCTCTGCCAGATCCCTTCGGCAACGCCGCTCTCGGCGATCGGGCACGCGCCTATTTGCATACCAACTGTGCCGGCTGTCACCAACCCGGGACACCGGTCCCCTCGAACATGGATCTGCGGTTCGACACGCCGTTCGCCGCGACAGCGACTTGCGATGTCGCGCCGGTGACCGGAGGTTCGCTGGGAATCACGGATGCTCGACTCATTGCGCCTGGGGCTGCACAACGCTCGCTGGTTTGGGAGCGCATGGGAAGGCGCGACGTGCATGCCATGCCTTCAATCGGCAGCCTGGTAGTGGATACTGCGGGGAGAGCGCTGATCCGCGACTGGATCAACGGCCTTGCCGGGTGCTGAGGAAAGGACAGGCTCGGAAGAGCCTGTCGGGTCAGTGCCTCAAAGCATGAGCCAAAGGCAAGCGGCGCACGCGCAGGCCGCGGGCAGCATATAGAGCGTTCGCCAGCGCAGGTGCGATAGGCGGCACGCCGAGTTCGCCGACGCCGCCCGGCGACTCGCCGCTGGATATCAGCTCGATGCTGATGGGTGGTGCTTCACTCATGCGAAGAACACGATATTCGTCGAAATTGCCCCCCTGTACCGCGCCATGTCTGACCGGTACGTGCCCGAAGAGCGCAGCCCCAAGCCCGTAAAGGATTCCACCCTCCAGCTGCGCCACCACAGTATCCGGGTGGACGATCACACCGCAATCTGCGACGCACCAGACGTGCTCGAGCCTGAATCCGTCATTCCCATCATTAATTAATTCAACAACTTGTGCTGAATAGCTTCCAAAGCACTCGACCGCTGCGACGCCCAGCCAGCGAAGCTCCCCGCCGAGGCCCGAGCGGCGCCGCCAATCACTGAGCTCGCCGACGCGCTCGACACACCTTCGCAGTCGCGACGTCTGATGCAGTTGGTCAAGTCGCCACTGAAGGGGATCCGCACCCGAGGCGATCGCAATCTCATCAATGAAGGACTCGATTGCAAATGCAGTATAGGAGTGGCCAACCGAGCGCCAGATCGTCGTGCGCACGGGTGCCTGAAAAGTGATCGATTCAACGCGCATGGCGCCCACCGTATAGGGCAAGACCTCCGCCCCCATCAACGCCACCGGATTCACCCGGCCGGCAACCGCCGGTTCAGGGCTTGCATGAGCCACTCGATGACGCCATGCCCGCGGCATGCCATTTGCGTCGACGACGGCCTCGAGCAACTGCGCAGCGGCATCGCGATGCAGACCGTGCAGGGTGTCATCCTCCCTGCTCCAGATGACCTGGACGGGCAATCCCGCGGCAATCGCGAGTTCCACCGCCTCTGCGACGAAATCAGAGCTTGCGCGCCGGCCGAATCCACCGCCCAACAGCGTCGTATGCACTGTGACGCGATCCAGAGGCAGCTGCGAGACGCTGGCCGCGGTATGTCGGGCATATCCAGGGACCTGGGTCGGCGCCCATACCTCGCAGCGACCGTCACGCACCCAAGCGATGCAGTTCATCGGCTCAAGAGGGGCGTGCGTGACAAAAGGTACTTCGTAGACTGCGCTTCGAACATCTTCCGGCGACGCCTCGGTCAACATGGCGAGTACATTGCCGTCATCGCGGGCGACGCCGGCGCCGTCCATATGGAGGTGCTCACGCAACCGATCTGCGATGGCTTCGTCGGAGATATCAGTGCCCTCCCCGGCCTGCCACTGGATCCGAAGGGCATCGCGCCCCCTGAGGGCTGTCCATGAGTCTTCGGCGATAACCGCAATGCCTGCGGACATCGCGAATACGTCTTGTACACCGGGGAGGATCCGCGCCTGCGTGTCGTCCACCGATGTCGGCCGTCCGCCTAACGTGGGGCTGCGGGCAATTGCGGCAAAAACCATCCCGTCCACTCTTGCGTCGAGCCCATAGACGGCACGACCCGTGACCTTGTCGGGTAAATCCAGGCGTGGCTGTGACGCCCCCAGCAGTCGAAAATTCTCCGGGGACTTCAAGCGCGGACGTAATGGCGGACGCTGGCGCGCAGCACTCTGGGCGAGCTCGCCGTAGGCCGCCGATCGGCCGCTGTCCGGATGAACGACACGACCCGGCTCGGTGCCGCACGCGCTTGCGCGTACACCCCACTGGCGCGCCGCCGATGCAATCAGCATCTGGCGCGCCGCCGCGCCCGCGCGGCGCAGCTCGATCCACTGGGAACTCACGCTCGAGCTGGCCACGGTGGTCATGAGCCCATAGTCGTAGCGCGCATCGGCCACCGCCTGCTCTACGCGCACGCGAGACCAGTCAGCATCGAGTTCCTCGGCGATGATCAGCGGCAAGGCGGTGGCGACCCCCTGACCCATCTCCGAGCGCGTCAGCCAGATCACGACTTCACCATCAGGCTGGACGGCCAGGTACACGCTGGGAGCGAAGGCATCGCCGCGGTCAACGGCGTTTCGGAAGCGCTGATCGGTCAGCCGTTTCCCTACGGTAAGCCACAGGCCGGCACCCCCGGCAACCGCCACGGCGCCAGCGGCGCCCACCAACAGACGCCGTCGCGTTACACGCATTACCGTGGGTTGCTGCTTGCTGTTATCGACATCCATGTCATGACCTTAGCCGTGCTCGCCGGCACATCGCAACGCGGGCAGGATCAGTTGGTCGTGGTCGGTGCGCC
>JBGTIC010000155.1:0-2177 GCA_041745895.1 Gammaproteobacteria bacterium
CCGCCACCACCCCCGCCGCCGCCTCCGGCCGCGCCTGAGCGTCCCTGCCCTGAGCCCCGCGAGGGCCAGCCGGTGGACGAAGATGGCTGCGCGCTCGAAATCGAGCTTCCGGGGGTGAACTTCGAGTTCGATTCGGCACGACTGCTGCCGAGCTCGGAGCGCATCCTCGATGAGGCGGTCGAGATCCTGCAGCGCCACCCGAACCTGCGCGTCGAAGTGCAGGGCCATACGGACAGTGTCGGCAGCGCGCAGTACAACCTGGGACTCTCAGATCGTCGCGCCGCCTCGGTGCGCGAATACCTGATCTCCCAGGGCGTCAACGCACGCAACCTGACCTCGCGCGGCTACGGCCAGGAGCGCCCGGTGGCCAGCAACGACACCGATGAGGGTCGTGCGCGCAACCGCCGCGTGGTGCTGAGTTTCATCGTCGACTGACGGCGCTCATGCCGTTTGAAAACCCCGGCTCCGGCCGGGGTTTTTTTTGCGATCATGCCGGGTACGGAGTCGTGCGCGCCGGCGCAGGCCCGGGCGGGGTGGCATGGGAGTCGAAAAATCGGCCATGGATGCAGAGCGAACGCAACGGCTGCGCCTTGAATCGGGGGCGCAGCGCATGGATGTCGCCTTGCCGCCCGAGGCGGCCGATCGCCTGCTTGTGCTGCTCGATGAGCTCGAGCGCTGGAATCGTGCCTACAACCTCACGGCGGTGCGCGAGCGCGACGCGATGCTCGTGTTGCACCTGTTCGACAGTCTCAGTGTGCGGTCTTCGCTTCACGGCAAGCAGGTACTCGATATCGGCACCGGTGCGGGCTTCCCCGGCCTGCCTCTGGCCATCACCGATCCCGAACGTCACTTCACGCTGCTCGACAGCAATGGCAAGAAGATCCGCTTCGTGCAGCATGCGCTGCGTCGGCTGGCCGTGGATAATGCGAGCGCCGTGCACACACGCGTCGAGGACTATCGGCCGGCACAGGGCTTTGATACGGTGATCGGCCGTGCCTTCGCGCCCGCCGGTCGTTTTCTCGCCGGCTGCAGTCATCTGCTGGCGTCGGGCGGGCAGATCCTGATGATGAAGGGGCGGGATCCGCGCGGAGAACTGGCGGACCTCCCCGATGACTGGCATGCGGAAGTCGCAGCACTGCAGGTGCCTGAACTCGATCAGGCGCGCCACCTGGTCAGGCTGACCCGGCGCGCACCGGCGTCGGTGCAGCACCCAGGCTTGAAGACCGGATAGAAAAAGACATGACAAGAATCATCGCAGTGGCCAACCAGAAGGGCGGCGTGGGCAAGACCACGACCGCCATCAATCTTGCCGCCTCACTGGATGCCACGCGCCGCCGCGTCCTGCTCGTTGACCTCGATCCGCAGGGCAATGCCACGATGGGCTGCGGTGTGAGCAAGAACGACGTCGAGTACAGCAGCTGTGATGTGCTGCTTGGCGAGGCCAGCGTGCGTGACAGTCTGGTGGCCGTGGCCGATGGTGGCTTCATGCTGCTGCCGGGCAACGAGGATCTCACCGCCGCCGAGGTGAGCCTGCTGCGCGAGAGCGGTCGCGAACTGCGACTGCGCGAGGCCCTGCAGCCCGTGCGTGAGGACTTCGACTACATCCTCATCGACTGCCCGCCGTCGATCAACATGCTCACGCTCAATGCGTTGACCGCAGCCCATGGTGTGCTCATTCCCATGCAATGCGAGTACTACGCGCTTGAAGGCCTCTCCGCGCTGGTGCGCACCATCGAGCAGGTGCGCGACAGCGTCAATCCGGGACTGCAGATCGAGGGCCTGCTGCGCACGATGTTCGACCCGCGCAACAATCTGGCCAACGAGGTCTCCGCTCAGCTCACGCAGCACTTCCGTGACCAGGTCTATCGCACGGTTATCCCGCGCAATGTCCGCCTGGCCGAGGCGCCGAGTTTCGGCATGGCCGCGCTGTATCACGACAAGTATTCACGCGGGGCGCTGGCCTATCTTGCCCTGGCCGGTGAGATCAACCGGCGCGAGGATGATCGCAGGCGTGCGGCTCGCGGGACCTGAGACCAGCCGCGCGTGCGTGGCAGCGCGCCCGCTCTGCTACAATCGTCGCGCCCCGGCGGACCGCCAGCGGTTGCCCCCATTCGCCTGTGAAGCAGATGATCTTAAGCCATGGCCACGAAACGTAAACGCCTGGGCCGCGGCCTCGA
>JBGTIC010000156.1:0-2973 GCA_041745895.1 Gammaproteobacteria bacterium
ATGCGGCAAACAGTGGCTGCAGCTGGCAGGCGGCACCCGGCAGATCGTGCAGCAGCATCAGCGGCACGCCGCCATGCCCGGCCCCGCGGTGCTGCCAGAGATGGATCTGGCCATGCGCGAACTCGCGGTACCCGCACAGCAGACCTGTAGTGGCGGCCTGGAGCGGATCGGGGGCCGTCCAGTTCCTGTCGGCCGCGCCGCCTGCCTGCGCGAACAGATCGCCCAGGCGATCGATCCACGCGTCGCGCGCATCGGGCAGCGTCTCGACCCGACTGCCGGCAGGCAGCGCCTGCGGCAATGCCGCCAGGAAGGGATACAGCACATCCGTCGGCCGTGCGCAGTACACCGCGGGCACCGTCAGTACGCCGATCGCAGACCGGGCCCGATAACGCATCGCTGCCGCGTAGGCGTCCGCGAAGTGCTCACCGGCGCTGAACAGGTCCAGGCTGTAGTCGTGCAGATGCGCCGCGTCCGGCAAGCCTACCGGCATCCTGGTCGCGGCACGCAGGTCGAACCACGGAAAGAATCGATGCATGTCGCGCACCTTGCTCCACTGGCTGACCAGGTGACTGCCATCCGCACCGGGTGGAAACAGCTTCATGTAGCGCGCGATGAACGCTTCGGGGGTGGGCTCCGCAGGCAGGCTCAGCCCTTCCAGAATCACACCGCTGACGCGAGAGGGATGACGATGGGCCAACGCCAGCGCGATCTTGGAACTGGTGTGAAAGCCGTAGACGGGGCAGGGCGCAAGGCCCAGTGCGTCGAGCGCGTCAGCCAGTGCGTCTGCGAAATCCTCGATTTCCAGCCGGGATCCCGTGTCCAGGGCTGCGGAATTGCCGTAGCCTGGCGTGTCCAGGGCGATGAGCGTGAATCGGCCGGACAATGCCGCAAGCAAGGGCTCGTGGAGTCGCGACGAACGTGGCGAATCATGCAGCAGCACCACGGGCGGACCGCTGCCGGCATGACGCAGATGAACCAGGCCGCGGCGGGTGATGACACAAGCACGGCGCACCGGCCGTGGCCGCTGTGTCCCGGCTGTCACAGGTCCTGTAGCTTGGTGAATTCGTAGCCCCCGCCGGTGGGTCCCCAGACATGTTCGCCCTGAGCCGTGAACCCGCGGTCCCAGTTCACGAAGCCCCCGGCGGTGACGCGCGACACCGAGCGCATGTAGGCCGCACCGCGCCAGTTGTTGCGGCACTCCTGCTCGATGGTGCTGCCCTCATAGGCGCCGTCCGGGGTTTCGCGGTAGAGGTTGTCGCAGCCCTCCTCGGCATTCAGCGCCGCCGGCGCAACGGCATCGAGCCTGCCGGGCTCGCGCCACGCGCCGATAAGGCGCTCGACATCCGGCAACGTGTAAACCCGCAGCCTGATGACGCCCGCGTCATCGCGGAAATAACGCTGGATGCGTTGCCGGTAGGGCGCGGGTGTGCCTTCCACCTGCTGTTCGCTGTAGATCCAGTAGCCGTCGACACGCGCGGGCCAGACGCGCGCGGCACGAAACTCCACGACCTGGTAGTTCTCGTCACGCGCCGCCTGCGGTGCGGAGGTGAACAGGCCGGTCTGGAAGCCGACAAGCGTGTCGAGTTCGCGGTCCACGCCGGGATTGCTCGTCCGGGTGGCGCAGGCACTGATGAGTCCGAGCGTCAGTAACGCGGCGCAAAGGCCAGGCAGGCGACCGCCGCGGGGCGGCAGTTTCATCGTGATCATGCGTTCGTTAATCCTTCAGCTGAGCGCAACAGCGGTGCTGTTGCGACTATACCTGCCCGGTGGCATGGCGCAATGCGTCCTGCGGTGCAGACCTGTGACGGGTAGAATCGCGCATTCCGACCCGCTCAGGCAGTGATCATCATGGCAATATCTGGTGCCTACCGGCCCCGTCGAGCCTCGCAGTCGCTGGATCTCGAAGTTCGCGGGCTGACCATGCGCGTGCACAGCTGGGGCGATGAGACCGCCCGGCCAGTGATCCTGCTGCATGGCTGGGGGGATTGCGGCGCGACCTGGCAGTTCCTCGTGGACGAGTTACCCCACGGCTGGCGGCTGCTAGCACCTGACTGGCGGGGCTTCGGCGACAGCGCCTGGGGTCACGGCGCCTACTGGTTTCCTGACTACCTCGCCGATCTGGACGCGCTGCTCGATGCGCTGTATCCCGATCAGCGCGTCGACCTTGTCGGCCATAGCATGGGCGGCAATGTTGCCGGCCTGTATGCAGGCGTTCGCCCCGAACGTGTGCGCCGCATCGTCAGCCTCGAGGGTTTCGGCCTCAAGGACGCCACGCCTGACGAGGCCCCGCGCCGCTATCAGCAATGGCTCGATGAGGCGAAAGCCCCGCAGCCTTTCCAGACTTACGCCGATCATGCGGCGCTGGCCAGGCGACTGATGCGGCGTAACCCGCACCTGAGCGAGCGCCACGCGCTGTTTGTGGCCGCGCACTGGACCCGGGAGGACAGCGAGGGCCGGTTCGTGATCAAGACCGATCCTGCCCATCGCTGGATCAACCCGGTACTCTATCGTCGCGCCGAGGCGCAGGCCTGCTGGGCCGCCATCGAGTCGCCGGTGCTGTTTCTGCTGGCCCGCGAGTCGCACTTCTATACCGAGGAGGGTGGGCGCTTCATCGACGCAGACTTCGGGCGGGCACATTTCCGCGACCTGCGCGAGATGTGGCTGGACCGCTGCGGCCATATGCTGCACTGGGAGCGCCCGGTGGCGGTGGCTGACCTGGTCGTGCCGTTTCTGGAACCCTGACGGGGGCCTTGCTGGTGGGCGCGGGGACTGTATGCCTGTACAGTTCCGGCTGCTATAGTCCGGTGCCATGCACGGCGAATCATCGGCAGCACCGGCACCGGCAGATCAGGCCCCGGCACCCGATCCGTTTGCGCAGCTCAATGCCGCCCAGCGCCAGGCTGCGTGCCATGGAAGCGCCAGCGCAGCCGGGGTATGCGCCGGCCCGCTCCTGATCATCGCCGGCGCGGGAAC
>JBGTIC010000157.1:0-3600 GCA_041745895.1 Gammaproteobacteria bacterium
GTCGGCACCCCGGGTTGTAATGAGTTGGCCGCACCGCAGTGATGGCGCCGAGAACACCGCGAGCCCCCTGCTCGAGGGCTCCGCGCTGGTCGATGGGCAGGCTGCGCGCTGTCATTGGGCGGGGGCAATGCAGGCCGCACGGCCGGCGCTGCTGGTCGCGGCGGATCCTGCCCCTGCATTGCGTGGCGATGAGCAAAGGCGTTTCCCTGTGGGGCTGCTGGAACTCCAGCAGCGCTGTCCGCTTGCGGCCTTCGCGCGGCATCGGCTCCACGCCCGGCCCCTGGAATCCCCGGTGCCGGCACTCTCGGCGCTGTTGCGTGGCTCACTTATACATCGTGTGCTCGAGCTGTTCTGGCGACGCCATGGTGCCGACCAGGCCTGGCGCGAGTTCGCCAACGATGTGCTCGCAAGCCAGGTCCATGACTGCGCCAGACGCGCCGCAGCTGAGCTGCTGCCCGCCGACGACGCGTTCGCGCGTGCCGTCGTCGCGGTTGAAATCGCGCGCCAGTGCGGCCTGGTCGAAGCCTTGCTCGCCCTGGAACGTCTGCGGCCCGCATTCATCGTCGAGCATCTGGAACGTCGGGTGTCCCTGGCGCTCGGGGACATCGAGCTGTCGGGCCGCACCGATCGCATCGACCGTCTGGATACCGGAAACACGCTGCTGCTCGACTATAAAAGTGGCCTGCCCAGACATACAGGTCTGTTGTCACCGCGCCTGGATGCGCCGCAGCTGCCCGCCTATGCGCTGGTGCTGGGCGAGGATGTTGCGGGCATGGGCTTCGTGAGCCTGCGCAGTGACCGCGTCGGGTTCTTTGGTGTCGGCAGCGAGGCGATGACCCGGCCTGCCTCATGGCGTTCCTGGCGAGTGCTGCCGCAGTCGCAGTGGGCGGCCCTGATGGAGCACTGGAAGCGCGAAATCACTGCCCTGGCAGAGGCATTCGCCGCCGGTGACGCGCGCATCAACCTCGATGATGCAGATGCAGCCGCTGGTGATTTCGCGGTGTTTACACGAATCCACGAGATCCCCGCGGTCATGGAGGCACCTGATGGCCACGCCTGACCGGGAGGTCCGGGAGCGCGCATTGTCGCTGACCAAGAGCTTCATCGTGCAGGCGCCGGCGGGGTCAGGAAAGACGGGTCTGCTCACGCAGCGGCTGCTGCGACTGCTCAGCGTCGTCGATCAGCCCGAAGAAATCCTCGCGATCACGTTCACGCGCAAGGCAGCCGCAGAGATGCGTGCACGTGTGCTCATGGCGCTGCACGAGGCGGATGCCGGCAGCGCGGAGGATCAGACCGAGCATGCCCGGCGCACCCGGGCGCTTGCCCAGGCGGCGTGTCGACGCAGCGAAGCACAAGGCTGGCAGCTGCTTGCCGACCCTTCACGCCTGAAGATCATGACATTCGATGCGCTCAACATCCGACTGGCCGGCACCCTGCCACTGACGGCCGGCAGTGCCGTCACGCTGCAGCCCGTCGACGACGCCGCCGCCCTGCATCGGGCGGCCGCGCGTGAAGTGCTCGCACTGGCGGGTGAAGATGACCGTGATGGTGCCGCAGTGCGCCTGCTGCTCGGCCATCTCGACAGCGATGGTCAACGGTTCATCGACCAGCTCGCCGCAGAGCTTGCCCGCCGCGATCAGTGGCTGCGACACGTGCTGTCGGGTGCCAGCGACGCAGACCATCGCGCGGCACTGGAGGCCGCGCTGGAGCGGATGGTAGCCAACCGACTGGCCGAGGCTGCAGGTCGCATACCCCGGCACTGCACCGATGCGCTGCCCGCGTTGATGACCCAGGCCGCGCGTGAGGCCACGGACGCCACCATCAGGGCACGTTTTGCGGCGCTCCCGGATATCGCCGCCGGAAGGCTGCTGCGCATGCCCTCACCGGTCGTCGCGCATGTCGCAATCTGGCGCGCCGCAGCGTGCCTGCTGCTTACCGGCAAGGGGGAGCTGCGCAAGACGATAGACAAGCGCTGCGGATTCCCGCCGCAGGCCGTGGCACTGAAGACCCAGGCAGTCTCCGTGCTCGATGCGCTGTCGACCGAGGCTGTTACGGTGAGCGCCCTGCAACAGCTCGCGGCACTGCCGGACCCTGCGCTGGAAGACGGCCAGTGGGAGCTGCTCGAGGCACTGGGGCGGGTGCTGACACTGGCCAGTGCCGCGTTTCGTGTGCTGAGCAGCGAACGCGGCGAGACCGATTTCATTGAACTGGCGCTGGCCGCCCAGCGTGCACTGGGCGAGAGCACCGAGCCCACCGATTTCGCGCTGGCCATGGATTTCCGGCTGCGCCATCTGCTCGTCGATGAATTTCAGGACACCTCGCACGGCCAGTTCGAACTGCTGCGCAGGCTGGTGGCGGGCTGGTCGCCGGGCGATGGCCGTACGCTCTTCTGCGTAGGGGATCCGATGCAATCGATCTACCGATTCCGCGAAGCCGACGTCGCACTGTTCCTGAAGGCGCGTCGACATGGTCTGGGCGGAGTGCCACTGGAGCCGCTGCACCTGACCGCGAACTTCCGCAGTGCGCCAGTGCTCGTGACCTGGGTCAACGCACTGTTTACCCGGATGATGCCCGCAGAAGAAGACCTCGCAACCGGCGCAGCGCCCTATACGCCGTCCGCAGCCGCCGTGCGTGACGATGACGGTGCCGCGGCTGAGTTCCGTGTGCTCGCCGGACCTGACGAGGAAACCCGCACGGTCGTCGACTGGCTGCGCACGACGCTGGAGACCAGCGATGAGTCGCAGAGCATCGTCGTTCTGGTGCGCAATCGGCGCCACATGCGACGCATTCTCCCCGCACTGCGTGACGAGGGCCTGCCGGTGGACGCGATCGCGTTCGAACCGCTGGCCGACAGTCCCGCGGTACAGGATCTGGTTGCCCTCACCCGCGCGCTGACGCATCTGGATGATCGGCTCGCGTGGCTGGCCTTGCTGCGCTCACCGTGCCTGGGACTCTCGCTGGTCGAGATTCACGCCCTGGTGTACGACGCGCGCGAGCAGGTCATCATCGATGTGCTCGCAGATCCCGCTCGACTCACGCGCGTTGAACCCGCGACACGCGAGCGGCTGATGAGAGCCCTGGGCGTGCTGGAACACTGGCTGTCAAGACGAAGCGAACTGCGACTCGCCGCGCTGGTCGAGGGCTGCTGGCTGGCGCTGGGTGGGCCCGCGACGCTTGCCGATGAGCGTGACCTGCATGACTGTCATGCGCTTCTGCAACGGCTCTCAACTCTGCAGCAGGGGTGTGACCTGCCGGATCCGGCAGACCTCTGTAGTCAGCTTTCGCAGCTCTTCCGCGTGCATCCATCGACTGCCCGGCGGTGTATCCAGGTCATGACCATTCATCATGCGAAGGGCCTGGAATTCGATCATGTCGTGGTGTGCGGTCTTGGCGAAGCATCACGCTCGGATCAGCGTCCGCTGCTGACCTGGCAGGAGATCGTCGATGACGACGGCACGGCGGCACTGTTGCTTGCGCCGCGGCCCGCCCGTGACGGTGCCGGCCAGGCTTTGTTCGAGTGGCTGTACGCAGCCGAGCGGCGGCGTACCGAACTGGAGACCGACCGACTGCTGTATGTCGCGGCCACGCGCGCACGCCGGC
>JBGTIC010000158.1:0-3851 GCA_041745895.1 Gammaproteobacteria bacterium
GCCGGCGCGCAGCACGCGGCGGTGGCGCTACCTGCCGCTTGCAGCCACCGTTGCGGCCGTTGCATTCGCAGGGCTGCTGGCGGTGCAGCTGCTGGTGCCTGATTCACAGGCCCCGAGCGTGCCAAGCGTTGCCACGGTGCCCACGCAAGGCGTGTCCGGTCCGAATCCTGAGTTCCTCGTCGCGGAGGCGGCGTACCGCCAGGTTCGCGCACAACGCGTGGCGGATCTCGACGACCAACTTGCACAACTTTCACCGCAGACGCGCGAGCGTGTGACACGCAGCCTGGACACCATCCAGGCGGCCCTCGTGGACCTGCGTAGCGCGCTTGGTGAGGCGCCGGCCGATCCGGTCCTGCAGCACTTGCTGCTGACTGTGTATTCACAAGAGATGGCCGTGCTTGGCCAGATCGATGAGGCGACCCGGATGGTCGCTGACGGGAGTATGGAGATATGAGTATTCACACGTGGTCACCGCTGCGCGTGCTGGCGGTGTTGTCGGTGACGTTACTCGCCGCAGGTCCGTCAGACACGCGCGCGGAACTGATCGAGCGCACCCTTTCAGTGCGGGCGGACGGCGAAGTGAGGATCCGCAACATCGCCGGATCAGTGCAGGTTCGGGGCTGGGATCGCCTGGAGGTCGAATTGACCGCCCGACTGACCGGGGACGACCAGTCGCTCGAAGTGGAGGAGTCCGGTTCAGGTATCTCGATCAGCGTGAATCAACCGGAGCGCGGCGCGCGCGGTAGCGCTGCCGCGGCGATGCTGGAGCTGCGTGTCCCTGCGGGCAATCGCCTGCAGATCAGCTCCGTGAGTGCAGATATCGACGTGGCAGGCGTGAACGCCGAGCAGCGGCTGCAGAGCGTCAGCGGAGACATCACGGTCGAGGACTTTGGTGCCCAGCTGAAGGTGGGCTCCGTCAGCGGTGACCTGCAACTGCGTGGCCGGGGTGTCGATGGCCGCACGGATGTGTCCAGCGTGAGCGGCGACGTGCGCCTTGCCAACGCGGCGGGGAGCCTGCACGCCTCGATCGTCAGTGGCGATTTCAGTGTCGATGGCGGGCAGTTCAGCCAGCTGCGGCTCAATGCGGTCAGCGGCGACATCAGCGGGACAATAACGCTGCTGCCCGACGCGCGCCTCGAGGGCAATGCCGTGTCGGGAAGTCTGCAGGTCCAGCTGCAGGCGGACGTCGAGGCACGCTTTGATCTGCAAAGCTTCAGCGGTAGCATCGATGATTGCGACGGCCACCAGGCCGCCCGCGAGAGCCGCTTCGGACCGGGTCAGCGCCTGACGTTCAGTCGCGGCAAGGGCGGCGCGCAGGTGCGCGCCCAAACGATGAGCGGTCGCATCTCGATCTGCTATCGGTAGGCCGCCTTACGATACAGCAGCTAGTGCGCGTCGCGACCGAGCGCGCGAAGCTTCTTGCACCAGCGCTTCGCAGTGGCTTCATCCAGCGACTCGACCATGCCAACGAGTGTTGCACGGATGGGCGCGATGCCGATGAAGCCAAGAATATTGCGCTCGAGTGATTTCAGGCTGTGTGCGCGGTAGAAGTAACGATAGACCACCGCAGGCATCCC
The DNA here is from genome assembly GCA_041745895.1 of Gammaproteobacteria bacterium. Lineage (GTDB taxonomy): Bacteria > Pseudomonadota > Gammaproteobacteria > Steroidobacterales > PWYM01 > PWYM01. Next base: position 1,578 of record JBGTIC010000158.1, read on the forward strand.
CATCGTCACGACGACCCGCGCAGAACGACCCTTCAGGCCCTTGCGACCGAAAGGATTGTCAGCATCGTAGGTGAACGCGAAGCCCGGACGTGCCACCTGTTCGAGAAAGCCTTTGAGCAGCGCCGGCATCTCGCCGAGCCACAACGGGAAAAACAGCACGATGTGCTGCGCCCAGCCGATCGAGGCCTGGGCTTGCACAAGCGAGTCTGGCAACTCACCCTTTTCCCACTCGTGCTTACTGCGCAGCAGCGGAAAATCGAGTTGCGCAACGTTTATTTCGCGCACTTCATGACCAGCGGATTCGGCACCTTCGCGGTACTGCCGCGCAAGCGCGTGGCACAGGTGCGTAACGCTGGCGTCGGGGTGGCCCTGGATGATCAGGATGCGACTGCTCATAGAGCCTGATTTTACTCAATCGGCAGCTGGTCAGATAGCGCCCGGGTGCGCAACACCAGAAGCCCCGAGAACAGCCCGGCCATCAAGGAGAAAGCGGCAAGCGCGAATACCGGCAGGTGAAACCTTGGTGGCAACGGCTCGCCGGTAGCGCGAACAGTCAGCCAGATCGCCAGCACCGCGATCATGACCACCGACATCAGCACGGCCAGCGCGGCAAGCAGCCAGCCAGGGCAGGCGCGAATTGCGCTCATCGGCGTGCCCAGTGCCCGGTGTCTTGTAAACACGGCATACCCCAGCAACGCCACAACCGGCAGACCCAGCGCCAGTGGCGCGAGAAGCGCGGGCACGGCAGTGCTGGTGTTGCCCAGGAACACGACCATGATCGCGGTCAGTGCGACAAAGATGCCGAAAATGCAGATGCCCAGTCCGAATGCGATCACGCCTGATCCTTCGTGCGCGCCTGCCGACGCCTTGCCAACGCAAGGGCGCCACCGTACTGCAAGGCCAGCAGCACGACCAGACCAACCGCCAGTGCAAGCTGCAGCCCGCGCGTCAGCCCCGGCGGATAGATCACGGCCAGCAGGTAGTTCTCGATGAAGCCGCCGTCGTAGCGGCTCAGCCCTGCCTCGGCGCGGAACCGGTTCTCCAGCGGCGTCAGCGGACAGATCCAGCCCATGCTTACGATCAGCGCGCCCCAGGCCGCGCACGGCACATGCAGCCATGCGACCCAAGGACGCCACATGACCAGGAAGCCACCGAGCACCACGAAGGCAAGGAATCCAAAGTGCACGACGACAAGTATTCGACTCACAAGCAGCGGGTCCATGCCGGCGGTGTCCTCGTGATGTGCCCTAAGGCAGCTGCCGACGCAGTATCATGCCACGCGGCGCAAAACATTGAGTGGAGGCCGATGGCCTACCTGGGCGACAAGGACTACGCACACGGCAGTACAGGGCAACTGGGCATCCTGCTGGTGAATCTCGGCACGCCCGATGCCCCTGAGCCTGCGGCTGTGCGTCGCTATCTCGCCGAGTTCCTGTGGGATCCGCGCATCATCGAGCTGCCGCGGCCCTTGTGGTGGCTGATCCTGAACGGTGTGATCCTGCGCATCCGTCCGCGGCGCTCGGCACGCGCCTACCGCGAGATCTGGACCGATGAGGGTTCACCGCTGCTGGTGTTGACCGAGCGGCTGGCCACCAGGCTCCAGACCGAACTGCGCAGCGCACTGCCCGGTCCGCTCACCGTGGCCGTAGGCATGACCTACGGCAATCCGTCGATCGCCTCGGCCATGGCTCGCCTGCGCGCAGCCGGCGCGCGGCGCCTGCTGGTACTGCCGCTGTACCCCCAGTACAGCGCCACGACCACAGGCTCGGTCTTCGACCGGGTCGCCGCACAGCTGCAACGCACCCGCTGGCTGCCTGAGTTTCGCCTCATCACCGCCTATCACGACGAGGCGCTGTACATCCAAGCGCTGGCGACGCGGCTCGAGCAGCATTGGCAGACCCAGGGCCGGGGTGAGCGTCTGCTTTTTTCATTCCACGGTATTCCGCGCCGCTACCTCGACAACGGAGATCCCTACCACTGCCAGTGCCACAAGACCGCACGGCGCGTGGCCGAGCGTCTCGGCCTGGCCGATGACGCGTGGGCGCTGAGCTTCCAGTCGCGCGTCGGGCGCGAGGAGTGGCTGCGCCCTTACACCGACGAGACCGTCATCGAACTGGCCAGGCAAGGTGTCAAGCGCCTCGACGTGGTTTGTCCGGGCTTTGCGGTCGACTGCCTGGAAACGCTGGAAGAAATCGCCATGCAGAACGCCGAGGCCTTCGTCAAGGCCGGTGGCGAGCGGCTGCGTTACTTGCCGGCTCTGAACGCCGCGCCCTC
>JBGTIC010000159.1:0-2307 GCA_041745895.1 Gammaproteobacteria bacterium
AGGTCTTTGGCGGAAATAAAGCGGACCGCAGGGAGCCATTCCGCCAAAGACCTCCCGCAGCAACCGCCAGCCGGACCTTAAGTAAGTGCCATCAGAAACTAAAGAATATATCGCGACAGGTCCTCATCCTGGACCAGTTCCCCAAGCTGCTCATCGACGTACGCCGCATCGATCACAAGCTTGCTGCTGCCGCGGTCACCCGCGGCATAGGAGACCGTCTCCAGCAGGCGTTCGAGCACGGTATGCAGGCGCCGTGCGCCGATGTTTTCAGTGCGTGAATTGACCTGAAACGCCACCTCGGCGATGCGCTGCACCCCGGATGCATCAAACGACAGATCCATACCCTCGGTTTCCATCAACGCCGTGTACTGCTGTGTCAGCGAGGCGTCAGTTTCGGTGAGGATACGCACGAAGTCCTCGACCTTCAGTGCCGAGAGCTCCACACGGATCGGCAGTCGGCCCTGCAGTTCGGGAATCAGGTCCGAGGGCTTGGCCACATGAAAGGCACCCGAGGCGATGAACAGAACATGGTCGGTGCGCACCATGCCATGCTTGGTGCTCACGGTGCAGCCCTCGACCAGCGGCAGCAGATCACGCTGCACGCCCTCGCGGGAGACATCGGCACCGACGGTTTCCTGGCGCCGGCACACCTTGTCGATCTCGTCGATGAACACGATGCCGTTTTGTTCCACGGCGTTGATCGCGCGCAGCTTGATCTCCTCTTCGTTGATCATCTTCGCGGCTTCTTCGTCTGTCAGCAGCTTCATCGCCTCAGCGACGCGGGTCTTGCGTGTGCGCGTGCGGTTGCCCGACATGTTCTGGAACATCGACTGCAGCTGGTTGGTCATCTCCTCCATGCCGGGCGGAGCCATGATCTCCACGCCCATCGGCATGGCGCGGACCTCGACTTCGATCTCGCGTTCATCGAGCTCACCTTCGCGCAGTTTCTTGCGGAATTTCTGCCGCGTGTCCTGCTCGCTGCCCGACTGCATGCGGTCGCGACTGCCGGGCAGCAGGGCATCGAGTACCCGCTCCTCGGCAGCATCGGCGGCGCGGTGACTGACCTTCTCCATCTCCTCCTCGCGCACAAGCTTGATCGCAACGTCGGCAAGATCGCGGATGATGCTGTCGACTTCGCGACCGACATAGCCCACTTCCGTGAACTTGGTGGCCTCGATCTTGATGAACGGTGCGCCCGCCAGTTTCGCCAGCCGGCGCGCGATCTCGGTCTTGCCCACGCCGGTGGGGCCGATCATCAGAATGTTCTTTGGCGTGATCTCGGCGCGCAGGGGTTCTGCAACCTGCATGCGTCGCCAGCGATTGCGCAGTGCGATCGCCACCGCGCGCTTGGCAGCCTCCTGGCCGATGATGTGCTTGTCCAGTTCCTGGACGATCTCGCGGGGCGTCATGGACATGACGGGAAACTCCTTGTCTCCGAGGGGTCGCGGCGGGGTCGCCGGTGTGCGACCAAAAAGAAGGGCCTCGATCAGCTGTCAGACAGCGTTTCGATGGTGATGTTGCGGTTGGTGTAGATGCAGATCTCGCCGGCGATGCCCAGCGCCTTCTCGACGATGCTGCGGGCATCGAGCTCGGTATTCTCCATCAGCGCCCGGGCGGCGGCCTGGGCAAACGGGCCGCCCGAGCCGATCGCCATCAGGTCCATTTCCGGCTCGATGACATCGCCGTTGCCGGAGATGATCAGCGACTTGTCCCGGTCGGCCACGCACAGCAGCGCTTCAAGCCGGCGCAGGCGGCGGTCGGTGCGCCATTCCTTGGCCAGTTCGATGGCCGCGCGCGTCAGATTGCCGTACTGCTGGAGTTTGCCTTCAAAGAGCTCGAACAGCGTGAAGGCATCGGCGGTGCCGCCAGCAAAGCCGGCCAGCACGCGTCCGCCATGCAGCAGGCGTACTTTGCGGGCATTGCCCTTGACCACGGTGTTGCCCAGTGTGACCTGGCCATCCCCGCCGATGGCCACGGTGGACCCGCGCCGCACCGACACGATGGTGGTGCCGCGAAACTGTTCCATGCACTCACTCCCTAGTCCTTGTCGCGCCGCTTGCGCGCGCGCGGATGTGCTCTGTCGTATATCTGGGCCAGGTGCTGGAAATCAAGGTGGGTGTAGATCTGGGTGGTGGCGATGTCGGCATGGCCGAGCAGTTCCTGCACGCCGCGCAGGTCGCCGCTGGACTCCAGCAGGTGGCTGGCGAAGCAGTGGCGCAGCAGATGTGGATGCACCGGCACCGGACTGTCCGCGCGCCTGGCCCAGTTGCGGATGCGCAGCTGCACGGCGCGTGGACTCAGGCGTCG
>JBGTIC010000160.1:0-5434 GCA_041745895.1 Gammaproteobacteria bacterium
GCTCTCGGCGCGGGCGCGGGTTGACCGCCAAAGCCAATGGTGAAGCCCAGACTGATCAGCTGGTCGGTCAGGCCCGGTGAGCTTGCATCGCCGCGCAGGCGATACTCGGCGCGCAGCGCGAAGTCTTCCGTAACCTGCCCCATGAGCCCTGCGGCCACTGAGAACTGCGAGCCGTCGCGCCGCGGTGCTGCGCCATCGGGGTCGGTGCGCAGCCAGCCACCACCTGCAAGCAGATAGGGCGACCAAGCAGTGTTGGCGGAGTTGAAACGGCGGATAAGATCCACGCCCACGCCCCACTGCTCCGCCGGCTGGAAGCCGGTGAAGTCGTTGTACTGCAGGATACCCTCGAGCAGCCAGTTACTGTCGAAGGCATAGCCCAGACCGAACTGGCCACCGCGGACACCGTCGTCTACGAGCCGGTCGACATCGCCATCAATGAACGTGAGCATCGGCGAGACATACCATTGTCCCTCCTTGGGTCCGGCCGCCTGCGCCGGTGCTGTCAAGGCCAGGGTCAGGGTGACCAGGGCTGCGCCAATCATTCTCATGGTGAATCTCCTGTGAGACGTTGTTGCATCACAACAACGCCAGAGTGCGTGCTTTGCCGGTTATCGTATCTTGAATACCACGAATGCGTCCAGCAGTGGTGTGCGCTGGCGGACTTAGCGATGCCGCCACGTCGGGGGGCGCTTTTCGAGAAAGGCGCTGATCCCCTCCGCGGCGTCCTCGGAGAGGATATTCCGCACCATCAGCGCCGATGCGTATTCGTAGGCCTGCGACAGCGGCACCTCGAGCTGACGATAGAAGCCTTCCTTGCCCAGCGCGACCACGTGTCGCGAGTGGCTGGCGATGCGCTGCGCCAGCGCATCCACCTCGGCATCGAGCCGGGCTTCCGGCACGGCGCGGTTGATCAGCCCCACGCGCGCGGCCGCGTCTGCGGCCATCATCTCGCCCGTCAGCAACATCTCCAGTGCCACCTTGGCAGACACCGTGCGTGACAGCGCCACCATCGGGGTGGAGCAGAACAGGCCGATGTTGACACCCGGGGTGGCGAAGCGCGCGGTGTCGGCGGCGATAGCCAGATCGCAGCTGGCCACCAGCTGGCAGCCCGCCGCGGTGGCTACGCCATGCACTCTGGCAATCACGACCTGGGGCAGCCTGGCGATCTCCTGCATCAGCTCACTGCACGCGGTAAAGATCTGGCGCGCCGCCATGGGCTCGCGCGAGCGCGACAGCTCGGCCAGATCATGGCCGGCGCAGAACGCCGGCCCGGCACCGGCGATCACGATTACGGCGATGTCAGGCTCGCGCGCCAGGGCAGTGAACTCGCTGCGCAGTGCGGCAATCATGGCCGCGGACAGCGCGTTGCGCACCGCCGGTCGGTTCAGCGTGAGCTGCACCACGCCACCGCGGGACTCTCGCAGCACCAGCGGTCCGGTGGTCTCAGTGGGCGCGGCCGGATCGCTCATGTCAGTCGATCCGCACGACGGTGCGGCCGACCACACCGGCCTTGAGGTAATCGTCGAAGCACGCCGGCAGTTCGGCCAACGCGACCTCGCGGGCGACGATGCGTTCGAGGTGCGCGGGCTTCAGATCACCGGCCAGCCGGTCCCAGATCTGCAGACGCAGCGCGCGCGGTGTCTCCACCGAATTGATGCCCAGCAGGTTCACACCGCGCAGGATGAAGGGCATCACCGTGGTCTCGAGCGTGTGGCTGGCCGCCAGGCCGATGCTCGCGATGTTGCCGAGCGCGCCGGTGCAGCGTGTCAGCCAGGTCAGCCACTCACCGCCCAGGTTGTCGATCGCGCCGGCGAAGCGCACCGATTCCAGGGGCCGGCTGCCAAGGTCCAGACCATCGCGCAGCAGCACTTCGTGTGCACCGAGTTCGTGCAGATAATCGGCCTGTGCGGCCTTGCCGGTGAGCGCATGCACCTCGAAGCCCAGGCCTGCGAGCATGTCGACCGCAAGACTTCCCACGCCCCCGGTTGCACCCGTCACAACAATAGGGCCCGCCTCAGGCACCTGGCTCATGCGCTGCATCTGGTGCACGGCCAGTGCCGCGGTGAATCCCGCGGTGCCCAGGGACATGGATTCTCTCAGCGACAGACCTGGCGGCAGCCCGATCACCCAGTCGCCGGGGACGCGCAGGTACTGCGCATAGCCACCGTCATGGATTTCGCTCAGGCCGCTGCCGGTGACGAGTACCTCGTCGCCAACCTTGAAACGCCCATCCGCGGAATGCTCGACGACGCCCGCGCCATCGATGCCGCCGTTGAGTGGAAAGCGCCGCAGGATGCGGCCCGCCCCGGTGGCCGCCAGCGCGTCCTTGAAGTTGATGTCCGACCAGCGCACGCGAATGAGCACATCGCCGTCACTCAGCGCATCGACGTTCATGCGTTCGAGTCCCGCCCGTACGCCCTTGTCCTGCTGGTGAATGCGAAAGGCCAGAAAGTCGTTCATCGTGGCTCCGGGTCGAATGATGCCCACAGTGTAGCGTGCGGCGGCTGTCATCCCCAGCCCGTGCGCCGGCGAGACCCGCTTGCGCGCCGCTCAAGCGCGCGTCAGGCTGTCGCGCAGGTCCTTTCAAGGGAGATTCGTCCATGGACACCGACAGGGAAGTCGGGCGTGCGCGACTGGTGCTGGTGCTCGGGGATCAGTTGTCGCGCGACTCGGCGGCACTGGCCGCCGCACAGCCCGGACGCGACCTCGTCGTCATGATCGAGACTGCGGCAGAGGCCACGCAGGTGTGGAGTCATCGCCAGCGCATCGCGCTGTTTCTGGCCGCGATGCGCCATCATCGCGACTGGCTGCGCGAGCAGGGCTGGCAGGTCGACTACACGACGCTGGCCGAGGGCTGCGTGGATCTTGCCAAAGGCCTGAGCAGGGCCATCCAGCGCCATCGGCCCGCCGAGGTCATCATGCTTGAGGCCGGCGAGTGGCGGGTACAGGCGTTGATCCAAGACTGCTGCAGCCGGCACGACGTGCCACTGACGCGACTCGACGATGCGCACTTCTACGTGACGCGCGCGCAGTTCGCCGAACACGCCTCGGGGCGGCGTCAGCTGCGCATGGAGTATTTCTATCGCGAGCAGCGTCGGCGCTTCGGCGTACTGATGGACGGTGACCAGCCCGCCGGTGGGGAATGGAACTTCGATCGCGACAATCGCGCGGCCCTGCCGCGTTCAGGCCCGCAGGCGCTCACGCCCGCAACGGCGTTTCCGCCGGATGCGCTCACCCGCGAGGTCCTCGATGAGGTCGCCAGCCGCTTCGAGGATCATCCGGGCGAGCTGGCCGGCTTCGACTGGCCGGTGACGCGCGAGCAGGCACGCGAGGCGCTGGCGCAGTTCATCGAGCAGCGATTGCCGCACTTCGGTCGTCATCAGGATGCGATGTGGCGCGACGAACCTTTCCTGTGGCACAGCCTGATCGCCAGCAGCCTGAACCTGAAGCTGCTCGATCCGCGCGAAGTGGTGACAGCCGCCGAACGTGCGTATCGGGAAGGCGCGGCCGGCATCGCGGCCGTCGAGGGCTTCGTGCGCCAGGTGCTGGGCTGGCGCGAATTCATCCGCGGCGTGTACTGGCATTACATGCCCGACTACGCGCAACTCAACCACTTCGGTCACACGCGCACGCTGCCGGCGTGGTTCTGGAGCGGCGATACCGACATGCATTGCCTGGCGCAGGTGATCGGACAGACACTGACGCACGGCTATGCCCATCACATCCAGCGCCTGATGGTCATCGGCAATTTCTGCGTGCTGGCAGGCATCGACCCACGACAGGTCGATGCGTGGTTTCTGGCGCTGTATGTCGATGCGGTGGAGTGGGTGCAGTTGCCCAACACCACGGGCATGGCGCTGTTCGCCGACGGGGGACTTGTCGGCTCGAAACCCTACATAGCCAGCGGCGCGTACATCAAGCGCATGAGCAATTACTGCCAGGAATGCCGCTACGACCCGTCACTGCGCAGCGGTGAGCGTGCGTGTCCTTTCACGCGACTCTACTGGCGGTTTCTGGCCCTGCATCGCGACGAACTGGGTGCCAATCCGCGCATGGCGCAGGTGATCGGCAACCTCGATCGCTGGGATGCTGACGATGTGGCGGCGATCCTGGATTCCGCGCAGGCGTTCCTCGCAACGCTTTAGTTGCGACGACCCGGCGTGGGTGTGAACAAGCCGACCTGGGCTGCGTAGAAGGCGGCAAGATCGCGCAATTCGTCATCGCTGAGCATCGTCACCTGCCCGGCCATGATCGCGTTCTGACGCTCTCCGCTCTTGTACTGGCGCAACGAATGCAGCAGATAGCTTTCGTGCTGCCCGGCCAGCGACGGCCACTCCGGGTTCATGCTCACGCCGTTCTGACCATGGCAGGCCGCGCACACTGCCGCGGCCTCACGGCCTCGCTCGATGCGCGCGCCGCTCGCCGGACGTCCCGTGCGAGGCTCGCCCTGGGCGGCAAACCAGGCCGAAATGTCATGCTTGTCCTGATCGCTGAGGGTGGCGGCCTGGGCATACATCGTGGCGTGGCTGCGGCGACGCTCGGCGTACTCGACCAGCGCCAGGTAGAGCGACTCGGCGTGCTGGCCGCCAAGCATCGGCACCCGGAAAGTAGGATACGCATTACGATATCCCGGAATCCCATGGCAGCCCAGACAGGTATTGCCCACGATCGCGCCGCGCTCGGGGTCGCCCTGTGCGAAGGCGAAGCTGGCTGGCAGGCCCGCCGCGACAAGCAGCAGCAACGCACATAGCGCGCCTGGCCTGATAAAATTGACTCCGACCACGCCGTCTATCCTCCATGTCAGCAGCTTTGCCGCGCGCGCTCCTGCACACCGGCGGCCAATTCAGGGCCGGTATGTTAGAGCCAGGCCATGCGGATTGCCAGCAAGCGCGGCCTGGCCGATAGTGGCGCCTGAGAGTGGAACCACCCCGAGCATCGGTGTGTCCGATGCTGCAACGATCCTCGCCTCCGGAGCCCGACCATGCGTACCTGCCTGATCCTGCTGTCCGCCACTGCCCTGTTGCTGGGCGGCGCCGCCCTTGCCCAGTCAGACGTCATGGCGCAGACAGACACACCGGCGCGGGTGGCCGAGGCAACCAGGCATGTCATCGTGTCTGGGCGTGGCGAAGTCAGCGCCCAGCCCGACCGGGCCATGGTCAACCTGATGGCCGAGGCGCGCAGCGGCGAGCTCTCGGTGGCGCGCGACGAAGTCAACCGGGTCGTGCGGGACATGCAGCGCTACGTGCGCAGCCTCGGTGTGGAGGACCGTCACATCAGCACCACCGGGGTCACCATCCGGCCCGAGTACGACTGGGATCCGCAGTCGCGGGAGCGCCGCTTCCTGGGCTATTACGTCGGTCGGCGCATCGACATCGACCTGCGTCAGCTCGATCGTCTCGGCGCGCTGATCGAAGGCGCCGTGGATCGTGGCGTC
>JBGTIC010000161.1:0-2603 GCA_041745895.1 Gammaproteobacteria bacterium
GCGGCTGACCACGATCGCGGTCGCCCACCTCCAGAACCTGCGCAGCAGCACCGGCTACCGGCGTCAGCGCCGCCAGATCGAGCCCACGCGCCCGACGCAGATCCAGATCAGCCAGCGGCGGCGGCCGCAGACCCATGGCCGGCCCGGACTTCTGCGGGTGGATTTGGTTTACCAGGGCGTTTTCGACGGCAAGCCCCTGTTCGACAGGATCTTCCGCTCAACAGCCGCCTGACCTCAACCCGGCACCGCTCACGCTCAACTCAGGATTGGAATGTACTGAGGCGGCTCCGTTCAGATTGAAAGCATTCGGCTGCGCCTGTCATTTCCGGACCCCGCTTCTCGATTGATAGGTGAGGCACCATCCCGGAGACCCGTCATGAACAAGATCCTCGTCACATCGACCCTGCTGCTTTCGCCGCTTCTGCTGTTCGCCGGCCCACCGCAAGACGGCCCCGAGGGCGGCCTGCCCTTCCTCTTCAAAGTGGGCAGCGACGCCGCTTGCGACTATGCGACAGTGCCTTTGGCAATGAATGCGAACCCTGCCGTCAACAACATGGTGGTACGAGTCGCCAAGAACGCAGCATCTCAGCAGGGCGTGCTGATCGCTCGCCCGCAACTGGTCATAGAAGGAGGCTACGACACCTGCAGCGATACGACCGCCAGTGGCCGCACGACCATCAACGGAACCGGAGCGGCTGGCAGCGTCTTCTACCTGTTCGGTGGGTACAATGGAATTCAGTACAACGCTACGCTCAGGAACCTGCAGATCCGCGGCGGTGTCGGCGCTTCTTCGCCCGCGCGCGGCGGCGGTTTGACCATTGAAGGACCGTTGGCGGTAAACCTCGAGAACACCAGCGTCAGCAACAACTCGACGCCGGCTCGCGGCGGCGGCATCTACATCAAGGGGCAGCCGGGGACCGCTGGCGCCAGCGAGTTGACCCGCCTCTCGCTGACGAACAACTCGTACGTTGGAGGCAACAGCGCTGCCGAGGGCGGTGGGATCGCATGCGAGGAAAGAGTCACCCTGAGCATCCAGAACTCGGCCGTCGCAAGCAATGAAGCGACGGAAGCGGGCGGTGGAATTTCCAGCGCGCGCTGTTGGCTAACCCTGAACGACCATCTGCCACTGCAAGGCGTGATTCTCAATACCGTCACTGCTGCGCTGGGCGCAGGCGGTGGCATTTATGCGTTTTCCAGCCGTGTCGAGATCCGCGGTGGTGCCACTCGGAAGGCGATGCTTGCGTTCAACACAGCCGATCTTGGTGGCGGAATCTACCTGAGCAATGCGAGTCAGCTGTATGCGTACGATGCAAGCATCGCATTCAACACCGCAATCACGGGCGGTGGTGTCTATGCAGATGGCGCGACCACCGTTATCTCGCGAACAAGACCCGGAGCCGGCTGTCACGATGAGACGCGCTGCTCGGAACTGTCCGACAACACGTCAACAGGCCTTCATGCCAATCCGAGAGCAGCGGGCGGCGCACTTTTCGCCGATGGCGGCACCACGCGTATCAGTGGCACCTTCATCGAGAGGAATCGCGCCAACAGCAGCCGCGGGATGGCTATTGAGGTGGTGGATGCGCCTGGTACCGGTGGCGGCTTGAATCAGAACGGCTTGCGGATTCTAGGCAGCGTTCTGGCAAACAACGGCAACGGCAATATCGAGGTCTACCCTGATGGATCGATCGTGGCAATGAGGAACACGGCCGGCGTGGTCGGTTTCAGCACGTTCACAGGGAATCGTAGTTCCGTCAATGTAATTTTGACGCCGACCACCGGCGGTATCGTCTACGGCGTCAACGTGTACGGATCCATTTTCGATCAGAACCAAGTCTATGCCGGGCCCGGCTTCGGGGGGGCGGGCGCTATTCCGAGCGGTGATTGCAACCAGTTTGCAGCGATCTTCGAGCCGTTTTCAATGAACTCCCTGCGCAGCACTACGTTGTCGCCGCAATTCGTCAATTCCGCCAACGAGGACTATCGCCTTGGTGGACTCAACCTCGTCGACTGGTGCGACGCCAGCTTCAACGTGCTCCCGTCGTTGCTGAGCGCCGATGGCGGACCGCGCCCTCACGATGATCCTGGCATCGGTGCGCTGCATGGCAACTGGGACTTGGGTGGCTTGGAACGTCATCCGATCGACCTGATCTTTCGAAACGGATTCGATTGAGACTCGCCAATCCCCGCCCGACCCTGCGCCAGGCTCCCCGAAGCAGTCACGATTCAATGAGAGCCAGGTCGTCGCGGTTCAGAAGCAGGCCGATGCCGACCTGCCCTCAAAAGGTATCTGCCGGCAAGCGGGAATCAGCGTTGGGACGTTTGGGCGTTACGACGTTGGGGCGTTGAGGCCCCAGGGCGCTACGGCGCCGCGACGGGCAGGCGGGCGCCGAGCCAGCGACGCAGATCGATGATCTGTTCAAGGCACAGCGAATGCTGCATCGGGTACTGCTGCCACTCGACGCTGTAGCCCCAATCGGACAAGGTGTCGCGGGCGTGCTCGCCAAGCGCCATCGGCACCACCGGATCCTGGCTGCCGTGCATCAGCAGCACCGGCAGGTCGGCGTTGGCCGGTGAGCGTTCGGCCGCCAGCGCGTCGGCCA
>JBGTIC010000162.1:0-2465 GCA_041745895.1 Gammaproteobacteria bacterium
TGATGGATCGTGCGCGCGAACCTTTTTTCACCACCAAGGATGTGACGCAGGGTACCGGACTGGGTCTGGCGATCATTCATGGCATTGTCGAAAGTCATGAGGGCGCCATGGAGATTCACAGTACGCCGGACGCCGGCACCTCTGTCGACATATTTTTCCCCGCCTATACGGGCCGAGCCCAACTGCTCGACCCTACTTTGGAAGATGCCGTGGACGAAGAACCTCAAGTACTGCTCGTCGATGACGAACCCGACATTGCCGCGATGCTGAAGCGGCAGATCTCAGCCCTGGGGTATCGCGTGACCGCCCATACCTCGAGCCTCGAGGCGCTTGCGGCGTTTCGAGCCAAACCGGAGCGTTTCGACCTGCTGGTGACCGACAACACAATGCCGAAACTCACCGGTCTGGCTCTGACCAAGGAAGTCCTGCGCGAACGTCCCGGGCTGCCTGTGTTGCTCATCTCCGGGCTTGCCGAGGTAAGTGATCCGCAGGCACTGACGGATATGGGGATCAGCAAGCTATTGCCCAAACCTCACAGTGCCGGTGCCCTTCGCTCGGCGCTTGAGGAGCTGCTGCCGCCGAATCGCAAACCCACCACACGGTGATGGATCGTGTGCCGACCGCCGACTAGCGCACGGCTCAGGCCCTGGCCCGAACCAAGGCCGTGATTCTGGCCTTGATGCCTGTTGCCCTGCGCTTGAGCCACCCCAGAATGTAGAGCCGAAACGATATCGCAAGGATATCTCCGATCATTCCCATGCGTCGGACAAGGCCGATCAGAAGTCCATACTTCTTCTCCTTGATCCGATGGTGCGTGTCATGCACAAGCGCGAACCCCATGCCCTTCTCGAACTGCTTCGCCGTGTAGTTCAAAGCAATCTCGATCTGGAAGCCGCGCCTGCAATTGGTCGGCACGGCCTCCCAGAGTCGGCGTGTCAGAGCCCGCTCGCCGCCGATGATCGGAAAGAACCGCAGTGCCGAATTGAGTATCACGGTGCTGCGCGCGCGAACGCCTACATACATCTCGAAGCGACCATCGAGAACCGGTTGCAGGATCTGCGACAAGGACTGCTGCGTATGCCCGGTCACATCGGCGTCCAGAAACAACAGGATGCCGGACTTCGCCCCGCGCACGCCCGCATCCAATGCCGCCGCCTTGCCTGAATTTCGGGCGTTGCGAATGACACGCGCGCCTGCCGCCTGGGCTGCCTGCGCCGTCGCGTCGCTGGATCCATCATCGACGACGAGGACTTCGTGGACGTCAGGATGTAGAAGTGCACTGGTGATGACTTCGGCAATGGTGTCAGCCTCATTGAAGGCGGGAATTACGACCGAGACCATCTATTCCTCACCAGTCGGCTCACCAGATAATTGGCCGATACCGCAATGACGACGAATACCAGAAAGGCGATTTCCAGATCGTCAACAAACTCGCCGAGTTGACGGGTTGTCCCGACAACGGAATACGCAATGGCCGCGAGTGTTGCCGAAAGCGCCAGAACACCCATGAAGTTGACCGCGATATAGGTACGGAAGGGCATATCGTGAACACCCGCGAGTACTTGCGCAACCGTCCTTGTGCCGTACACGAACTTGGAGAGGAACAGGACCTGCGCGCCCTTGCGGGTGAACAGGCGCTCGAGTCCGCGAACCACGCTGCTGGTATGCCGTCCGGGAATCCGCGCGAGTGCCGCTGCAGGAAATCTCCGACCCAGTCCATACCAGGCAAGATCGGACACAACCGTAGCCAGGATCGCCAGCGAGAGCACCGCCGCAAGATCCAGGCGCCCGGTGGCAGCCAGATAGACCGCAGGCAGCAGCACGACTTCTCCTGCCACCAGCATGCCGGCGAAGATGAACAGGTACGGATGAGCCTGAAGCAGATTGATGAACGGCTGGAGAAATTCCAATACCATGGGTTCCAATGATAACTTACCGCCATGCCAACAGCCCTGCATCGCGCGCGACTCGACACAATCGTAGAAGAACTGCTCTGCGCCGGTGCAACCAGCATTCTGGATCTGGGCTGCGGCACCGGCGAACTGCTGCAGCGTCTCAAGGTCCATGTGCAGTTCGAGCGCCTGGTCGGCATCGACATCGACGAACAGGCCATCGCCAGGGCCCGGCGAGTGCTCAATCTTGATCCCCTGATGCCAGGCGGACACGTGCAGGTGCGCTATGGCTCGTTCGAAACGCCCGACCGGGAGTTCGCCGGTTTCGATGCGGCGGTGATGCTGGAGACCATCGAGCACATCGATCCCGGCCGGCTCTCCCGGGTGGAACGTGCGGTGTTTGCGACCTTGCGGCCTGAACTGATTCTGATCACGACACCGAATCAGGAATACAACGTCCTGCATGGCATGGATCCGGGACAACGGCGACATCCCGGCCATCGCTTCGAGTGGGACCGCAAGCAGTTTCGAATGTGGTCATCGGGAGTGGCGCAGCGCAATGGCTATGGTGTG
>JBGTIC010000163.1:0-6273 GCA_041745895.1 Gammaproteobacteria bacterium
CGCAGCCCGCCGCACCAGCGTACACGCCTGCCGGCGCACGGCTCAGGGCAGGCCTGCAGGCGCTCGAGGCCACCCGTCCGAGCAAGAACGGCACCGGCACCATGAGGCTTCGCGCTCTGTCGGAGCCGGCGAGCGACGATACTTCCACAATGCGGGTGCTCGGGCGTCAGGCTCGGGACTGACCAAATTTTAAGCCTCGGCGGCCTCAGTGCCGGTGGTGCTCGTGGCCCGCATGTCCCTCATTTGTGCTTTCGGTCTGATCGCGAGCGGGATGGTCATGCTGGCCAAGATCATTGCCAGCATGACCAAGATGCGCGTGACCCCCCGCCGGCCCGGCAACCGCACAGCCGGCCGGCGCATCGATGCCATCGCGCGAGAGCTCGGCGGCGCTGGCCGCTGAGGCCACCGTACCCTCCGGATGCCGGAACCAGCCAGGATCTGCGTAGCTGGTGATGCCGTCACGCACCTTGAGGATGCTGAACATGCCGCCCATGGTGACGTAGCCGAAAGGTCCCTCTCCGCCCACCATGGGAATGCTGTTGTCCGGTACGGGCATTCCGTGCCCGATATGCTCGCCATGATCTCCCATGCCATCGTGACCCATGGTCATGTAGCCGGGCACCAGCGGGCGGATACGTTCATCCAGCAGCTTGGGATCCACGCCGATCATGTTCGGCGCACCATGACCCATCTGGTTCATGACGTGATGTGTCATGTGGCAGTGCATGGCCCAGTCCCCCGGGTTGTCGGCGACGAATTCGATCGTGCGCGAACTTCCCGTGGGCACCAGTACGGTCGTCTCCGGCCACTGTCCCGCCAGCGGAATCCTGCCACCGTCGGTCTCGGTGACCCTGAAGAAATGACCGTGCACATGGAAGGGGTGATGATCCATCGCGCTCAGGTTGGCCACTCGCATGCGTACGCGCTGGCCGGTGCGCGCCACCAGGGGCTCGGTGCCCGGCCAGGCCTTGGCGTTGATGGTCAGTACGTTGAAGTCGACCATCTCGTTGGGATCGGGCCGCGAGGTGCCTGGCTGGATCTTCCACTCCGAGAGCAGCAGAGCGAAATCGCGGTCCACACGATCCTCGGCTGCAGGGTTGCGCGGATGGATCACGAACAGCCCCATCAGTCCGAGCGCCATCTGCGTCATCTCATCGTGGTGTGAGTGGTACATGAGCGTACCGTGCTGACGCAGCACCCACTCGTAACGATACGTTTCCCCCACGGGAATCGAGCGCTGGGTCAGGCCACCTATGCCATCCATGCCGCAGGGCAGGTGGGCGCCATGCCAGTGGATGCTCGTCGAGGCTGGCAGTCGATTGGTGACATAGATGCGGATGTGATCGCCTTCGACCGCCTCGATGGTGGGTCCGTGCACCCGGCCATTGAATCCCCAGCAACGCGCCTTTAGACCAGGGGCGAACTCGTGCTCGATCTCTTCAGCCACCAGATGGAAGACTTTCACGTTGCCCTGAATTCGATAGGGCAGCGCCTCGCCATTTGGCGTGATTACCGGTTGGTAATCGCGGCCAGGCTGCCCGGGTGGTTGCGCACGCACTTCGCGCCCGCCGTAGGAATCGGCCCAGCGCTGCCCGCGCTCGTTGGCCGCAGCCGAAGCTGTGGTGGCAATGGCTGCCGTACCCAGTGTCGCGCCGCCGATAAAATCACGTCTCTTCATGTCAATGTCCCCTGCCGCGGGCCGGGCCCGTGGCGAGTTCCGCAGTTGGGTTGAGTGCATCGGCGGCACCGCCGCGACGCAGGTGTTCGATCTGCAACTGCGCCAGCCAGTACGTCCGACGCGCCTCGACATCGTGCAGGACGGCATCGAGCTGGCTGCGTCGTGCATCCAGCAGTTCGAATGGCCCTACATTCATCGCATTCCATTCACGCACGGTCAGCTCAAGCAACTCGGCCGCCAGCGGCAGGACCACCTGGCGTGCATGCGCCGCCTGCTCGGAGGCCGCCTGATACTGAAAAATTGCGCTGCGGCTGTGCGAGCGCAGCTCGATGGCGCTCTGCCACCATTGGTAACGAACCACCTCGAGCATCGCCCGCGACCGCGCCCGCCGGCCGCGGCCCTGGTCGAAGATGGGCAGTTCGAACTCGATGGAAGCACCCTGCTCCCAGTCACCCGCGCGCTCGCGCTCGGCCTTCACGCCAAACTCCAGGTGCGGCAGCAGTGACGTGCCTTCGACCACCCGCGCTTCCCGCGCAGCGGCGAGCACGCTGGCCTCCAGCCGGGCGAGTTTGAGGCTGCTGGCGATGGCCTCGGACTCCAGTTCACCAGGTGCCTGCATCGTCAGTTCGGGCATTGGCAAGGCTTCAGGCAAGCGAATCTGCGCCTGAGTTCCCCACAAGCCCAGCGAGCGGACAAGCGCCTCGCGACTGGCGACCGCCTGGGCCTCGGCCCGGGCCGCCCGAAGGCGCGTCTGTTCATGCAGATTGCGCTCGCGCGCCAGTTCAATTCGGGGAATGTTGCCCACATCGAAGAGCGCGCGGGCGGCGACCTGCCCCGCCTCTGTCACCTCCGCGGCCTGCTGCAGCACGGCCGCGGCCTCAGCATCGGCGACTGCCTGGATCCAGACCTGCTCGGTGTCACGCAGCATGTCGAGGACTGTCTCGAGCGCGGCCTGCTGGTTGGCCTGAAGCCTAGACTCGGCAATGGCACGACGCGCCGGACGAGTCAGCAGCGCCATGACCGACTGCGTCAGCCCGAAATCCCAGGCAGGTCCACCCCCGTCGCGCGGCCACATGGCGCCGATATCCAGCACCGGGTTGGGCAGCGCAAGCGCATCGTGGAAGTCGGCTGAAGCAATTCCCAGCGCTGCAAACTGGCCCTGGTATTGTCGGTTCGCTGCCAGCGCCACGCGTAATGCTTCGTCACGCTCCAGCGGGCGCGACAGCAGGTCCCCGATCAAGGCCTCGTTATCGCCGTGGTGCACGAGGCTCTGACCCGTACGTGCCGCCACCTCGTCTACCAACTGATCCTGCAGCGCGTCGCCCGGAAGGGTCGCACAAGCGCCCAACAGCAGCATGCAAGCGACGATCCACAGAGCTCTCACGAATCACCGCCGTGCTGGCTGTGGTCGTGCTGGCTGTGGTCGTGCTGGCTGTGGTCGTGCTGGCTGTGGTCGTGCTGGCTGTGGTCGTGCTGGCTGTGATCGTGCTGGCTGTGATCGTGCTGGCTGTGGTCGTGCTGGCTCCGTGCCTGCTCTCCGAGGAGCGACATCGGCTGTGGCACGGGTGTAAATGCCCCCTGCGCAGCCGCCGGATGACCGGGATCGCCACTGATTTCAGCGGCGGGCGTAAACGCACAACCCGACAGCGCCAGCGCAATCAGGCCCGCCACAACGGTTGTAAAGCCTTTCATCTGGAAGTTTCTCCGACGCCCCCGGCGAACGAGGGCAGAACTCAATAGGAAGCAGGTCGGCGCCCGGATCGGGCAACCAATCGAGGCAGCCTACGGTCTGGGAGGTCGGAACAGACTTCCGGGCCGCGCGACCGGCTCGCGAGCCGTCAGCTTTGCCACCGGATGGGCATCCGGCAGCAGCTCGCCATGAAAGGCGCCGGTCGGCAAGCCGGCCTGGAGGCCGGCCACCCCGCAGCTCAGCACGCAGTCAACGCTGCATCCGTGATCGCTGCCATGCTGGTTACCCGGATCACCCGTCTCCAGGTGATTTGCCAGGGTGGAGTGTGAGGACGGGGCGGCCTGCTCGTGGCCGGGGCAGTCGAATGGCACGCTCGTATCGCCGGGCATGGCCAGCCCGACGCGCGGCACGAGCAGCGCCAGCACCCACAGCAGGTGGAGGGTATGCGTCCAGGCAGTCATCTCCGAAAGGCTAGCGTCCGGACGGCAAAGAGGCAAGCAGACACTGCGCATCGGCAGTGACTCCCCGCGAAATTGTCATCGCCTTGCTTTACTCTAGACACCAAAAATCCAGCTGCCCCACCCCCCGTCCGCGTGATCAACCTTCCCAGGGATCGGAGCCTCAGCCCATGGACTACGACCAACTCGCAGCTGCGGTCGAAGCCGAGTTTTCGGCCACCGATCTGCAGGACATCCAGACATTCCTCGCCTCCGAGCACCCGGCAGACCTCGCAGCCCATATCGCCGAATGGCCGGTCGAGCATGCCCTGCGTGTGCTGGCCCTGCTGCCGATCCAGCGCCAGGCCGACCTGTTCGGCTACTTCGAGCCCGATGACCAGCTCGAGCTGACCGAGCAGCTGCCCGAGGATCGCCTCGCGCAGCTGTTCACGGAAATGAATGCCGACGAGCGCGCCGATCTGTTCGCCGAGCTTCCCGAAATCACCCAGCAGGCGCTGCTCAAGCGCCTTAAGCGCGAGGAACGCGACGATATCCGCAGGCTGGCCGCCTACGAGGAAGAGACGGCCGGCGCGATCATGACCACCGACTTCGTGTCGCTGGACTCCGAGATGACCGTGCGTGACGCCATCGAATCGCTGCGCTCGCAGGCCCCCGACAGCGAGACCATCTATCGCGCCTATGTACTGGATGCGCGGGAGCACCTGCTCGGCGCATTACGCCTGCAGAACCTTATTTTCGCGCGCCCGGATCGCAAGGTATCCGAGCTCATAGAAGCCAACGCACTGGCCGTGCACGTAGACGATGATCAGGAAGAAGTCGCACGCCACATCGCGAAGTATGACGTGGTTGCCGTACCGGTCGTGGACGCCGAGAACCGTCTGCTCGGCATCATTACCTACGACGATGCCATGGACATCGCCGAGGATGAGGCCACCGAGGACATCCATCGTGTGGGCGCCGTCGGTGATCTCGACGCCAGTGTGCGCGATGCGCCGTTCTTCATGATGTATCGCAAGCGCATCGTCTGGCTGGTGCTGCTGGTGTTCGGCGCGCTGTTTTCCAGCGGCGGGATCGCGTACTACGAAGACACCATCGCAGCGTACGTCGCGCTGGTATTCTTTCTGCCAATGCTGATCGGCAGTGCCGGTAACGCGGGATCCCAGGCGGCGACGCTGATGGTGCGTGCGCTGGCCATCGGCGATGTCGAGATGAAAGACTGGGGCGTGATGCTGGGCAAGGAGCTGCTGGTCGCGCTGGCGCTTGGGGCGACGATGGCGCTTGCCGTGTCAGGGATCGGCATCTTCCGCGGCGGACCCGATGTCGCCATCGTGGTGGCCCTGACCATGCTCATCGTGGTTATCTTCGGCAGTCTGATCGGTATGTCGCTGCCGTTTCTCCTGCAGCGGGTCAATGTGGATCCCGCGACCGCCAGTGCACCGCTGGTGGCGACGATTGCCGATGCCGGCGGCGTGGTGATCTATCTCGCGATTGCCACGGCGATGTTGGGACTGCCGGGGGTGTTGGGTTAGCGCATCCGAACTCATTGCCGAGCCGTCGTCACCCGGTCCCAGGCGGCGACGATCCCGGCGGCGCGCCGGGCGATCTCGGTGGCATCCACACCGGGGGTGTAGAGCGCAGTGCCGATACCGAAGCCGGTGGCTCCCGCATCGCGCCATGCGTCGAAATTCGCCGGTCCGGCGCCGCCGACTGCATAGACCTCGGTCTCGGGCGGGAGGACGGCACGCAGGGCCGAAAGGCCGGCGGGTCCCATCACGGAGGCGGGAAAGATCTTCAGCCCGTCGGCCCCGGCATTGAGCGCGGCGAAACATTCGGTGGGTGTGAACACGCCCGGCAGACAGATCAGCCCCGCCGCCTTGGCGGCGCCGATGACCTGACAGTCGGCATTCGGCGATACGACCAGGCGACCTCCGGCCGCGACCACGTCAGCCACGTCGGCTGCACTCAGAACCGTTCCCGCCCCTATCAGCGCGCGCTCGCCGCAGGCTGCGGCCATTGCAGCGATGCTGGCCAGCGGCTTTGGCGAGTTCAGCGGCACCTCGATCCGGGTGATTCCAGTGGCTATCAGCGCTTCTGTGATCGCGACCGCCTCGGGCGGGGTGATGCCGCGCAGTATGGCAATGATGGGCCGGCTCATGGCTGAAGCTCCAGTATCTGGCGCCTGGCCCACGTCAGGCCTGCACGGGTCATTTCGGCGGCATCGGTCAGCGTGGCCGCTACGCCCTGGGCAGCGAGCGCATCGGCATATCGGCGGGCGAGCGGCTGCGCCCCGATCACCACGACGCCCTGTCCCCGCCAGCAGGGTTTCGCTCCCGCAAGTTCTGCGCCAATCAGAAGCCCGGACAGGCGCGCGCGCGCCGCAGCACCCTCCATACCGGGGAGAAGCGCCTCCGCCCTCAGCCCGAACAGCCGCGCAGCCACGCACTCGG
>JBGTIC010000164.1:0-4130 GCA_041745895.1 Gammaproteobacteria bacterium
CTGCGCGGCCGCGTGCTGCATCGTCGCCTCGGCGGCCACACGTTCTGCACTGCGCGCAGCAGCGACAGGCAGGCGGATCACCAGGCGCTCGCCCTCCACCGCCACGCGATAGCTGCGATGATGGGCGTTCGCGGCGAGCAGCGCCTCTACATTCACGGGTCCCCGGCGGCCACAGATTTCAAGCAGCAGCGCGATGCGCGCGCGATCCGCTGCACTGGGCTGCACGCTCATGCGGTAGATGCGGACCGGGTCGCGGGCGCGTTGCGATAGTCGCGCCGCCAGGCCACGAAGCCGAACACGATGATCACCAGATAGGCGGCGAAGAGCAGCGCCGTGAGGTAGAGCTCACGGCTGGCATACAGATAGATGTTGACGGCATCGATGACGAACCAGTACACCCAGTTCTCCAGCAGCTTGCGCGCGACCATCCAGGTGGCCACCAGGCTCGCCCAGGTGGTGAACGAATCAAGATACGGCAATTCGGCCTGCGTGTGGCGCGCCAGCAGCCAGCCGCTGATCAGCGTCAGCGCGAGCACACAGACCAGCGTGACCCCATGCCCGCTGCGGTGCCATAGCGACACGCGACGGCCGCGACCCTGGCTGCCACCGTAGCGCCACTGGTACCAGCCATACACGGCCATCGCCATGTAGAACACTTGCAGGCCTGATTCCATGTACAGCCGCGCATCGGCAAACAGGAAAAGGTAGATCAGCGTACTGCCGAACGCCGCATACCAGCACCACAGGCTCTGTCGTACCGCCAGCAGCAGGTAGGCGATCGCCAGCACGACACCGGCCACCTCCCAGGGATTCATGCTCAGAAGCCGTAGCGCAGTGTCGCGCCGACCTGTCGTGGATCGCCGCGTCGGACGTACAGAGTATCGGCGAAATCAGGCGGCTCGTTGCCGAAGAAAAAGCCGCGCACCGCATAGCTTCGATCCAGCAGGTTGCGACCCCACAGCGCGATCTGCCAGCGCTCGTACTCCCAGCCCAGCCGTGCATTGAGTAGCTCGTAGGGCCGCGAGCGCTGGTCGTGACTGTCGGAGAAGTAGAACGCATCGCGACCTGTAAGCTCGACGCGTGCAAACCAGCCCTGCGGGTTTCGAAACGACAAGCCGCTGGCGAACTGATAGTCCGGCGCATGCGCCTGCGCGCGATCCGCAGGGCCGCCGGCGAACTCGCGGTACTTCGTCTCGAGCAGGCCCAGAGAGGCGAACAGTGACCAGTCGCGTGCGAACTGCCAGTTGAGATCGACCTCGGCACCGTAGTTGTATCCGCGCGCGGCGTTGTCGGTAAAAAACACGAAAGTCAGCGGATCGGCGGGATCGATCTGGAAAGAGGTGCTGACCTGCTGCTCACGGCGCAGCATGTAGAACACCGAGAGCTTACTTACCAAGGAGCCGTTCAGAAAGCTTCCCTTGAGACCGGTCTCGAAATTCCATAAGTATTCGGTGTCGAACTCGCGGCGCTCATCGGGGATGTTCAGGCCGATATTGAAGCCGCCGGCCTTGTAACCGCGCGCTACGGCTGCGTACAGTGAAACATCATCGCTGGCCTGCCAGCTCAGCGTTGCCGCGCCACCGAGCATGGTCTCGACGGGATCGAACACCACGCCCTGGCTGTCGGAGTAGTCGGCCCGACGACGCTCAAGTCGCAGGCCTGTTTTCAGGGCCAGGCGATCGGCCAGCGCGATATCGATTTCGCCAAACACAGCCAGATTGCGCGCGCGGTAATCACTGGTCAGCGCGCGGAAGATCTCCCCGTTGAACAGATCGAGATTGTCGTTACCCTCGTTCAACGACATTGCATAGAGGCCGGTCAGCCAGGCCACTTTGCCGTCGAACAGGCCTGCGCCGGGTTCGGAGAGCACGCGCAACTCCTGACTGACGGTGCGCCTGCGCCGATCCGTGCTGGAAAAGAAGTCATAGGGCGCGAACTCGCCCCAGAAGTCATCGTTGCCCCAGTCGCCGTCGAAGCTGGTCCCGATGTCGGAGTGCGCCGCCGCGCTGATGGTCTGCACACGCAGGCTATCGCCGGCCAGCCACTCCAGTCGCAGCGAGCCTGCGCGCGAGCGCTGTGCATCACCTCCCGGGCGATCGGACTGCGTGACCAGGCTGTTGTCAATGGCGAATGCGTCGTAGCCGTTGTCCAGGTCGATCCACAGCGCCGTGAGGTCCATGGTGAAACGCTCGTGCGGTGCGTAGCGCAGCTTGCCACGCGTGGTCAGTTCATCGCGACGATTGGTATCCGAGCGATCCAGGAATGCGTTGTCGCGAAAGCCGTCGCTACGCCACTGATGGGCAGCCAGGCGATAACTCCACGCCTCGTCGATGGGACCACCCAGTGCCAAACCCGCGGCACGCGCATTGTCCTGGCCAAGTGTGAGCTCGCTGTCGAGCTCGAACTGTTCGCCGGGTGCGCGGGATTTCACGTACACGAGCCCGGCCAGCGCATTGGCACCATAGCGGGTTCCCTGAGGACCGCGCAGGACCTCGAACTGGTCGACATCGAACAACGTTGCCACCATGCCGATGCCACTGAAGTCGATGTCATCGACGATGAAGCCCACGGATGGGTTGGGCGCCCCCTGGTACTGGCTGCGCTCACCGATGCCACGCAGCTGCAGGTAGCGCGGCCGCGAACTCTCCCCGGAGAAGTTGATGTTCGGCACCAGCGCCATGACGTCCTCGAAGTGCTGCAGCCCCGCATCGCGCAGCGTGGCTGCGTCGAGCACGCTGATGCTCGCCGGTACACGCGCAAGTTCCCCGCCACGGAAATCCGCGGTGACGATGATCTCTTCAAGAGGTTCGGATGCCGCCTGCGAGACCAGCACCGGCAAGGCGGCTGCCGCAAGCAACGCGGCAATGCTGTGGCAAGTATTCATGGATCTCTCCTGCGTGGGCCAAAGAGATCCGGTTACAAGTATGCGCCAAGGAGAGCGATGGAGCCCCGTCCCTACGCCGGTACTAACCGGATCAGGTTCAACGGGTTGGCTGCTGTGCCGCGTGCGGCCGACAGCCTCTCAGGTTCTAAAAACCACCCCGGAGGTCCTAGCCACTGTAGGAGAGAAACCTGTCCGAAACAAGGGGCTGAATGGTAACGACAGGTTTGACCTGCGCCCATCGACAGGCAATCCGCCTACTCCCCCATCCGCGGAATCAGGTCTGCCAGGTTGCAGGGCTTGTTGCGGCTGTCGAGCTGCTGGGAGATCAGCTGGTCCCAACCGGTCTCGCAGGCGTTCGCCGAACCGGGCAGGCAGAACACCACCGTGCCGTTGGCAACGCCCGCCAGGCATCGCGACTGGATCGTCGAGGTGCCTATTTCCTTGTAGGACAGCCAGCGGAAGATCTCGGCGAAGCCGTCGATGATCTTGTCGAGCAGGGGTCCGATGGCTTCGGGCGTTCCATCCCGGCCGGTGACGCCGGTGCCGCCGGTCGAAATGATCACCTGCACGTCTGGATCGGCGATCCAGGCTGAGACCACAGCGCGGATCTGGTAGATGTCATCAGGCACGATGCGCCGTTCCACGAGCTTGTGACCGCCACGGATCAGCCGGTCGGCGAGAAGTGCGCCGGATTTGTCCGTGGATTCGGTGCGCGTATCGGAGATGGTCAGCACCGCGATCGATAACGGGGTCAGCGGTACTTCGTCGGCGGCTCGTTTGCGGCTCACGGCATCCTCGCAGGCAGACTCAGGGACCGAAGTGTGGAGGCTCGAAGCGGTCTGCGTCAAACCACTGAGGTCGAAACCCTCAAAGCCTGCCGCGCTCCTGCAGCTCGTGGCACAGCTGCGAATGAAGCGCCCCGGCAACCGCGAGCAGGCGAAAATCCGCATTCCGCGCGCCGATCAGCTGCAGTCCCACCGGCAATCCGCTACCGTCAAGCCCTGCCGGAATCACGGTCGCCGGTAGTCCCAGCAGTGCGGGCAGCGCGATCCAGAAACACTGCTGCATCCAGGGCCAGTCGCGCGCGCCAATTTTCACGGTGCGTCGCGCCAGCGCGGTCGTCTCATGCGGCCAGGCCGCGCGGTGCAGCACCGGACACAGCAGTGCGTCGTAGTCAGCCAGCAGGCTCCCGACTTCTTCGGCCAGCTGCAGGCGCGCCTCGTGCTGCTGCAGCCAGCTGCGATGA
>JBGTIC010000165.1:0-2598 GCA_041745895.1 Gammaproteobacteria bacterium
CCGCTCGCGCGGCAGATAATTCTGCGCGCCCGCGCGCACCGCCTGCACGGCCAGCGCCTCATCACCGTCCACGCCCACCGCAACCACCGGCGGAAAACCGGGCGTGGCGGTGTACGCGCGAAGCCAGGCAAGTCCCGGGGAGCGATCTGCCTCAAGCGTCAGCACGACGAGATCGAAATCCGCGCCACCGAATTCGCTGGGCAGACGCGCCGCCTGCGAAGGTGAGATCTCGGTAAATTCCGCGGCGGGCCAGACGATCTCGATGTGCCGTCGCAGCCACGCCCGCCAGTCCTCCCCGGACTCGATGATCAGCAGCTTCAGGGGCTCGAACACGCCAGCCTCAGCGCATCGCGGCGAGACTCTCGGCGTCGTCGTCGATCGTGCCGTCGCGGTAGCCACCCACACTGTCGGCGCGGCGCCCGATCATCGCGTCCCCGCGTGCGGCCTCGAGGCGGGCGAGGTAGTCGGCCGTCACGTCTCCGGTAACGTACTCACCGGAAAAACAGGAGGTGTCGAAGGACTCGATTGCAGCATGGTCGTGGCGCACTGCCTTGATCAGGTCGCCGAGCTGCTGGTAGATCAGCCAGTCGGCGCCGATCAGGCCGGCGATCTCCTTCTCGCTGCGCCCGTTGGCGACCAGCTCGCTGGCCGCCGGCATATCGATGCCATAGACGTTCGGATAACGCACCGGAGGCGCAGCCGAAGCGAAGTACACCCGCCGGGCGCCAGCCTCGCGTGCCATCTCGATGATCTGCTGCGAGGTCGTGCCACGCACGATGGAGTCATCCACAAGCAGCACGTTCTTGCCGCGGAACTCAAGGTCGATCGCGTTGAGTTTGCGGCGTACGGATTTCCGCCGCAGCGCCTGACCGGGCATGATGAAAGTACGCCCGATGTAGCGATTCTTGATGAATCCCTCGCGATATTTCACGCCAAGACGATGCGCAACCTGCAGGGCGCTGGTGCGGCTGGTGTCCGGGATCGGAATCACCACGTCGATGTCGTTGTCGGGCCATTCGCTGCGGATGCGCTCGGCAAGTGCTTCGCCCATGCGCAGCCGCGCCTTGTACACCGAGATGTTGTCGATGATCGAGTCGGGGCGCGCGAAGTACACGTATTCGAACATGCAGGGGGTGTAGCTGGCCGGCCCGCCGCAGGCATCAGTGTGCAACTGACCGTCATGGTCGATGAACACCGCCTCGCCCGGACGGACATCACGCAATAACTGGAAGCCCAGCGCATCCAGCGCCACGCTCTCCGAGGCGATCATGTGCTCGACGCCGAAACGCGTCTCGCGGCGGCCGATGACCGCCGGACGGATTCCATGGCGGTCGCGAAATGCCACGATGCCGTGACCGATGATCATCGCCACCACGGCGTACCCGCCACGGCAGCGGCGATGAACGGCCTCGACCGCACGGAAGATATCGCTGACACGGAATCGACCGTTGGCGATGCTGGCCAGCTCATGCGCAAAGACGTTGAGCAGCACCTCGGAATCCGACCCGGTGTTGAGGTGTCGGCGGTCCTCGTCAACCAGCAGCTCGGCGAGCTCGGCGGCGTTGGTCAGGTTGCCGTTGTGGCCCAGGCAGATACCAAAAGGAGAGTTGACGTAGAAAGGCTGGGCCTCGGAGGAACTCGCGCAGCCGGCGGTCGGGTAGCGCACATGCCCGATGCCGACGTTGCCCTTGAGCCGCAGCATGTGGCGCTGCTGGAAGACGTCGCGCACCAGACCGTTGCTCTTGCGCACGCACAGCTGACCGCGATCCTCGGTGATGATGCCGGCGGCATCCTGACCCCGGTGCTGAAGCACAGTGAGCGCATCATAAATGGCCTGGTTGACAGGCTCCTTACCGACGATTCCGACGATTCCACACATCTGACTACGCTACTCTCCGCTGGTTTGCGCTGCGCGCTTCATTGCGCCGGCAGCGCGGTGAGGGTACCCGCCGCTTCCGGGCGATTGATCTGATCCAGGCGGCCTTTTGCATCGTGGGCCATCTCGCGCATGGTCTGGGCAAGCTGCTCCCCGTAAGGCAGCAGGCGCGACTCCTGCCACCAGGGATCCTCCGACATGCCGGCGAACTGACCGGCAATGACCAGGACACCCACCACCAGCACGCCGCGCCCGAAACCGAACAGCATGCCCAGCACCCGGTCGGTGCCCGACAGGCCGGTGCCCCGCACCAGCAGGCCCAGCACGTAGTTTACGATGGCGCCGGCAACCAGCACCGCGACGAACAGGATGCCGCGGGCCAGCCACAACTGCATCGAGGGCGTCTCATCGAAGCGTCCCAGCCATGGCTCGACAACCCACGAGTAGCGCAATGCCACCCAGATCGCCACCGCCCAGGCTGCCAGCGACACCGCTTCGCGCACGAAGCCGCGCACAAAGCCGATGAATATGGATACCGCGATCAGTACGATCAGGACGTAATCGATGACGGACATGCGCTCAGCGAAGGCAGATTGGGCCGAAGGCAGCGAACGCCGCGAATTCTAGCATCAGTGGCCGCCGCGCGTTGTGCGACGACGGCCCGGTATCACTCCGGCACGGCCTGACCGCTGTAGCCATCAGCGCGCAGTCGTTCGAGCAGG
>JBGTIC010000166.1:0-1931 GCA_041745895.1 Gammaproteobacteria bacterium
GGCGCTGGACGCCGAGCGTGAATGGCTGCGAGTGACCCTCAACAGCATCGGGGATGCCGTAATCGCGGCGGATACGCACGGGCGGGTGACTTTCATAAACCCGGTGGCTTGTGCGCTTACGGGCGTCGAGGCCCAGGATGCATTTGGTACCTCTCTGCGGGATATCTTTCACATCGTCGACGAGCATACGCGACAAGCTGTGGAAGATCCTGTGTCCAAGGTTCTGCAGCGAGGAGAAATTGTGGGACTCGCGAACCACACCTTGCTCGTCCGGAAAGATGGAACGGAATTGCCCATTGACCATTCCGCCGCGCCTATCAGCGGCGAGGACGGCAAGATCCGGGGCGTGGTACTGGTCTTCCATGACGTCACTCAGCGTCGCACGCTTGAACGCGAGCTCCACGAACGCACGGAGAAACTTGCGCAGACTGACCGTCGAAAAGACGAGTTTCTCGCCATGCTGGCGCATGAACTGCGAAACCCGCTTGCGTCGTTGCTCTCCGGCAGCCATATCCTGAGGGCAATCAAATCTGAGGATGTCATGACCCAGCGGACCGGGGACATGATGGACCGGCAGATTCAGCACCTGTCGAAGCTGATAGATGATCTTCTGGACGTATCTCGCATCACGCGTGGGGCAATCGCACTCAGCCGCGCACCGGTCTCGCTGCGCTCGATACTGGAACGGGCCCTGGAAATGGCGGGCCCACTCATGGGCAGAAAAAGGCACAAGCTTTCCGTCTCTTTGCCGCCGGACTCGATTTCTCTCGACGCGGATGCCACACGTATGATCCAGGTTTTTGCGAACCTTCTGGAAAACGCGGCCAAGTTTACCCCGACGGGCGGTGAGATAGCTTTGCATACGGAAGCGATAGGGGAGAATGTCGAGGTGCATATACAAGACAACGGCGTGGGCATCGAGCCGGCGATGCTGCTGACGATCTTCGAATCGTTTACCCAGGGGGACAAATCCCTGGACCGCACCGAGGCGGGTCTTGGTCTGGGGTTGACCGTCGTTAAGACCGTTACCGAAATGCACGGAGGGACAGTCGTGGCTGAAAGCGGCGGTGCAGGACAGGGAAGCAATTTTGTCGTGCGCCTGCCAATCCAGACGCGCCGGCCTCTGATTGAACCGTCCCGCGAAAGCTCTTCGCAATCAAAGAGTAGAACAGGAACTCCGAAACGGGTATTGGTCGTAGACGATAACGCCGATGCGGCGGATAGTCTCGCGCAGCTTCTGAAGCTTAACGGACATGAGACTTTGGCCGTCTATGGGGCGCAAGAAGCGCTCGAGTGTGCGAGCGCTTTCAGAGCCGATATCGCAGTGCTGGATATTGGCTTGCCCGAAATGGATGGGTATGAGCTCGCCCGGCGGTTGCGTGCGACGCGTTTCGACCTCGTGTTGATCGCTCTTACAGGTTACGGGCAGCCTGACGACGTTCAGAGGGCGCACGAGGCAGGGTTTGATGTGCATCTCACTAAGCCCGCAACGTACGCCGACATTGAGCGAATATTCGAAACTAAGAGTCATGAAGTGCAAACGGACGAGGTATAGGAGGCACTGCGCAGCGCTATGAATCCGTTTGCGGCTCCAGCTCGGCGAGCAGGGACTCCAGCACTTCGGGCTGCAGCGGCTTTACCAGATGGCGATTAAATCCTGCTTCTGTCGTTCGGCGCCGGTCATCCTCCTGGCCCCAGCCGGTCAATGCTACCAGCCGGGTGTCGTCGAGGCGGGGCAGCTGCCGGAGCCGCCTTGCAACTTCGCAGCCGTCCATCCCGGGCATCCCGATATCCAGAAAGATCAGCGCCGGCGCAAACTCCTCAGCCACTTTCAGTGCCATGAAGCCGTCGTAGGCAGTCCGCACGTGGTACCCCTGCAGGCGCAAGAGCGTGGCAAGCGTCGAGGCCGCATCTACATTGTCATCCACCAC
>JBGTIC010000167.1:0-10830 GCA_041745895.1 Gammaproteobacteria bacterium
GGCGCAGGCCCGGGCACCTGAGAGTCGCATCACACTGATGCCGCCGCGCCCGGGCGGCGTGGCCGGCGCGGCAATCGTGTCGTCTACCGCCGGCATGCCTGGGCGGATAACGCTGTCATCAGGCTTTGGAGTCGCGCTCGATGACGTAATTGATGCGCCATTGCTGCAGGGCCGAGAGCACGGTATTGGTCAGCCAGTAAAGCACCAGGCCCGCCGGGAAGAAAGCAAAGAACACAGTGAAGATGATCGGCAGGAACTGCATGATCTTGGCCTGCACCGGATCGGGTGGCGCAGGATTGAGGCGTTGCTGGAACCACATCGCCGCACCCATCAGCAGCGGCAGGATGAACAACGGATCGCGCGAGGACAGATCGGTGATCCACAGCGCGAAGGGCGCCTGGCGCATCTCCACGCTCTCCAGCAGCACCCAGTAGAAGGCGAAGAAGAACGGCATCTGGATCAGGATCGGCAGACAGCCCGCAGCCGGATTGACCTTCTCGCGCTTGTAGAGATCCATCATCCCCTTGGACAGCGCCTGACGATCATCCTTGTAGCGCTCCTGCAGTGCCTTGAGGCGTGGCTGGAGCTTGCGCATCTTGGCCATGGAACGACCGCTCATGGCGGTGAGCTTCCAGAAGGCCAGCTTGATGAGCATCGTCACGACGATGATCGCCAGGCCCCAGTTGCGCACGACGTCGTGCACGCGGTCGATCAGCCAGAACAGCGGCTCGGCCAGCAGAGTGAGCACCCCGTAGTCGACGGTCTTGTGCAGACCGTCTGCGGTATCGCGCAGCTGGCTCTGGAGCTTCGGGCCTACGAACAGGCGGTTGTTGAAGCTGTGCGTCTGGCCCGGGGCGACCTGAATCACCGGTTCCACGGCGGAGACCGTGAACACGTTGTCACGCGCCGCGGCGCGATAGCGCGCATCCACCGCCGGATTGGGCACGGCAGCGGCCAGGAAGTGGTGCTGGATCGCGGCCAGCCAGCCATTGGGCAGGGTCTGTGAGACCGGCGAGGACTGGATGTCGCTGACCGAGAGCTTGGCGTAGGCGCGGCCGTCGTAGAGCACCGGTCCGGAAAAGGAGTAGGAATCCACCGAGAACATCGAGCGCCCCGGCGGCCGATGACGACGCTGCAACTGCAGATAGGCGGCACCCGCCCAGGTTTCCGCTGACTCATTCACCAGCCGCTGTTCGAGGTCCACGCGATACTCACCGCGTCGGAAGGTGTAGATCTTGTAGGCCCGCACAGCCGTTGCGTTTTCCCAGCGCAGGATGACCTGCAGCTCGTTCTGGCCGGGCTCGAGCCGGTATTCGCTGCGATCGGCTTCGAAGTCTGCAAGGTGATTGGGTTCTGCACCCTCGCCAAGCCTGCGCAAACCGGTCTGGAAGACGAAGCGGTTGTCGAGATCGCTGCCCAGCAGCCGCACCGGGACGTCGGGCTGATCCTTGCGCAGCGGATAGCGCGGCAGATCTGCGCGCACCATGTCACCGCCGCTGAGCGCGATATCCACATCGAGCACATCGGTGACGATGCGGATCGTACGCTCGATGGCCACCGGATCCGGCGCCGGCATCTCGGGTGCCAGTGCCGGCAGGCCGTCAGCTGACAGCGCCGGCAGCTCCGCCTCGGCGCTGCCTGTGACCGGCGCATCGGGAAACGCCTGTTCGGTGGCGCGCGGAGTGGCGGGCGCCGGGCCGTAGTCCTCGATCCAGGTGCGCCAGGTGATCCACACGATGATGGCCAGTCCCAGCCAGAGAAAAAGCCGCTGATTATCCATATCTGCTGTTGCTATCCTGGCCCTGAGGGCTGAGCCTTTCCCAGATGTGTGCCAGCGAACGCAGAAGCGTCGCGTTGGCCTGTGGCACAGCTGCGGGCCGCGCCATGACGACGATATCCACCGCCGGCAGGACCGCGCGGTGGAGGCGAAATGACGCGCGGACAAGCCGCTTGAGCCGGTTTCGATCGATCGCCCTGCGAGCCGCTTTCCTGGAGATCGCAAGCCCGAGGCGCGCACAGCCTACATTGTTGGGCCGGGACAGAACAGTGAAGAATCGATCCGCGTGACGTTGCGGCGAGGCGAACACCCAGGCGAAATCGCGACCCGACAGCAGCCGTGCGCTGCGCGGGAAGCTCAAGTCCGGCTGTTCGGGTTGATCCGGGAGGGACGGGGCCATCAGGCGGTGCCCCGGGGGCTGGAATCGCTATGCGGGGGTGACGTCGTTGACGACGAGCCTGGGAAGATTGCCCAGGCCGTGGCCGCGGTCGGCCGCACCGCCCGCTACGTCAGGGGGTGAGGCGCTTGCGGCCCTTGGCACGGCGGCGGTTGATGACCTGCCGACCATTTTTCGTGGCCATGCGGGCCCGGAATCCGTGGGTACGGGCACGGCGCTGTTTTCCAGGCTGATAGGTACGTTTCATGATGCAGGACGTCCGTGGTTGGCGTGCGGTTTTTGCGAACAAAACAGGCATATGCGCCGTTTTGAGCCAGCCGGTAAGGTTAAATCCAGAGGCGCTGACAAGTCAAGCAAGGATACTGGTCCATCCCTGTGGATAACCCGGGGTCGCGCGGTATAGACTTGCTCGCCCGGATCGGGCATTGCGCCCGAAGTCAATCGTCAAGGTGGTGATGTGCAGGCCTCGCTGTGGACCAGGTGCGTGAGACGACTGGAGGGTGAATTGCCCGAACAGCAGTTCAACACGTGGATCCGCCCCCTGCAGGCGGTCGAGGACGACCAGGTGTTGCGGCTGCTCGCGCCGAATCGCTTCGTCGTCGACTGGTTGCACCAGAACCTGCTGGGCCGGATCAGCGAGGTGGTTGGTGAACTCGGCGAGCTGCCGGGTCCGAAAGTGGTCGTCGAGGTCGGTACCCGCAACCTGCCTGACGCGCCGCTCGAGGCCTCCGCAGCGCCGAAGGCATCAGCGCCCGCACGACGTGAGGCCGCCGTGCTGGGCAGTCGGCTGAACCCCAATTTCACGTTCACGAATTTTGTCGAGGGCAAGAGCAATCAGCTTGCCCGCGCCGCGGCCAGCCAGGTCGCCGAGAATCCCGGTCGGGCATACAACCCGCTGTTCATCTACGGCGGGGTCGGTCTGGGCAAGACGCACCTGATGCATGGCGTGGGTAACGCCATGCTCGAGCGCAACCCCGAGGCACAGATCGCCTACGTGCATTCCGAGCGCTTTGTCGGCGACATGGTGAAGGGCCTTCAGCACAACACCATAAGCGAGTTCAAGCGCGCCTATCGCTCGCTGGATGCGCTGCTCATCGACGATATCCAGTTTTTCGCCGGAAAGGACCGCTCACAGGAGGAGTTTTTCCATACTTTCAATGCGTTGCTGGAGGGCCAGCGGCAGATAATCCTGACCTGTGATCGCTATCCCAAGGAGGTCAATGGCCTGGAGGAACGCCTGAAATCCCGCTTTGGCTGGGGGCTGACGGTGGCCATCGAACCCCCGGAGCTCGAGACCAGCGTGGCGATTCTGAAATCGAAAGC
The DNA here is from genome assembly GCA_041745895.1 of Gammaproteobacteria bacterium. Taxonomy (GTDB): domain Bacteria; phylum Pseudomonadota; class Gammaproteobacteria; order Steroidobacterales; family PWYM01; genus PWYM01. The sequence goes on from JBGTIC010000167.1 coordinate 3,498, forward strand.
CCACGCCGAGAATTATCCGGTGCCTGACGAGGTCGCGTTCTTCATCGCCAAGCGCATCCGCTCGAACGTGCGTGAGCTGGAAGGTGCGCTGCGGCGAGTCATTGCGAACTCGAAGTTCACTGGACGGCCGGTCACACTCGAGTTCACCAAGGAGGCTCTGAAAGATCTGCTGGCGCTGCAGGATAAACTCGTTACCATCGACAATATTCAGAAAACCGTCGCGGAATACTTCAAGATCCGTGTGGCTGACCTGCATTCCAAGCGGCGCAGTCGCTCCATCACCCGACCGCGGCAGATGGCGATGGCGCTCGCAAAGGAATTGACGCGGCACAGTCTGCCGGAGATTGGCGATGCGTTCGGGGGCCGCGACCACACCACGGTGCTGCACGCCTGCCGCAAGGTGAAGGAACTGCGCGAGACAGATTTGCGTGTGGATGAGGACTACCAGAACCTGTTGAGAACCCTGGCCGGATGATGGGCACTTCCTGTGGATAAATCTTGCCCCGGATTGATTACACAGCTTGTCCACAGGAGGGCGGCTGCGATATCCCTCTACAGAACAGCGAGGCAGGCAGAGGCAAGTTCCTGAATAAAATAATAAAAACAGAAATATCCACAGGGAAGCGCCAGGCTAACAGTAACAGTAAGTTTAAATATTCAAGAATAAGTATTAATAGGGTGATCGGATGAAGTTAAGCGCGCCGAGAGAAAAGATTCTCAAGCCTCTCCAGGCGGTGATCGGTGTGGTCGAGCGTCGGCAGACCATGCCGATTCTCGCCAATGTGCTGCTCAGTGCCAAAGGGGGCCAGCTGGGCATCACGGCAACCGACCTCGAGGTAGAGCTCGTCGCTACCGGGGCGCTCGAGGTGTCGCAGGAAGGCGATATCACGGTGCCGGGACGCAAGCTGCTGGATATCTGTCGGGCCTTGCCCGAGGGCGCGGAGATCCGCCTCGAGCTCTCAGGCGAAAAGTTGTCCGTGCGCTCGGGACGCAGTCGTTTCAGCCTTTCCACACTGCCCGCGGCGGATTTTCCGGTGGTCGAGGAGGTCAAGGGCAAGCAGACCATCACCGTGTCCCAGGATCGCGTTCGGAAGTTGCTGGAAAAGACCCATTTCGCGATGGCGCAACAGGACGTTCGCTACTACTTGAACGGCATGCTGCTGGAAGTGGATGGTCCGACGCTACGCGCCGTGGCAACCGATGGGCACCGGCTTGCGCTGTGCGAAGTGGAGCTCGATGGGGCGGCAAGCCAGTCGCAGCAGGTTATTCTGCCCCGCAAGGGGGTGCTGGAGCTCCAGCGCCTGCTCGATGGGGATGGCGATGTCGGACTGACCATCGGCAGCAACCATGTGCGCGTCGAGGTCGAGGGCATCCGCTTCACCTCGAAGCTGATCGACGGGCGTTTCCCGGAGTATGGGCGGGTGATTCCCAGGGAGCCTGCCAACCGTCTGCGCGCTACGCGCGATGAACTGCGTCAGGCGCTGCAGCGCACGGCCATCCTGTCGAACGAGAAGTACCGGGGCATCCGGCTGTCCCTGAAGGCCGAAACGCTGCTGATCCAGGCGCACAATCCGGAGCAGGAGGAGGCCGAGGAGCAGGTGGGGGTGAATTACCAGGGTGAAGAGATGGAAGTGGGGTTCAACGTCAACTATCTGCTCGACGCGCTCGGTGCGATTGACGGGGATGCTGTCCAGATTGGCCTCGCGGACAGCAATTCCAGCTGTCTGATCGAGGCGCCAACCTCGGAGAACACCAAATTCGTCGTGATGCCAATGCGGCTGTGAGGCCAGGGCGCGGCCTGCAGGTGTGCTGAAAAGCATTCAGATCACCGATTTCAGGTGTATCGAGCGAGCAGAACTGGAGCTTGATCCTGAACTCAACGTCATCCTGGGCCGAAACGCGGCAGGCAAAACCAGTCTGCTGGAAGCGCTGTTTTTCCTCGGCCGAGGAAGATCTTTCAGACCCGGCACCAACAATTCGCTGATCAGACGAAGCGCACCAGGATTCCTCCTGGTCGGCGAAAAGAGTGAGCAGGAACGTACCACCCGGGTCGGTGTGGAGTACACTGACAGCGGGTTTCGCGTAAAGATCGGCGGCGAGGAGCGATCGCGGCTGGCTGATCTGGCAACTTGGGTGCCCGCGGCGGTAATCGACCCGGAGGTCCACGAACTGGTGCAGGGTGCGCCCGAGCAGCGACGCCGGTATATCGACTGGGGCGTGTTCCACGTGGAACAGGGCTTCGCGGACACCTGGCGACGCTACCAACGGCTGCTCCGGCAGCGAAACGCTGCACTTCGGGCCGGTGTGGAGGGCAGTGCCCTGGTGCCCTGGACCCAGGGTCTGGCCGAGGCCGGGACCCTGATCGCCGCTATGCGGGAACGCTACATCCTGTCTCTGACGCCCCGCGTGGCCGAACTGGCGTCGCGTCTGGCCGGGCTGCGCGTCGACCTGCGGCATGTCCAGGGGTGGTCGAGAAGTCGCGACCTGGGATCGGCGCTGGAAGAAGGCCTGCCCCGCGATCTGTCTTCTGGATTGACGTTGCATGGGCCGCACCGTGGCGACCTCGCGCTCGAGGTCGAACAGCGAACCGGGCGCGCCCTGGTCAGCCGCGGTCAGCAGAAGCTGCTTGCGGCCTCACTGGTACTGGCGCAGATTTCTTTGTATGCGGAAAAAGCCGCGCAGACCCCGCTGCTGCTGCTTGACGATCCTGCGGCGGAGCTCGACGACGACGCCCAGGCCAGACTGCTTGAGGCGGCCTGGGCAACGCCCGCACAGCGGGTCGTCACCGGCCTGCGCGAGACCGCCCTGACACAGGGGCTGCGCCACACGCTGTTTCACGTGGAACAGGGCAAGGTTACGCAGGTGCTATAATGTCGGGCTTCGCCTGCCCGGATACCACTGCATGAGCGCACCCACCTACGACTCGAGAAATATCAAGGTCCTGAAGGGCCTTGACGCGGTCCGAAAACGCCCCGGCATGTACATCGGTGATACCGATGATGGCACTGGGCTGCATCACATGGTGTTCGAAGTCGTCGACAACTCCATCGACGAGGCACTGGCCGGTTACTGCAGCCGGGTGACCGTCACGCTGCATGCGGATGACTCCATTACCGTGGCGGACGACGGCCGTGGCATCCCGGTCGATCTGCATCCGGAGGAGGGCCGCTCCGCCGCCGAAGTCATCATGACGGTGCTCCACGCGGGTGGAAAGTTCGACGACAACTCTTACAAGGTCTCCGGCGGGTTGCACGGCGTCGGTGTTTCCGTGGTTAACGCGTTGTCCGAGCAGCTTGAGCTGATCATTCACCGCGACGGCAAAGTGCATCGCCAGGAATACCGGATGGGCGTCCCCGTGACCCCGCTCGCGGTCGTCGGCCCGACCGATCGCACGGGCACGATCCTGCGCTTCAAGCCCAGTGTGGAGATTTTCCGCGACACGACCTACCACTTCGAGATCCTGGCCAAGCGCCTGCGTGAACTGTCGTTCCTGAATTCAGGGGTTCGCATCGAGCTCGTCGACGAACGCCAGGACCGCCGGGAAGTCTTTGAATATGAAGGCGGAATTCGTGCTTTTGTACAGCATCTGAACCGCAACAAGACGCCCGTGCACGACACCGTCATCCATTTTTCCGCCGAGCGTGATGGCACCACGGTGGAAGTCGCCCTGCAGTGGAACGATGGCTATCAGGAAAACATGTTCTGTTTCACCAATACCATTCCGCAGCGCGATGGGGGCACTCATCTGTCGGGCTTCCGCGCCGCGCTGACGCGCACGGTCAACGGCTATATCGAGCGCGAACAGTTTGCCCGCCGCGAGAAAGTGGCCCCTACCGGCGACGATGCCCGTGAGGGAATGACCGCGGTGCTGTCGGTCAAGGTGCCTGATCCGAAGTTTTCCTCCCAGACCAAGGACAAACTGGTGTCCTCCGAGGTGAAGGGAGTGGTCGAATCCGCCGTCGCTCAGGCGCTCGATGAGTTCCTGCTCGAAAACCCCGCCCAGGCGAAGGCTATCGTCGCAAAAGTCGTGGACGCCGCCAGAGCGCGGGAGGCCGCCCGCAAGGCGCGCGAAATGACCCGCCGCAAGGGCGCCCTGGACATCGCAGGGCTGCCCGGCAAACTCGCGGACTGCCAGGAGAAGGACCCGGCGCTCTCGGAGATCTTTCTGGTCGAGGGTGACTCTGCCGGCGGTTCGGCCAAGCAGGGCCGGGACCGACGCACCCAGGCGATCCTGCCCCTGAAGGGCAAGATCCTGAACGTCGAGAAGGCGCGCTTCGACAAGATGCTGGCCTCCGCGGAGGTTGGCACGTTGATCACCGCATTGGGCTGCGGCATCGGCAAGGACGAGTTCGATCCTGACAAGCTTCGCTATCACCGCATCATCATCATGACCGACGCCGATGTGGATGGCTCGCATATCCGCACGCTGCTGCTGACGTTCTTCTATCGTCAAATGCCTGAGCTGATCCAGCGCGGCCACGTATATATCGCCCAGCCACCGCTCTACAAGGTCAAGCGCGGCAAGCAGGAGTACTACGTCAAGGACGACAACGAACTCAACCGGCTGCTGCTGAGCACGGCGCTCGAAAACGCCGCATTGCATGTCGCCGCAGACGCGCCGGCCATTTCAGCCGAGGCTTTGACGCGGCTGGCGACCCAGTACATGGAGATCAATGCGATCATCCAGCGCCTGGCTCGCCGCTACGATGAACGCATCCTGCGTGAACTGATGTGGATGCCCCCGGTGCCGGCCGATGGCATGGACAATCCGGACTTCATGCGCGGCTGGATCGCCGACCTGGGCTCCCGTCTCGCGCGCGACAATGGCGCAAGTGCGCGCTATGCCATTGAATTAGAAAGAGATATTGAGCATCCAGCGGCCTATAATCTGCAGGTCCACCGCACCCACCACGGCGTGACGATGACGCGCAGCATTCAGCGAGAATTCTTCGACTCCGGCGAGTACCGGCGCATTGCCACGCTGGGGCGCCAAATGGCGGAACTGATCGGTGAGGGTGCGCACGTCCGGCGTGGTGACCAGGTCCACCCGGTGGCAAGCTTTCCCGAGGCCGTCAACTGGCTTATGGACCAGGCAAAGCGCGGCCAGAATATCCAGCGCTACAAGGGCCTGGGCGAGATGAATCCCGAGCAGCTCTGGGATACTACCGTGAACCCCGAAACCCGGCGGCTCATGCAGGTCAAGATCGAGGACGCCGTGGCTGCCGACGAGATCTTCACCACACTGATGGGCGATCACGTCGAGCCGCGCAGGGCGTTCATCGAAAAAAACGCCCTGTCAGTGGCGAATCTCGATATCTGACGACCCCGAGTGTAGGGTCTCCTTTGCGTTGGCACTATTTTCACCAGTCGGCACTGGGAAGCGGCGGCTAAAGGCACGTAAAAACAGTCTATTACGCTGACTGTTGCGGTTGACAGCACCGTACCGGGGTTCGCTGCCGCCACCCAGAAACCCCAGCGACCTAAAGCATATCGGCCTATAGACTGGGCGTTGCGAGCTGTCCTAGCTCGCCAGTCCGCTCGGTCGGCGCCTCGAAATACTTCGCGCCCATGTTTTTCTCCGAATGCCGATTTAATTTTTTTCCCATCAGCTTGACGGCTTTCGATGCTGAAGGCGAAGCGCGTTTCGCAGCGGACTACTCCGGTGATACACCGAGCGTTGACTTCGAGATCAGGGCGCTCCCATGAATATGGGATGTTCGGGCGTCCCCCGGATGCCTAGCGTACGTGCCACACGGGGAAGTTCGATCCGGGGAGACGGCGATGACTGCTCGACCGACTATTTGTTGCATGGTGACTACGCTGGTGTTGCTGGCCCTCGCGGTGGCCGCACCCGCCGCCCACGGCCAGACTCAGTGGCAGCAGTGGCTGGGCGGCTCGGGTGGCCAGATCATCGATAATTTGGCGTGTCCCACCGGCCAGCTTCCCCTCGCACGTCCCAACGCTGTTCACCATTAGGGCGGGGACACGATACTGCCGCGCGGTTCTAGAAAGAGTGGCCCGGGCGTTCGCTACGCCTTCCGGGGTCTTTGCCACGCTTGCGACATAGAGCGTGGCGCCGCCAGGCATGACAGCCTCCACGTGCTTGGCTATAGAGATCTCGTCGCTTGTCGACGGGTACCTCGCAGCGGTTAACGACTGAGCCAAGCGGCGCGGCTATGCCGCGTCCCGTGGAGCGTGAAGCGCGGAACGAACTTGAGCGGCTTATTATGTGCCAACTTGCGGCGAAACGGCATTCTGAGTTCCCTCACCCGGTGTTACAAAGAGCACGCTGGTTGCTTGTGCGATGCGCGCAGTGTGCCAAGTGTTCCTTGGAACAATGACGAATGAGCCGGGGTCCTCCAAAACAATTGATTCATCGCCCGATTCTCGACGGAGCACAAACTCGGCCCGACCTGAAAGGAGGACAACCATTTCGTCACCTGCTGGATGCTTCTCCCAGGTTGACCAGTCTTTCGAAAACTGGTGTGCGGAAATCAACGTATGAGAGCGAAATCCGTTGTACAGATCGTCAAGCTCCTGGTAGATCTCGGAGCCAACTTCGAGCTCGTCGAGGAGGAGGTCCGGCTTCAAAACTGCGTAGTGATCAAAGACCGTCGGCATACGTTCTCCTTTCAGGGCACATAACGACCCTGTAGAAAAACCCGCGGATGCGGGGGTGTGTACTGGTGAGTCGTCGCGCGGTGAGTCATGACGAGGTTGCGGTACCTTTTAGTGCAGGATCTGGAAGGAAGCGCCGTTTGATTCGGTGTACTTTCGTTTTCATCCTCGCACTATCCAAGCTGTGCGCCGTATCGATGGATCTTCACAGATTGTGGACAATGCAGTGCAACTTCCACTGCGCATCGACCTTTCGTCGCCCGCGTAACGAAAATCGATTCAACCCGATGCTGCTGAGATGCCCGAACACCGGCTCCACCGTGCCGACTCGCCGGTGATATACCGCCTTGCCCCGGATGGAGTCGATCTTGCGCTTCATCAGCTGCGTGAATGTCTCGCCGTTGCGTGTCTGGCCACTGTATCTCGGCCGATCAGCCCTGAGCGTCGCAGATCACCAAAACGTTGCGAAACAGCGTGACGATCTCGCCCTCCATCCGACTGATGAACTTCGAGTTGCAGCCCGCTGCTGGGCAGCCACTCGCGCAGGAGCCGGGACCAAGCCTCCCCAATCCGGCGGTAGTGTCAATAATCTTTCGCACTTTCTCTGAAGGCGGTGGCTCCGTCTGATCGTTACGCCACATGCGCAGCCCGCGCGGGCAACTCACGTAGCAGATCCATATTCATGTACTTCCTCAGCCCCCAGCTGGTGGTGGAG